>CAZZVT010000015.1:20153-33794 GCA_964657545.1 uncultured Jatrophihabitantaceae bacterium
GCCTGCGCAGACGGTGCGGGTACCGCTGCTCGTCGGGACCGCCAGCTTCGTGCCCGACCTCGGGTACTCCGTCCCGCCGGGAACGTGGCACCTGACCGCCGGCCTGGACCTCGGCGAGGGCCGCCGAATCATGACCCCCGCTCTTGAGCTGACGATCACGGGATGACTGTCGGCGGGCGCAATTCAGCCCTACAGTTCACCGCGTGGATCAGTGGAAACTAAAGCCCCGAAGAATGCGCGTTCGGGCGGTTGTGCTGTTCATCGGGGTAATTGTCGGTGCGGCGTCCAATTTGGCTGCGCCCGGTGTCGCCTCGGCGTCGTCGGTGAAGCTGTTGCCGGCCGACGGCTCGTTCGTGAGCTACGCGGGCGCCGTCTACAGCGTCGCCGGCCACGGTCTCGTGCGGGTGCACTCGTGGGACTCCTTCGGCGGACCCCGCCCGGTCACCCGCCTGTCGAGGAAGCAGTTCGACGATGCGCCCGAGGCATCCGACGGCGCGTTCATCCGATCCCTGCCGGACCGGCGGGTGTACGAGTTGATCGCCGGGGCACCGGTGTTCGTGTCGTCGTGGGCCGCGGTCGGTGGGGTTCACGCCTACGCCGACGTGGACGGGCTCACGGTGGCGGCCGCTCTGGCCGGTCGTGACCTGTCGACACGAGGTTCTCTGGCCGGTCACATCACGGACGGGACACGGGTACTACCCAGATTCGTGCGGACCGCGGATGGCCGGGTCTACTCCCTCGCCGGCGGTGCGCCGATCTACGTGAGCTCCTGGGCGGTCTACTCCGGCCGACGTCCGACGCTGCCGATCGATGCCGCGGCGATAGCCCACGCCGGTTCCGGCGCGTGGACGGTGGTGCGCCGCTACCCCGCAGATTTCACCCAGCTGGCTGCGATCGGCCGACCCGGGCAGCAGGTCACCACCTTCGTCGTCTCCGGCGGGGCGCCGGTGTACGTCCCCACGACCAAGAACATGGCCGAAGGCTTCCTGGACATGGTGCGGGTCGACGCCCGCGCGATCGAACTCGCGGGTGGCCCGGCACCGTACGACCGGTTACGCGCGCAGCCCGCCGACGGCCACTTCCTGATCGGGGCCATCAGCTTCGACGTGCAGCACCTGCAGGGGGAGTCCAAGACGTACTGGACCGCCGGCGGTGCCGCGATCCCGGTACGCAACGACGCCGATTGCGCCTCGGTGCCCGGCTTCGCAACGTCGCGGGCGGACACCGACGACTCAGCGATCCAGAAGGCCGGCACCGGTGGCGTCTACAACCACCTCGCGCCGGTCCCCGCCGACCCGCCGGCCACACCCTGCTGATGGTGGATCAGGTCGGCGCGAGCAGGCCGCCCTTCTGCCAGGTCGACCACGGCACGTTCCAGTCGGTGTAGCCGTCCCACAGCTGGATGGGGGAGCCGCCGGTCTTCTCATGGACCACGACGTCACCGACGCGGGAGAAGTTGTAGTACCACTTCGCATCGGCGACGGAGAGGTTCGTGCAACCGTCGGACGTGCTGACCTGGCCGATCTCGGAGTTCCACGGGGCGGCGTGCAGGTACTCGCCGGACTGCGTGACGCGCACCGACCAGTCGACCATCAGGTCGTAGGTGTGTGCGGTGTTCTGCATGCGGACCGCGCCGTTGGCCCGCAGCCGGTGCGTCCCGGGGACGTCCTCGCCCTTCTGCATGACGAGTTTCGTGCCGGTCGTGGTCGGTGTCGAGGACTTGCCGAGCGAGGCCTTCATGGTGCGGTAGAGCTTGTCGTTGACCATGACGGTCGCGCGCTCGGTCTTTCCGTTGACCGTGGTGACCCGCTTGTCGCCGGTGCGCAGGGTCAGCGAGGTGAGTGCGCCGCTGTAGGCGAGCCCCTTGCCCGCGGCGACCCCGCCGATGGGCAGCTCGAGCTTGATCGTCGCGTTGGCCGGCCAGTAGTCCTGGGTGCGGTAGTGGGCCTGGATCGGTTGACCGGCGTACGGCTTCGACCAGTGCCACGCGCCGTTCGCCGGCCTGCCGTCGACCGTCACCTTCGCGGCAGCGACGAACGCAGCCGCGTCCGTCGGTGCCGGCTCGAACGTCAGCACGATGGGCATCCCGACGCCCACCACGGTGCCGTCGTCGAGCTGGGATCTCACCGTGATCTCGCGTGCGCTCACCGCCGCAGCCGTCGGCGCCGTGGCCGACGCGCTCGGCGAGGGCGACGTCGTACCGGCTGCGGCCGCGGAGGAAGCCGGTGTCGCAGCGCCAGTGGTCTTCGTGGCGCTGGTGCCGGCGCTATGCGCAGTCGTGGAGCCCGAGCAGGCTGCCAGCAGCCCGGCGACGCCGGTTGCTGCGGCCCCGGTGAGCAATGCGCGTCGGGTGATGGTGGGGTTCGGCTGGCGGCTCATCGTGATTCGCGTCCTTTCGACGGTCTTCTGAACAGGGGACGCAAACCGCCGGGCGCAGGTTGCCTCGCGCGCTGCGAGACGTCCATCATGCTGGAGAGTTCTGGGAGCCGCCTCGGGTGCCGGCGAAGCCATTCATTGACACGTTGGCCGCAGCGCTCACAATGAGCCGTCGCGCGGGTGCGCGGCCTCACCTGACACGGAAGCTCGAGACCATGACCCGCACCAGCATCTTTGCCGCGGCGACCGCTGCCGCCCTGACGGCCGTCCTCGTGACCAGCGGGCCTGCCGTCGCGGCCCCGCGCGCCCACCACTCTCGAGCGAGCATCCCGGTGCACGTCACCAGCAAGCACCACGTGATCATTGCGAAGACGACGAGGCCTGGTCTTGCCGATGTCCGGAACACCGGTAGCCGAGATGTCCTGCTGGTCACCCCGCGACACTCAGCCGGCGCGGCCGCCCTGGCCAAGGACCTGAACGCCGACACCGCGGCCGGCCTGATCAAGGACTTCTACGCGGCCGCGACCGTGCCCGGCAAGGGTCACAGCTTCGTACGGCTGAGCCGGCGGACCTATTACCTGGCCGACCTGTCCGCCGACACCATCCGGACGGCAACGATCGCGAGGTTGCGGGTCTCCGGGGCCACGACCAACGCTGCTGCGCCGAAGTCCACGGCGGTCACCGTCAGCAAACACGACACGGTGAGCGGACCCGCGACGCTGTCCACGACCAGCGAACTGCGCTTCACCAATTCGAGCAGCCACCTCCACGAACTGGACCTGGTGGGCGTGGCCAAGAACGTCTCCGCCGCCGAACTGCAGAAGTTCCTGGCCAAGCCCAGCATCGACACGCTCGGTCGCGTGTCGACGTCGGTCGTACTCCTGTCGCTGCTGTCGCCTGGGAAACGTGTCGTCACGAGCAACCACAGCGCTTCGGGTCGCTACCTGCTGATCACCTTCGAGTTCACCAGTCACACGTCCGAACCTCACCTGGTGACCGGGCAGGCACGCCTCATCACCATCAAGTAGCGCTACCCGCTCGCGTCACGCGCCGCCGGCAGAGACGACGGCGTCGGTGATGAAGCCGGCAAGGATGCCCAGCAGCAGGCCGTACGCCACCAGATCCGTGCGCTTGGCGCGTGCCGCGACGCCGAGCAGTTGCGCGATGACGTAGACGATCGACCCGGCGGCGAGGGTGAGGAACACGACGCTGACCGGCTCGGAGGTGAAGTTGTGGCCGACGGCGGTGCCGACGAAGGTGGGCCCGCCGCCGATCGCAGCCATCGCGAGCAGGAACCGCCAGCTCGGTCGGGAGTCGACACCGTCGATCTCAGCCTCCTGCGCCTCCGCGGCCAGCGGCGCCACGATGCCGAAACCCTCAGTGGCGTTGTGCAGTGCGAACCCGATGACGAGCACGGTGGCCAGCGCGATCGCGTTGCTCGCCGCTGCCTGACCGATGGCCAGGCCCTCGGCGAAGTTGTGCAGCCCGATGCCCACGGCGATCAGGAGCGACAGGCGACGCGCGGGAGACCACGTGGCGGGACCGCGCGTGGGCGCGAACCGATCGCTCACCGCCATGGTTCCAGGACCGCCGCGTCCCTGGTTCGCGGCGGCGCGAGCCATGTAGCGGTCGTAGGCGACCAGGCTCAGCAGGCCGACCGCCAGCCCGCCCGCGAACAGGCTGCCGTAGCCGAGGGCCGGGCCCAGACCGCCTGTGCCGTCGTGCACTGAGCCGAGCGCGGCGTCGATCGGTTCCCATGCTGCCGCCAGCACGTCCCAGAACAGGAACATCAGCACGCCGACCGCGGTGGCGTTGAGGAACACCCGCAGCGCGGGTGCGGGCCGCCGCATCCGGCCGACAGGTAGACCGAACAGGATCGTGACGCCCGCGATGAAGCCGAGCAGCAGGGTTGTCGACATCGTCATATGAGCAGGATGCCACAGATATTAGGCATGCCTAATATTCTGCGACAGCGCCGGCTGAGGGTGCTGCGGCACGCAACGATCTGGTTTCGTCCTGCCGGCCGGCCGTGGAGGCCCTCATGGAGGCCTTAGGGTGCTCGGATCACCAGGTTCGTCCACAGCCGGCCTCCAGGCCGGCTGGATCAGGGACGACCCGGACCATGAACATGACAGCGAAGGAGATCGATCTTGCGCTCACTGCGTGGGATGCAGCTGGGGGCTATCGCGGTCGGCGCCGCGTTGGTGCTCTCGGCGTGCGGCAGCAGCAGCACCGGTTCGACCAGCAGCACTGCCTCGGCAGGCGGCAGCAGCAGCCCCAGTGGCTCGTCGTCGACGAAGTCGGATGTCAAGGTCGGCATGGCCTACGACGTCGGCGGTCGCGGTGACAAGTCCTTCAACGACCTCGCGGCCGCAGGCCTGGACAAGGCCGAGACCTCGTTGGGCGTGAAGACCAAGGAGCTCGCGGCGACCACCGGCGAGACCGAGCAGGCCAAGGAGAGCCGCCTGACGCTGCTCGCACAGTCGGGTTACAACCCGATCGTGGCGGTGGGCTTCGCCTACGCCACGGCCGTCCAGAAGGTCGTCCCCCAGTACCCGAAGGTCCACTTCGCGATCGTCGACGACGGCGGCAACTGCACCACGAAGGCGCAGGGCGGCACCGGCGTGCTGCCGAACGTCACCTGCCTGCTCTTCACCGAGAACGAGAGTTCGTTCCTCGTCGGTGTCGCTGCGGCGCTGGCCAGCAAGACCAAGAACGTCGGCTTCATCGGCGGCGTCAACGAGCCGCTGATCCAGAAGTTCCAGGCCGGCTTCCAGGCGGGCGTCAAGGCCGTCAACCCCAGCATCACGGTGCAGGCCAAGTACCTGACGCAGCCGCCGGACTTCGGCGGTTTCAGCGACCCGGCCAAGGGCAAGTCGGCAGCATTGGGGATGTACGGCAACGGTGCCGATGTCGTCTATGCCGCTGCCGGCGGTTCGGGTGCCGGCCTGTTCGACGCGGCCAAGCAGGACAACAAGCTGGCCATCGGCGTGGACTCCGACCAGTACCAGACGGCGCCCGCGAACGAGCGCAGCCTCATCCTGACCTCCGCGCTCAAGGGCGTCGACACGGCGGTGTTCGACTTCATCTCCGCCGACGTGAAGAGCCAGTTCAAGGCGGGTATCGAGCGCTTCAGCCTGAAGGACAACGGCGTCGGCTATGCCACGTCGAACGTCAAGATCAAGCCGTACGAAGCGAAGATCAACTCCTACAAGCAGATGATCATCGACGGCAAGATCACGGTTCCGACCTCGATCTGACGCGTCCTGCAGCCCGGTCCGGGGTGGCGTATACCGTCACCCCGGACCGGGTTGGCCTGCCTGAGACATGGAGAGCTGGGGATGGTCGCAACTACCGAGGACACCGCCCCGCAGGAACCTTCCGCCGCGGCCACCGCGGTGCGGTTGCAGGGAATCACCAAGCGCTACCCGGGCGTCGTGGCCAACAGCGACATCAACATCGCGGTCCGACGCGGTGAGGTGCACGCGATCGTCGGTGAGAACGGTGCCGGCAAGTCCACCCTGATGAAGACTCTCTACGGGATGCATCGCCCGGACGAGGGCTCGATCGAGATCGACGGCGAGCCTGTGCGCTTCTCCTCGCCCGCGGACGCGATCAAGGCCGGCATCGGCATGGTGCACCAGCACTTCATGCTCGCGGACAACCTGACGGTCCTGGAGAACATCGTGCTCGGGGCGGAGCCGTCGCGTGCGGGCCTGCTCGACAAGCGTCGCGCCCGGACGAAGATCCGCGAGATCTCCGACTCCTACGGCCTGGGGTTGCGTCCCGACGTCCTGGTCGAGGAACTCGGCGTCGGTGACCGGCAGCGCGTCGAGATCTGCAAGGTGCTCTACCGCGGCGCCCGGATCCTCATCCTGGACGAACCGACCGCGGTGCTCGTGCCGCAGGAGGTCGACGAGCTGTTCGCGAACCTGCGCGAGCTCAAGGCCGAGGGCCTGACGGTGCTGTTCATCTCCCACAAGCTCGACGAGGTGCTGTCCGTGGCCGACGCGATCACCGTCATCCGGCGTGGCACCACCGTCGACACCGTCGACCCGTCCCGCACCACCGCGCGGCAGCTGGCCGAGCTGATGGTCGGCAGCGAACTGCCCGTCCCGGAGCTGCGCGAGTCGACCGTCATGGACACCGTCCAGCTCGCGATCACGAACCTCACCGTCCGCTCCGCCGACGGTCGGCCGCTGCTCGACGACGTGTCGCTGACGATCCGGCAGGGCGAGATCGTCGGCATCGCCGGGGTCGAGGGCAACGGCCAGGCCGAGCTCGTGGAGGCGATCCTGGGGCTGCGTCCGGTCTCGGCCGGTTCGATCGTCGTCGGCAAGGACGACATCACCCACTGGAACACCCGTCGCCGTCGCACGGCGGGCATCGGCTACATCCCCGAGGACCGCCATCGGCAGGGACTGCTGCTGGACGCGCCGCTCTGGGAGAACCGCATCCTCGGGCACCAGACCGAGCGGCCGAACGCCACCGGCCCGTTCATCGACGTCCGATCCGCGAAGCGCGATACCGCCCGGATCGTCGCCGAGTACGACGTTCGGACACCGGGGATCGACGTTCCCGCGTCGTCGCTGTCCGGCGGCAATCAGCAAAAGCTCATCGTCGGGCGCGAGATGAGCGCGAAGCCCGGCGTCCTTATCGCCTCCCACCCGACCCGCGGGGTCGACGTCGGCGCCCAGGCGGCGATCTGGGACCAATTGCGCGACGCCCGCGCGGAGGGGCTGGCCGTGCTGCTGATCTCGGCCGACCTCGACGAGCTCATCGGCATGTCCGACACCCTCCAGGTCATCCTGCGCGGGCGCCTGGTCGCCTCCATGGATCCGTCGACGGTGACGCCGTCCGACCTCGGTGCGGCCATGACCGGCGCGGAGCAGGCATGAGGCAGCGCGTCAGCCAGCTGCTGCTGGGAGCGCTCGCGGCGCTGGTCGCCCTCGCGTTCGCGTCGCTGGTCACCTCCGCGGTGCTGCTGCTGACCCATCACAATCCGGTCGACGCGCTGCGCCAGATGGTCGATTACGCCACCGGCGCCGACCAGATCACGGCGATCATCAACCAGGCCACCACCTACTACCTGTCGGCCATCGCGGTGGCGATCGGCTTCCGGATGAACCTGTTCAACATCGGCGTCGACGGCCAGTACCAGCTGGCCGCGATCCTGGCGGCGGCGTTCGGGGGCGAGTACGCCCTGCCGAACGGGCTGCACCAGGTCGCGATCATCGTCGTCGCGATGCTGGTGGGTTCGATCTGGGCTGGGATCGCCGGCGTGCTGAAGGTGACCCGCGGCGTCAGCGAGGTCATCTCGACGATCATGCTGAACTTCATCGCCACCGGGATCATCGCCTACCTGCTCACGACCAAGCGTCTCGGCCAACTGAGCGGCGAGAACCTGACGACCAAGCCGATCGGCCCGTCCGGGCAGGTCTCCGGACTCTCGCTGATCCCGGGGTCCACCACCAAGGTCTACGGCCTGGTCTTCCTGGCGGTGATCGTCGGCGTCGCGTTCCAGCTGCTGGTGTCGCGCACGCGCTTCGGCTTCGACCTCCGGGCGACGGGACGCTCCCCCTCGGCCGCCCAGGCCAGCGGGGTGAACGTGAAGAAGATGGTCGTCGTGGCCATGGTGCTGTCGGGCGCGGTGGCCGGGTTGGTGAACATGCCGGTGCTGCTGGGTGATGCACACAACTACTCGCTGAGCACGCCCTCGGGCATCGGGTTCACCGGCATCGCGATCGCGCTGCTGGGCCGCAACAACCCGATCGGGATCGTCTTCTCCTCCCTGCTGTGGGCCTTCCTGGACACGTCGTCGAACATCCTGCAGATCAGCGACATCCCGACCTCGGTCGTCGCGATCGCCGAGGGGGTCGTCGTCCTCTCGGCCGTGGTCGCGTTCGAACTCGTGCGCCGCTACGCGCTCACCCGCCAACAGAAATCGGTGGCGCAGGAGTTGTCCACGGTGCAGGAGGCGGCCGCATGACCGTCCGCGACCCGTCGACCCAGGTGGTGCCGCAGGCGACGTTGAAGGCCGATCGCAGGGCCGGCATCGTCAACCGCAGCGCCAGCCGGATGATCCTCGTCGCCCTGCTCGGCATCGTGATCCTGAGCCTCACCCGTGTCATCAGCGGGGCGGCGGACCTCACGTCCGGCAACGTCCTGGGCGGCGCGATCAACGCCGCGATGCCGATCATGCTCGCCGGGCTGGGCGGCCTGTGGTCGGAACGCGCAGGGGTCGTCAACATCGGCCTCGAGGGCATGATGATCCTGGGTACCTGGTTCGGTGCCGACTTCGCCTTCCAGACGGGCAGTGCCTGGATGCTCATCGTGGGCGGTCTGGTGGGCGGGTTCATCGGTGGCGTCGTGCACGCGATCGCCACGGTCGGGTTCGGCGTCGACCAGATCATCTCCGGCGTGGCGCTCAACATCCTGGCGCCAGGTATCGCCAAGTACCTGTCCGGCGTCTTCTTCACCACCACCAAGGCGCTGTCCTCGGGCGGCGGCCCGACGCAGTCGCCCAAGGTCAAGGTGTTCGGCGCCTTCGACTGGAAGTCCGCCGACAACCAGCTCACCACATTGCAGGCCCATCACTGGTTCGTCGTCTCCGACGTCGCCGGCCTCGTCGACGGGATCGTCTCCTCGCTGTCGGTCTTCACAGTCATCGCGATCCTGCTCATCCCGCTGACCTGGTTCGTGCTGTGGCGGACCTCGTTCGGGTTGCGCCTGCGCTCGTGCGGCGAGAACCCGACCGCGGCGGAGACGCTCGGCGTCAAGGTCTACACGCTCAAGTACACGGCGGTGATCATCTCCGGGTTGCTCGCCGGCCTGGCCGGCGCGTTCCTCGTCGAGTACACCGGCGTCTACCACGACGGTCAGACGGGTGGGCGCGGGTACATCGGCCTCGCGGCCATGATCTTCGGCAACTGGCGCCCGGGCGGCATGGCCCTCGGTGCGAGCCTGTTCGGCTACACCGACGCGCTGCAGCAGCAGTCCGAGGGCTCGGCGACGGTGCACGCGCTGCTGCTGCTCGTCGCGATGATCCTGGCGCTGGTCGCGGGGTACGCGCTGTACCGGCGCCGCTTCGTCCAGGCCGGGGTCACCTTCGTCATCGCCGTACTCGTGTTCGTCTGTTACGAGACGACCAGCGGAATCCCGTCGGAGTTCGCGACCTACACCCCGCAGATCATGACGTTGTTCGTGCTGGCGTTCGCCTCGCAACGCCTGCGGATGCCCGCCGCCGACGGGTTGCCGTGGCGTCGGGGGCAGGGGACCTAGCTGCATGCTCGACCTCACCTCACCCGAGGTTGTCGCCGACCCGTACCCGTTCTTCGCCGACGCCCGCCGCGAGGGCGCGGTGCAGTGGCACGAGGGCTTGAGCATGTGGCTGACGTTCACCCACTCTGCGGCGAACACCGTACTGCGCACCCGGACGCTCGGCCGCATCTGGACGCCGCGGGTGTTCGCCGATGCCGGCCCGGACGAGGCGTTGGCCGCGTTCGAGCTGATCCACGTCAACTCGCTGCTCGAGAACGAGCCGCCGGTGCACACCCGCCTACGTCGACTTGTCGCGGGCGCTTTCGCACGCGGCCACGTGGAGCGGTTGCGTGGACGGATCGCTGAGCTGGCGCAGCGGCTCGCCGGCGATGTCGCCGACGCCGGGGCCGACGGCTCGCCCGTCGATCTGATCGAGCTGTACGCCGAGCCGCTGCCGGTGCAGGTGATCGCCGAGCTGCTCGGCGTCCCCGAGAGCGATTGGGGTCTGTTGCGGCCGTGGTCCAACGCGATCGTCAAGATGTACGAGTACCGCGTCCTGCCCGAGCAGCGGGTCGCGGCCGAGCGCGCATCGCAGGAATTCGTCGACTACCTGCGCGCTCTCGTCGTGGCCCGACGAGCGGACCCGGGCGACGACCTCATCTCCTCGCTGATCGCCGAGACCGACGGCGACGGCGCCCGCCTGAGCGAGGACGAGCTGGTCACCACCTGCACCCTGCTGCTCAACGCAGGCCACGAGGCGACGGTGAACGTGGTCGGCAACGGGGTCACCGCTCTGCTGCGCCAGGGTGAGCAGCTGGCCGCGCTGCGCGCCGACCCGGCGCTGATCCCGACCGCGGTCGAGGAACTCATCCGGTTCGACTCACCGCTGCAGCTGTTCGAGCGCACGGCGACCACCGACACCGCGGTCGGCGACGTGCTGGTGCGAGCGGGGACGAAGATCGCGGCGCTGCTCGGGGCGGCCAACCGCGATCCGGCCGTGTTCGCCGACCCCGACCGGTTCGACGTCCGGCGGGCCGACAACCCGCACCTCGGCTTCGGCGCCGGCATCCACTTCTGCGTCGGGGCGCCGCTCGCCCGCGTCGAGCTGCAGGCCTCGCTGCACACACTGCTGCAGCGGTTCCCCGACCTCGCGCTGCAGGCGCCGCCCCAGCGGCGTCCGGAGTTCGTGCTTCGCGGCGTGCGCTCGCTGCCCGTGACGATCTGACAGCATTCACCCGTGACCGACATCGACTGGCCGGCCCTGCGTGACGCCGCGCGTGCGGCGATGAGCCACGCCTACGCGCCCTACTCGAACTACCCCGTCGGGGCGGCCGCCCTGGTCGTCGACGGTCGGGTGGTGTCCGGCTGCAACGTCGAGAACGCGTCCTACGGGGTCGGGTTGTGCGCCGAGTGCGGGCTGGTGTCGGCGTTGCAGCTCAGCGGCGGTGGGCGGCTCGTCGCGTTCGCGTGCGTCGACGGCGCGGGGGCGGCGCTCATGCCCTGCGGGCGGTGCCGCCAGCTGCTCTACGAGCACGGCGGACGCGAGCTGCTGCTCGACACCCCAGAAGGCATCAGGGCGATGACCGACGTCCTGCCACAGGCCTTCGGGCCGGAGAACCTGGCATGACGTTCGACGCGGTCGAGATCATCTGCATCAAGCGCGACGGCGGCACGCTGACCGACGCCCAGATCGACTGGGTCGTCGACGCCTACACCCGCGGCGCAGTGGCCGACGAGCAGATGTCGGCGCTGGCCATGGCGATCCTGTTGCGCGGCATGACGCCCGACGAGATCGCCACCTGGACGGCGGCCATGATCGCCTCCGGCGAGCGTCTCGACCTGTCGCCGATCACCCGGCCCACCGTCGACAAGCACTCCACCGGCGGGGTCGGCGACAAGATCACCCTGCCGCTCGCGCCGCTCGTCGCGGCCTGCGGGGCGGCGGTGCCGCAGCTGTCCGGACGGGGCCTGGGACACACCGGCGGGACGCTCGACAAGCTCGAGGCGATCCCGGGCTGGCGGGCGCGGCTGTCGAACGAGGAGTTCCTCGCGCAGCTCAACGACGTCGGCGCGGTCGTCTGCGCGGCGGGCGACGGGCTCGCGCCGGCCGACCGCAAGCTCTACGCTCTGCGCGACGTGACCGGCACCGTCGAGTCGATCCCGCTGATCGCGTCGTCGATCATGAGCAAGAAGATCGCCGAGGGATCGTCGGCGCTCGTGCTCGACGTCAAGGTCGGGTCCGGGGCTTTCATGAAGAACGCCGACGACGCCCGGGAGCTGGCCCGCACGATGGTCGAGCTCGGACGGGCACACGGCGTGCGCACCGTCGCGCTGCTCACCGACATGTCGACGCCCCTGGGTCGCACCGCCGGCAACGCGATCGAGGTCACCGAGTCCCTCGAGGTGCTCGCCGGTGGTGGCCCGGCCGACGTCGTCGAGCTGACCCTGGCCCTGGCGCGCGAGATGCTCGACGGCGCCGGGCTGGTCGACGTCGACCCCGCCGACGCGCTGGCCGACGGTCGGGCCATGGACACCTGGCGGGCGATGATCGCAGCACAGGGTGGCGACCCCGACGCGCCGCTGCCGCAGGCCCGCGAGACGCACACCATCACCGCGACCTCGTCCGGGGTGCTCACGCGCCTGGACGCGTTGTCGGTCGGCGTGGCCGCGTGGCGACTCGGAGCCGGCCGAGCCCGCAAGGAGGACCCGGTGTCCGCCGGCGCAGGCGTGATCATGCACGCCAAACCCGGTGACGTAGTCACCGAGGGCCAGCCGCTGCTCGAGCTGCGCACCGACGAGCCGGCACGCTTCGAGCGCGCTGTCGCCTCCCTCGAGGGCAGCTGGGACATCGGCGCCGCGGCCGGGCTGAACCCGCTCGTCCTCGCCCGCCTCGACTGAGCTCGACACGGCTGCGAGACCACCAGGAGGGAGCGGGAGGGCCGGCGGGTCTCGATACGGTGAGGTCATGGCCTCTCCGTCCGCCCCCGTACCGCTCACCGCCGACTCGATCCGCACCGCGCCGAAGGTGCTGTTGCACGACCACCTCGACGGCGGGCTGCGCCCGGCGACGGTCGTCGACATCGCGCACGAGATCGGCTACGAGGACCTGCCGGCCGGCAATGCCGCTGACCTCGCCGACTGGTTCCGGGAGGCGTCGTCGTCGGGCTCGCTGGTGCGCTACCTCGAGACGTTCGCGCACACCGTGGCCGTGATGCAGACGCAGGCCGGCCTGACCCGCGTCGCCCGTGAGGCGGTCGAGGACCTCGCCGCCGACGGCGTGGTCTACGCCGAGATCCGCTGGGCACCCGAGCAGCACACCGAGCAGGGCCTGACGCTCGAGCAGGTCGTCGAGGCAGTGCTCACCGGCTTCCGCGAGGGCGAGGCCGCGGCGGCCGAGCGCGGGCACACCATCCGGGTGGGCGCACTCGCGACCGCCATGCGGCACGCGGCACGATCGCGCGAGATCGCCGAGCTGGCGGTGCGCTACCGCGACGCCGGCGTGGTCGGCTTCGACATCGCCGGGGCCGAGGCCGGCTACCCGCCCACCCGTCACCTCGACGCCTTCGAGTACCTGCGCCGCGAGAACTTCCACTTCACGATCCACGCCGGCGAGGCGTTCGGGCTGCCCTCGATCTGGGAGGCGCTGCAGTGGTGCGGCACCGACCGGCTCGGCCACGGCGTGCGGATCATCGACGACATCGTCGACCTCTCCGGCGCAGCCCGGCTCGGCCGTCTCGCGCAGTACGTGCGCGACAAGCGCATCCCGCTCGAGATGTGCCCGTCGTCGAACGTGCAGACCGGTGCGGCCGAGTCGATCGCCGAGCACCCGATCGGCCTGCTGCGGCAGTTGCACTTCCGGGTCACCGTCAACACCGACAACCGCCTGATGAGCGGGACGTCGATGACCCGCGAGATGACGCTGCTGGCCGAGGCGTTCGACTACGGGTGGGGCGACCTGCAGTGGTTCACGATCAACGCGATGAAGAGCGCGTTCATCGGCTTCGA
>CAZZVT010000016.1:0-10787 GCA_964657545.1 uncultured Jatrophihabitantaceae bacterium
GACGGCCGTGTCCTACCGGGTCGACGCCGGGTGCGGCCATAGCCTTGATCCGATGTCCACCTACGTCGCGGTCTTCGCGCTCGTCCTCGCCTACGTCGCCCTCGTCGCGGCGTACGTCGCGCTGCGGACGCTCGCCAAGCTGCGGCGCGCGACGATGATCATCGCGCGCGGCACCCGCGGCCCGGACGGCCAGTTGTCCCTCGTCGAGCTGACCGAGCGCAACAGCGAACGCACCGAGGTCATCGCCGAGGAGATCGCCGACCTGCGGGCGATGGTCGCCGACGGGCTGCATACCGGTGGGTCGAAGGCGGTCGCCGGCGAGCAGGGCGCGCTGAACAACGTGGCCCTCGTGCGCTACGACGCGTTCGGTGAGATGTCCGGGCGACTGTCGTTCTCGTTGGCACTGCTCGACGGCAAGGGCGACGGCGTGACGATCAGTGCGATCGCCAGCACCAGCGACACCCGGGTCTACGCCAAGGGCGTGGCGAGCGGCAAGGGCGAGCACGAGTTGACGCCCGAGGAACAGCAGGCAGTGTCGTCGGCGCTCGGACGGCGACGCCCGCTGCTGGGCCGCAAAGCGTCCTGAGCCCCGTCGCTACGCTCCGCGGATGACGACGATCGCGTTCCTCGGACCCGAGGGGACCTTCACGCACGCCGCCGTCCGTCAACTGCCTGCGGCCGTGGGTGCCACGCTGCTGCCGCTGGGCAACGTCACCCTCGCGATCGACGCGGTGCGAGCCGGGCACGCCGACGCTGCACTCGTGCCGCTCGAGAACTCCGTCGAGGGAGCGGTGCCGGCCACCCTGGACGAACTCGCGAACGGCGCGGCGCTCGTCATCGCCGACGAGACCTACCTGCGTGTCACCTTCGAGCTGATGGCCCGGCCGGGGACCGCGCCGGCCGACATCACGAGCGTGGCCACCCACCCGCACGCCGAGGCGCAGGTCCGGCGGTGGCTGATCGCGAACCTGCCCACCGCGCAGGTGACGCTGGTCGGGTCGACGGCCGGCGCGGTGCAGGCGGTGGCCGGTGGTGAGTTCGACGCCGCGATCGGGGCGGCCGTCGCCGGCGAGCTGTACGGGCTCGACGTCGTGGCCCACGACATCTCCGACAACGTCGGCGCCGTCACCCGGTTCGTCCTGCTCACCCGACCCGCGCCGCCGCCCGCACCGACCGGCAACGACCGGACCTCGCTCGTCGCCTACCTGCGCGAGGACCACTCCGGAGCGCTGCTCGAACTGGTCGGCGAGTTCGCCTCCCGCGGGGTCAACCTGACCCGCATCGAGTCGCGCCCGACGAAGGGCCGCATGGGTGACTACTGCTTCTCGATCGACTGCGAGGGCCATCTCTCCGACCAGCGGGTCGGTGACGCACTCGCCGCGCTGCACCGGGTCTGCGCCGACGTCCGCTATCTGGGCTCGTACCCGCGCCGCGACGGCGTGCAGGGGCCGATCCCGGTCGGGCGCACCGACACCGAGTTCCTCGACGCCCGGGCCTGGCTGGCCACGATTCGTCGGACCGGCGACGCCTGACCCCCGCTCGCATCAGTAGGCCCGGAGTCAGTGGGCCCAGAGGGCCGTGTTGACCCGGATGGCGGACGAGTAGTTCTCGTGCGCGGTGGCTGCGATCGTGCGCATGGTCTGCAGCGCCTGGTGCAGGTCAGTGCTGCCGTCGTGCCATCGCGCGTAGGCGGCTGCGTGCTCGTCTGCCGCGACACCGCGCCAGACGGCGTGGACGCGGTTCATGCGTGACTGCACGTCGGTCTGCACCGATTCCAGGGCATGGCCGAAGCGCGCCATCTGACTCACCAGTTCCTCGAGCTGCTCGAGATCGACACTGAAGCCGGCGCTCACGACGCCATCCGCCGCAGACCCGCTGCGTTCGCGCCCTCGGCCCGCTCGTAGCCGAGCCCGGCGTCGCCGAGCGCCTGGGCCAGGGTGTCGAGTGCCGCCAGCATCGAGCTGACTCCGTCGTGCCACTCGGCGAATCCGGCCTGGAAGGCGGTGGCCGCGCCGCCCCGCCAGCCGGCGGCGAACACGTCGGCGGCCTGCCCCTCGAGACGGGCCAGCTCGGCGCGACCCTCGTCGGCCGCCTCGATCACCCGCCCGCGGGCTGCGAACAGCTCGCTCGGATCAACCTCGTAACCGGACATGCGATGACCTCCTCCACTCGGCACCGACCCTAGATCGACTGCGCGCGGCGCGAGTCGGGCTGTGGACAAGCAGTTTCAGCCCCGTCAGTAACCTGGTCGGGTGATCGACCTCAAAGTGGTGCGCGACGACCCCGACCGGGTCCGCGCGTCGCAGCGCCTGCGCGGTGCCGACGAGACCGTCGTCGACGTCCTGCTCGCCGCCGACGACGCGCGACGGGCCGCGGTCACCCGCGCCGACACCCTGCGAGGCGAGCAGAAGACGCTGAGCAAGCAGGTCGGCAAGGCCGGCCCCGACGAGCGCTCAGTCCTACTGAGCAGAGCAAAAGAGCTGGCACAGCAGGTCAAGGCGGCCGAGGTCGAGCAGGGTGCGGCGGACGCCGACCTGCGTTCCGCCCAGCTCTCGATCGCCAACCTCGTGCAGGACGGTGTGCCGCCCGGCGGCGAGCAGGACTTCGTCACCCTCGAGATCGTCGGGACTCCGCCGCACGTCGAGAACCCGCGCGACCACGTCGAGATCGGCGCAGCGCTGAAGGCCATCGACACCGAACGCGGTGCCAAGGTCAGCGGCACCCGGTTCTACTTCCTCACCGGTATCGGCGCCCAACTCGAATTCGCGCTGGTGAACCTGGCGATGCAGCAGGCCACCGCGGCCGGGTTCATCCCGATCATCGCGCCGGCGCTCGTCAAGCCCGAGATCATGGAGGGCACCGGCTACCTGGGTGCGCACGCCAGCGAGATCTACCACCTCGACAAGGACGACGACCTCTACCTGGTCGGCACCTCGGAGGTCGCGATCGCCGGGTACCACTCCGGCGAGATCCTCGACGCAGCCCAGCTGCCGCTGCGCTACGCCGGTTTCTCGAGCTGCTTCCGCCGCGAGGCCGGGTCGTACGGCAAGGACACCAGGGGCATCATCCGCGTGCACTGGTTCGACAAGGTCGAGATGTTCTCCTACGTCCAGCTCGACGACGCGCAGGACGAACACCAGCGCCTGCTCGCCTGGGAGCGCGAGTTCATGGACTCCCTCGAGCTCAGCTACCGCGTCATCGACGTCGCGGCCGGCGACCTCGGCAGCAGCGCAGCGCGCAAGTTCGACATCGAGGCGTGGTTCCCGTCGCAGCAGGCCTACCGCGAGCTGACGTCGACGTCGAACTGCACCACGTTCCAGGCCCGTCGGCTGAACATCCGCACCCGCGAGGAGAAGGGGACGACGCCGGTCGCCACGCTGAACGGCACGCTGTGCGCGGCGGCGCGGACCATCGCCTGCCTGCTCGATCACCACCAGCAGCCCGACGGTTCGGTGTACGTGCCGGCCGCGCTGCGTCCCTGGCTCGGTGGCCGCGAGGTGCTGACCGCGCCGTGACCGACACGACCGACCTCTCGACGGCGGGCATCCGCCTGATCGCCACCGACCTCGACGGCACACTGCTGCGCAGCGACGACACGGTGTCCGACCGCACCCGCGCCGCCCTGCGCAACGCGACGGCGGCGGGCCTGGTCGTCGCCTTCGTCACCGGCCGCCCGCCTCGCTGGCTCGACGACGTCATCGAGGAGACCGGTCACGTCGGCATGGCCGTGGGCGCCAACGGCGCCGTGCTCTACGACATGGTCAACCAGACGCTGCTGTCGGTGCACTCGCTGCCGCCGGAGCTGATGCGCGAGATCGGCGACGAGCTGCGCGCCCAGTTCCCGGACGTCCAGTTCGCCGTCGAGTACGCCCACGGCTTCGCCGCCGAGCCGGGTTACGTCCACGACTGGCAGGTCAATCCCCGCCGCGACCGCCAGGGACGACCCATCCCGGCCCCGGCGATGGGCACTCTGGCCGAGATCACCGTCGAGCCGGGCATCAAACTGCTGGCGAAGGACCGGACCGCTCAGCCCGATCGCTTCCTCGCCGCGGCCACCGCGATGCTCGGCGAGCGGGCGACGATCACCCACTCGTCGTCCTACGGACTGCTCGAGATCGCCGCGGCCGGCGTCACCAAGGCCACCGGACTGGCCGAACTGGCCGCCCGGCACGACATCCGCCGCGAGGACATCCTGGCCGTCGGCGACATGCCGAACGACATCCCGATGCTGCAGTGGGCGGAGCACTCGTTCGCCGTCGCCAACGGTCACGCCTCGGCCAAGGCGGCCGCGCGCACCACGGTCGGACGCAACGACGACGACGCAGTGGCCGAGCTGATCGAACGCGTCCTGTCCTGATGCGTTCGGCGCTGGCGTCGGCGCTGCTGCTCATCGCCGCCTGCTCCTCGGGCGTGAGCGGACCGGTCTATCCGCTGCCCGCACTCCGCGCGCTGCTCGTCGGTGCCGGTGACGTCGACCTGGCCGGTTACACCCCGAGCACCCCGACCGGCGAGCAGCAGGCCGGCGTCGCCACGGCGATCCGGTACTTCACGGCGGCGAGCGGCTTTCGGCAACTGACCGTGACGCTGGTCGCCACCCGGAACGACGCAGCCGCCCGCGCCGCCTCGGCGAGCGCGTTGGCCACCGCTGTCAGCAGCCTGCGCAGCACGTCCCGGTCGGGCCCGGTCGCCATCGGTAGTCACGGCCGCCAACTCACCGGGCGTACCAAAGGGTATGGCGCACTGCAGGACAGCGTCTACTTCGTCGAGGGTGCTGTGGCTGTCAGCGTCACCCTGAGTTCGAGCACGCCCGACCAGCCGTCGGGTGTCGCGACCGGCGTGGCGCGATCCCAGGACGCGAAGCTCAGGAAGGCAGCCTGAGCGCGGCCCGATGGATCTTGCCGCTGTTGGTCTTGGGCAGCTCGTCGACGAACCACACGCGGCGCGGGTACTTGTACGGCGCGGTCTCGGCGCGTACATGCGCCTGCAGTTCGACGACCAACGCATCGTTCGACTCGACGCCGTCCCTGACGACCACCGCCGCGCCGACCACCGACCCGCGGGCCTCGTCCGGCACGGCCAGCACCGCACATTCGCGAACGGCCGGGTGCGACTGCAGCGCGGACTCGACCTCGGTCGGGCCGATGCGGTAACCGGCGCTGATGATCACATCGTCGGCGCGGGACTCGAAGAACAGCCAACCGTCGTCGTCCTGGCGTACCTGGTCGCCCGTGTGCCACATACCGTCGGGTACGGTCTGGCCGTCGTAACCGAGGAAGAAGGTCGGCACACTTGCCGGGTCGACGGTGAGTTCGCCGTCGACGATCGCGACCTCGACGCCCGGCAGTGGACGGCCCATCGAGCCCGGTGGCGCGGTCTCACCGGGACGCACGCCGGTGACCTGCCCCGTCTCGGTCTGGCCGTAGCCGTCGGAGATCTCCAGCCCGGTCTGCTCGCGCCACGCCTGGAACGCCGGGACGCCGAGCGCCTCGCCGGCGGTGACGGCCCGACGCACCGACGGCAGCTCACCGATGGGACCGGCGGCGGCGATGAGGCGGAACTCGGTGGGCGCCATGCACAACACGTCGACGTTCTCGGCCCTGATGGTCGCCAATCGCTGCGCGGGGTCGAAGCGGCTGTCCTGCAGCAGCGCGGCAGCGCCGCCCAGCCAGGGCGCGATGAAGCAGTTGCGCGCCGCCTTCGACCAGCCGGGCGCCGCGGTGGACCAGACGAGTTCACCGGGCCGCGCGGCCATCCACTCGGTGGCCTGCAGCCGCTGCCCGAACACGTAGCGCTGGCCGTGGGTGACGAGCTTCGGCTCGCCGCTCGTGCCTGAGGTGAACAGCACGAACGCCGGATCGAGGTCGTCGAGCTCGGCGAAGTCCGGCGCCGTGCCGGCGGCGGTCCACAGCAGCGGGTCGGGGGCGAGCACGGGGCACCTCGGGCCGGCCGCATCGAGCGCCTCGCGGTTTCGTGGGTCGCACAGCACCAGCCCGGGCCGCGCCCGTTCGAGGCGCAGAGCGATGTCCTTGGCGCGCAGCTGCTCGCTGCACGGCAGCACCGGCACACCGAGCCACAAGCCGGCCAGGATGGTGAGCACGTACTCGATGCGGCTGCCGACCAGCGTCAGCACGACCGTCCCACGGCCGACACCCCGCTCGGCCAGCGACGCCGCCAGTGCGCCCGCAGCCGGGACGAGCTGCCCGAACGTCCACTCCACCCGGCTGCCGTCGTCGTCCAGGGTGATGATCGCGAGCTCGTCCGGGGCGCGCGCCAGCACGACGTCGCGCACGAAGTTGGCCACCGGAGCTACAGGTACTGGCCGGTGCCCCGGCCTGCGCCCGTCTGGGAATCGTCGGGCGGGCCGATCCGCACGCCTGGCGGCACGATCATCTGACCATCGGGGCCCACGACGATGCCGTCGCCGGAGCCGGCGGGCAGCGCCCGTCGGCGCATCTCCTCGAGCTGGCTGCGGGCGGCGGTCTGCTGGGCGTACAGCGCGGTCTGGATGCCGTGGAACAGGCCCTCGAGCCAGCCCACGAGTTGGGCCTGCGCGATCCGCAGCTCGGCCTCCGACGGCACCTCACCGCCGAACGGCACGCTGAGGCGGCGCAGCTCGTCGCGCAGTTCCGGGGCCAGGCCGTCCTCGAGCTCGGAGATCGAGGTCTCGTGGATCTCACGCAACCGGCGACGCCCGGCCTCGTCCAGCGGAGCGGCGCGAACCTCCTCGAGCAGCTGCTTGATCATCGTCCCGATCCGCATGACCTTCGCCGGCTGCTCCACCTGCGCCGTAATCTCGTCGATGTCGCGATCGCCGGACTCGCCCGGAACGGGCACCTCGGGATTGCCGGTCGACGCTGGCACTGGGTCGTGGGAAGGTTCGCTCACGACCTCAGTCTGCCCGGGCGCTCCGAACCGGGAACCACCAGGCATCGGCAAGGATGGGAGCGTGGGGCAGACGTGGACGTGATGGGGGTCGACGTCGCGCGTGTCCGCGGCCTGTATCCGACCCTGGCGACCCGCACCGCCCAGCTCGACGGATCCTTCGCGACGTTGCAGCCGGAGTCGGTGGTCCGGGCCATCATCGGCACCCTGCGCTCGGCGCCGGCCCAGCTCGGGTCGCACTCGACCCGCTCGCACCAGGCCGCCACCCGAGTCGGTCGCGCCCGTCGGGCCGCCGCCGACCTCGTCAACGGCCGCCCCGAGGACGTCGTCCTGGGCTCGAGCAGCGTGTCGCTGCTGCTGCGGTTGGCCACCATCGCCTCCTCGGACTGGCAGCTCGGCGACGAGATCGTGGTCAGCCGGCTGGACGCCGACATCGCCCTGCACCCGTGGCTGCGGGTGGCCCGCTCGCGCGGCGCCGTCGTGCGCTGGGCCGAGGTCGACCTCGAGACCGGTGGGCTGCCGGACTGGCAGTACAAGACGTTGGTCAACCGGCGCACGCGGGTCGTCACCGTGGCTCTCGGCAACCCGGCCACCGGCGTCGTGCCCGACGTCCGCGCCATCGCCGATCTCGCGCACGCGCGCGGCGCCCTGGTCGTGGTCGACGCCGGCGCCGCGCCGCCCTACCTGCCCATCGATCTCGTCGAACTGGGGGCCGACGTCGTGGCTGTCGCCGCGCCCGCTTTCGGCGGCCCGACGGTGGCCGCGCTGGTCACCCGCCCCGGCCTGCTCGAGGAGCTGCAGGCGGTGTCCGACGACGCGGTCCTGCCCGGCGGTTTCGAGGTGCCCCCGCTGCCCGTCGAACTGCTCGACGGGTTCACCGCCGCCGTCGACCACCTCGCCGACCTCGACGAGTTCGCCCGCGGCGATCGGCGAACCCGTCTCGTGCAGTCGCTGCGGCTGGCCGGCGAGTACACCGGCCGGCTCTACAGCCGGCTCGACGACGGCCTGCGCGCGCTGCCCGGCGTCACGGTGCTCGGTGCGCCCGAACGGGCCCTTCCCGTTGCCGCCTTCACGGTGGCCGGCCGGACCCCCGAGCAGGTGGGGACGTTCCTGCAGCGCCACGACGTCTCGGTGTGGACGGGGCGGGCGGGTATCGGTGAGCTGTTGCGCGCGGTCGGCGCCGACGAGATCGGCGGCGCCTGCTTCGTCGGGCTGATGCCCCACACCTCGTCGGGCGAGGTGAGCCAGCTGCTCGACGCCCTGGGAAAACTGGTCGGCTAGGGCGTCAGCAGGATCTTGCCGATGTGGCCGCTGTCGTCCATCAGCTGATGCGCGCGGGCGGCATCCTCGAGCGGCAGCACGGTGTCGATGACGGGGCGTACCGAGCCGGCTTCGATCATCGGCCAGATGGCGTTCTGCGCCTCGGCCACGATCGCCGCCTTCTGCTGCGGCGACCGAGAGCGCAGTCCGGCGCCGTGCACCGTGGCCCGCTTGCCGAGCAGCGCGCGAAGATCGAGCTCACCCTGCGCGCCGCCCTGCATGCCGAGCACGATCAGCCGGCCGTCGGTCGCCAGCGCTGCGACGTTGCGCCCGAGATAGGCCGCGCCCATGTTGTCGAGGATGACGTCGACCCCGGCGCCGCCGGACTCGGCCTTCACCCGCTCCACGAAGTCCTCATCCTTGTAGTTGATCCCTACGTCGGCGCCGAGCCCGCGGCAGAAGTCGAGCTTGCGCTGTGAGCCGGCGGTGACGAACACCCGTGACCCGCGGCCGACGGCCAGCTGGATCGCCATGGTGCCGATGCCACTGGACCCGCCGTGCACGAGCAGGGACTCCCCGGGCTGCAGGCGGCCCGAGTGCGGACCGAAGACCATCGACCACACGGTGCAGGTGACCTCGGGCAGGGCCGCGGCGTCGATCAGCTCGATCCCGGCCGGCACGGCCATCAGCTGCCCGACCGGGACGGCGACCTGCTCGGCGTAACCGCCGCCGGCCAGCAGCGCGCACACCCGGTCGCCGACACTCCAGCCCGCAACCGTGTCCCCGACCGCTGAGATCGTGCCCGACACCTCCATGCCCAGGTACTCGGACGCCCCGGGCGGCGGGGCGTAGCGACCCTGGCGCTGCATCAGGTCGGCCCGGTTCAGCCCGGCCGCCGCGACCTGCACCACGACCTCGTCGGGCTTCGGGGTCGGCTCGGGGACGTCCTGCACCTGCAGGACGTCGGGTCCGCCGGGTTCGGTGATGACAACAGCGCGCATGAGCCGAACGTACCCGGGGTGGTGGTCGAGACACGTCCGCGGGACAGTGAGGCCATGAGCGTCTCGACCGTCAGCACCCGTGTTCAGGTCGGCACCGGCCCGGTGAGCGAAGCCGATCTGGTCGCGGTGGCCCGGTACGGCGCCGGCGTCGAACTCACTGTCGATGCGCAGCAGGCGATCGCCGCCACCCGCGGTGTCGTCGAAGCGCTGGCCGACGACGTCGAGCCGCACTACGGCATCTCGACCGGCTTCGGGGCGCTGGCCATGAAGCACATCCCGGTGGAGCGGCGCGCGCTGCTGCAGCAGTCGCTGATCCGCTCGCACGCCGCCGGCAGCGGTCCGCAGGTCGAGCGTGAGGTCGTGCGCGCGCTCATGCTGCTACGACTGTCGACGCTGGCCACCGGGCGTACCGGCGTCCGGCTGACGACCGCGACGACCCTCGCCGCGATGCTCGACCACGGCATCACCCCGATCGTGCAGGAGTACGGCTCGCTCGGCTGCTCCGGCGATCTCGCGCCGCTGGCCCACGTGGCGCTGGCCCTGATCGGCGAGGGCGATGTCCACGACGCAGACGGTGCCGTCCGACCGGCGGCCGAGGCGCTCGCTGCTGCCGGGCTCGCGCCGGTTCGGCTGGCCGAGAAGGAGGGACTGGCCCTCATCAACGGCACCGACGGCATGCTCGGCCAGCTGCTGCTCGCCTGCACCGACCTCGACCTGCTGCTGCGCACGGCCGACCTCACCGCGGCCATGAGCGTCGAGGCCATGCTCGGCACCGCCGCCGTGTTCGCCGCCGACCTGCAGGCGTTGCGACCGCAGCCCGGGCAGGCCGTGGCCGCGGCGAACATGCGCGCGCTGCTGGCGGGCTCACCGATCGTCGCCAGCCACGACGGCCCGGACTGTGTCTACGTCCAGGACGCCTACTCCATGCGCTGCGCCCCGCAGGTCGCCGGCGCCGCTCGCGACACGCTCGCGCACGCCCGGATGGTCGCGGGTTACGAGCTGCGGGCAGCCGTCGACAACCCGGTAGTGACGCAGGACGGACGGGTCGAGAGCAACGGTAACTTCCACGGCGCACCCGTCGCGTACGTCCTGGACTTCCTGGCCATCCCGACCGCGGATCTGGCCAGCATCAGCGAGCGGCGCACCGACCGGATGCTCGACGTCACCCGCTCGCGCGGCCTGCCGCCGTTCCTGGCCGACGACCCGGGCGTGGACTCCGGCCACATGATCGCCCAGTACACGCAGGCCGCCCTGGTGTCGGAGCTCAAGCGCCTCGCCGTCCCGGCCAGCGTCGACTCGATCCCGTCGAGCGCGATGCAGGAGGACCACGTCTCGATGGGCTGGTCGGCCGCGCGCAAGCTGCGTCGGGGCGTCGACGCGCTCACCCGCGTCCTGGCCATCGAGCTGCTCACCGCCGCCCGGGCACTCGACCTGCGCGCCCCGCTCGAGCCCGGTCCGGCCACCGGCGCGGTGGTGCGGGCGCTGCGGGAGCAGGTCGCCGGGCCCGGTCCGGACCGCTACCTCGCACCCGAGATCGAGGCCGCTGTGCGCTTCGTGGCCGGTGGCGATGCCGTCCGGGCAGCCGAGTCGGCCCTGGACGCCCCGCTCGCCTCCGTCGGATCATCAGATTTTGTTTATGACGGC
>CAZZVT010000016.1:10797-16068 GCA_964657545.1 uncultured Jatrophihabitantaceae bacterium
ATCACCTGAGCGCCGCGATCACTGACCGCCCCGACATCGAGGCGGTCGTCAGCCGGCGAGCGTCCGAACCAGGAAGTCGACCTGCGCCCGCACGGACGTCTCGAACGGTTCGCCGACGTAGATGTCGAAGTGCCCGACCGGCAGCGACAGCGTCTCGGCCTGCGCCATTCTGCCGGCCGCCTTGCGCACGGCCTTGACCGGCGCGATGTTGTCCTGCTCGGCGATCACGACCAGGACGGGGCAGGTCACGTTGCCGGCGGCACGCACGGGCCGGTTCTGTGCGAGGCGCAGGATCCCGCGCGCGCACATCTCGTTGCGGAACGTCGGCCCCATGATCGTGCGGTAGCCGGTGTCGGCCCCGGGGGCGGTGATCACCGCGGGCGAGCCGGGCGGCCCGACGATCGGCAGCAGCTCGGGAGGCTTGCGGCGCAGGGCGCGAAACCCGTCGCGCAAGCCGGCCTTCGTCAGCGCGAGCGCCTTCCCGGTGCCGCTCTCGTCACGCACCATGAACAGCGCCGCCAGGCCGTCCATCGCCGCGCCCTGGCTGATCACGGCCGCAACCCGCTGGTCCGCGGCAGCCACCGCGATCACGTGCCCGCCGGAGTACGAGCTGCCCCACAGCGCGATCCGCGACGGGTCGACACCGCGGCGGGCGCGAGCGGCCGTGATCGCGGCGTGGTAGTCCTCGCGGTGCCGCCGGTGATCGACGTCCTGGCGCAGGACGCCGCCGGACGTGCCGAAGCCGCGGTAGTCGAAGACCAGCACATCGGCGCCGGCCGCCGCGAAGTGCTCGGCGAACGGCAGCAACCCCGCGTCGCGGGTGGCGCCGAATCCGTGGGCCATGATCACGCAGGGCCGCCCGCGTGAGGTGGTCAGCTCGTCGTTGACCGCCCTGAGGTACCAGGCCTCACAGCGCGTCCCCGAGCTGTCGAAGGTGATCGTCTCGATGGCGATCCCGCTCGAGACCTCGTCCGCTGTGCTCATGAGGCCGTCCCCCCGCAGGTCACCCTGTCGTGACCGTTCCGTTACACGGTGCTCCTCGGCCCGGGTTACCGCAACACGTGGCCGAACGTGAGCAGGTGGCGCACCGGTTCGAGCAGCGCGGCGTCGATGGGCAGCCAGTCGAGCAGCCCGAGCTCGGCCGGGGACGACCAGCGGACCTCGTCGTGGGAGTCGCCGGGTGCGGGCAGGCCGTCGCGCAGCCCCGCCGCGTACAGCGTCAGCGCCACGCGGTCGTCGTTCGCGACGCCGAGCACCCCGCCCACCTGGACCCCGATGCCGAGTTCCTCGCGGCACTCGCGCACCAGCGCGGCGGGCCCGTCCTCACCGGGCTCGACCTTGCCGCCGGGGAACTCCCACCGCCCGGCCAGCTCGGCCGGTCGCGTCCGGCGGGCGGCCAGCACCTGCCCGTCGCAAACGATGGCAGCCGCCACCACCGCGATCATGGTGCCCGGGAACCGCGGGTGCGCTCCTGCTCGACGAGCGCGCCGAGATCCTTGAGCCGGTCCAGGCCGCGCAGGGGCTGGCCCATGCGGAAGTTGCCCTGCAACGCGTCGCGGTTGCGCTCGAGGAACGCCCAGTAACCCGCGGTGAACGGGCAGGCGTTCTCACCCACCCGCACCTTCGGGTTGTAGCGGCAGCCACCGCAGTAGTCGCTCATCCGGTCGATGTACGCACCGCCGCCGGCATACGGCTTGGTGGCCATCACCCCGCCGTCGGCGTACTGCGACATGCCGACGACGTTCGCCACCATGACCCAGTCGTAGCCGTCGACGAACGCCCGGTGGAACCAGTCGGTGACCTGCGACGGCCGCCAGCCGCGCTGCATCGCGTAGTTGCCGAGCACCATGAGCCGCGGGATGTGGTGCACCCAGCCGTGCTGCGCCAGCTTGGCCAGCGTGTCGGACAGGCACGCCGCGTCGACCCGCTCGTGGTCGAGCTCCGCGAACCACGCCGGCAGGTCCTTCGTCGCACCGAGCGCGTTGCCGCGCCGGTAGTCCCGCGGCAGGTACCAGTACAGGTGCCAGACGTAGTCGCGCCACCCCATCACCTGACGTACGAATCCCTCGACGGACGCCAGCGGCGCGGTGCCGGCCTGCTGGGCCTCCTGTGCCCGTCGCACGATCTCGACGGGGTCGAGCAGCCCCAGGTTCAGCGGTGCCGACAGCATCGAGTGCGACATCCAGGCGTCGCCGGTCAGCATCGCGTCCTCGTGGGCACCGAAGCTCGCGAGCCGCACGTCGACGAAACGGTCGAGCGCGGCCAGTGCCTCGTCCCGGGTGACGGCGAATCGACGCGGACCGTCCTCGCCGAGGAACTGCACGTCGCCGTCGGCCGCCCATCGATCGAGGTCGCGGCGCACCTGACTGTCGATCTCGTCCTCGTCGGGGAACCAGGGCTCGTCCACCCCGAGCGTCGCTGCCTTCGGCGGTGGTTCGCGGTTGTCGGCGTCGAAGTTCCAGCGCCCGCCGACCGGGTCGGCGCCGTCCATCAGCACATCCAGACGGCGGCGCGACTCGCGGTAGAAGTCCTCCATGAGCAGCCGCTTGCCACCGCGCCCGTCCGCCCAGCGCGCGAAGTCCGCGAGCGACGTCGCGTACCCGCGCGCATCGAGCACCTCGACGTCGTCCCGCGCCTGCACGAGGTCGAGCGCGGCGTGCGACGTGGGATGGCAGACGCTCAGCGGCTCGCGCACCTGCGCCAGCGCCTCGCCGTAGGTGTCGGCCTGCACGTAGTGGCACCGGTCGCCGATCTCGGCAGCCCGGTGCCGCATCGCGGACAGCACGAGGTGCGCCTTCTGCCGGTGGAAGCGCCGGCGCGTGAAGACCCTGCGCGATTCGATCATCAGGACGGCTTGGTCCGGCGTATCGAGGAAGTGGGGGCCGAGTTGATCACCGAACAGCCAGCGGCGCGACGTCGTCACCCGACCAGCCTTCCCAGCCGGGGCCGGTGCTAGCGGAGCCGGACGGCCAGCACGGCCAGGTCGTCGGCGTGCGAGATCCCGACGACCTCGTCGAGCAGCGCGTCGAGCAGTTCCTCGACCGGACGGGCGTGCTGGCGCTCGAGCGCCTCGCGCAGCCGCTGGACGCCGGCATCGATGGAGTCGTCGCGGCGCTCGATCAGCCCGTCGGTGAAGAACAGCACGGTGTCACCGGGCTCGAGCACGGTGTCCTGATCGCGACGCTCGACGTCCGGCAGCACGCCGAGAATCATGTCGGCCGCCCGCCCGTCGTCGAGCAGGCGCGAGTGACCGGCAGCGTCGACCAGCAGCGGTGGCAGGTGCCCGGCGTTCGTCCACCGCAACCGTCGACGCCCGGTCGTCGCGTCGGGCGGGTCGAGGCGGGCGTAGACGAGCGAGGCCAGCGAGGAGACCGAGAGGTCCTTCGCGGCCCGGTCGAGGCGGCCGACGTTCACCGACGGCGGGTCGTCGAGGGCCCAGCCCAGCGCGCGCAGCATGCTGCGCAGCTGGCCCATCGCCGCGGCGGCCCGGATGTCGTGGCCGACGACGTCGCCGATCATCAGGGTGACGCTGCCGTCGCCGAGCACGGTGGCGTCGTACCAGTCACCGCCGACCTGGTCGTTGGCCGCGGCGGTGCGGTAGCGGGCGCCGAGGTCCAGCCCGGGCGCCGTGGGCAACGGGGTCAGCAGCGCGCGCTGCATGGTGCTGGCTGCGCCCATGCGCTCGTCGAGCAGGCTGGCCCGGTGCACCGCCTGAGCCGTGTACACGGCAAGGGCGGACAGGATCGCGCGGTCGGCGGTGGCGAAGCGATTCGGGCTGTCCCAGGTCAGCACCAGCACGCCGATCGGGTCGCCGGACACCAGCAGCGGCACTGCGGCGGCGGCATCGACGTCGTCGAACACGCCCTGTGCGGCGCGCACGGACTCGCGGTCGGGGCAATAGATCGCGTGGCCGCTGCGGTAGACGCGGCTGACGACGCAGTCCTGCCGCAGCGAGACCTGCGCGTGCCTGCCTGCCCACTCCCGCCCGGGCGGGTCGAGGACCCCGTGCAGGGCAGGCTTGTTGCGGTCGGGGCGGAACCAGACGCCCGCGCGCCGACAGCCGAGCCCCAGTGTCGCAGCGCGGGCCACCGCGGACCCGACGTCGGCCAGGGTCAGCGTGTCCGAGAGCAACTCGCTGAGCTCGAGCAGCAGCTGGGTCCGGCCGGACACCTCCTGGGTCCGGTGCTCGAGGTCGGCCGCGTGCTGGGTCATCTCGTGCAGCACGATCTCGCGTGAGCACAGGTGGGCGAGGTCGTCGAGACGGGCCAGCTCGTCATCGGTCCAGACCCGGGGCCGATGGTCGACGGCACACAGCGCGCCTACGGTGTGCCCGTCGCTGCCGGTGAGCGGAAAGCCCGCGTAGGCGACCACGCCGAGTTCATCGATCGCCGGGTTGTCGGACAACCGCTCGTCGCGGCGGGCGTCGTCGATGACCAGCGGCAGCGCGTCCTTCACGACGTAGCGGCAGAACGAGTGCGACAGCGGTGTCGAGCGCTCTGCCTCGACGTCGGCCGGCAACCCGAAGGCGCCGGGAAAGACCTGACGGTCGTCCTCGACGATGGTCACCAGCGCCATCGGGACACCGAGCGTCTCGGCCGTCAGCCGGGCGTACCGCTCGAAGTTCGGAACGGGCGCATCGCCCAGACCTGATACCTGCATCGCGCACCTCCCGGGTCGACGAGAGGCGAGCGTATATGTTTAGTTAGTGTTAGGTAAAGCCCAGATCGGGGTACACGGCGTGTCGCCGCGATGTGGTGAGATTCCGTCATGCACCTGGCCACCACCGACACCGGTAACTTGCTGCTCGAACACGATCCGCTGGCGCTGCTCATCGGCATGCTGCTGGACCAACAGATCCCCATGGAGAAGGCGTTCACCTCCCCGTCGGTGTTGCTCGAGCGCCTGGGCGGCGGCCGCGCCCTCGACGCCACAACCATCGCCGGGTACGACCCCGCGGCCTTCGAGCAGCTGTTCCGAACCCCGCCCGCGCTGCACCGTTTCCCCGCGTCGATGGCCAAGCGGGTCCAGTCACTCGCGGGCGTGCTGGTCGAGCAGTTCGACGGACAGGCCGACCACGTCTGGACGCAGGCCGCCGACGGCGCCGACCTCGTCGCTCGCATCGGCCGCCTACCCGGATTCGGCGAGCAGAAGGCGAAGATCTTCGCGGCGCTGCTGGGCAAGCAGTTCGGCGTCCGACCGGCCGGGTGGCGCGAGGCCTGCGGCAGCTACGGCGAATCCGACGCGTTCCGCTCGGTGGCCGACGTCGTCGAC
>CAZZVT010000016.1:16168-33139 GCA_964657545.1 uncultured Jatrophihabitantaceae bacterium
CGTGGCGTGCCGCACCGCCATCACGATGCCCGAGGGGGTGCGCCCGGTGACGAGCATCTCGGGCGCGAGGCCGTCCTCGGCGACAGCCAGCGAGTGGTAGCGGGTGGCCGTGAAGGGCGAGGGCAACCCGGCCAGCACTCCGGTGCCGTCGTGCAGCACGGCGCTCGTCTTGCCGTGCAGCAGCTCCGGTGCGCGGACGACCGGCGCGCCGAACACCTGGCCGATGGCCTGGTGACCGAGGCACACCCCGAACAGTGGCAGCGCCCGTTCGGCGGCAGCCTCGACCATGGCCAGCGAGCAACCGGCGTCGGCCGGCTCACCGGGCCCGGGCGAGATGAGCACGCCGTCGACACCGAGGTCGTCGAGCTCGTCGACCGACACCTGGTCGTTGCGTCGGACGACGACCTCGGCGCCGAGCTGCGCGAGGTACTGCACGAGGTTGTAGACGAAGCTGTCGTAGTTGTCGACGACGAGGATCCGTGTCGTCTTCCCAGGGGGCGTCACTTGTTCGGCACCGTCACCTGGTTGATCGGCAGGTGCGGCTCGACCCACGGGAAGACGACGAACAGCAGCAACGCGGTGACGGCCAGCAACAGCAGCAGCGTCTGCACCAGCTTGAGGGCGAGCGGGCCGGGCAGGTGGCGCCAGATCCAGACGTACATCAGCTGGTCACCTGCGCGTACAGGGCCTTGATCGAGTCGGGCATGGCCAGCACGGCGGCGCCGGACTTCGCGGTGATCTTCACGGTGGCCGAGTTGTCGAGCGCGGAGTAGACGATCATGCGCTTCGTGGCCGTGAACTTCGGGTGGCAGGTGGTCATCGTCAGCAGCGCCTCGGTGGGCTTGGCGCCGGAGTGATCGGGCACCGGCAGCAGGACGTCGCCGTCACTGGGCACGACGATCTCACGGCCGGGGATGCCGTCGGAATCCCTCTTCGTCAGCCCGTTCTGCTGACCCTTGACCCGATAGACGTACCAGGCCGAGGCGGTCTCGACGACGACGGCGTCGCCGGGACGCAGCTTGTCGAGGTTGAGGAACGGCTCGCCCTTGCCGACGCGGTGCCCGGCCATGGCGAAGTTGCCGGTCTCACCGGGCAGTGCCGTGTTGCGGTAGTGCGCCGGGCCCTTCTCGAGCTGGGAATCGGTCGGCACGGTGCTGCCCTGGACGATCGTGAAGTGGAAGTCCTTGCCCAACCGCGGGATGTAGAGGTTGGCGATGCCGGTGCCGAGCGGGATGGTGGGGTCCTTGCTGCCCGGCAGGGCCAGCGGGTCGTTGCCCCCGACGATCTGATCCTTGAACGCCTGCGCCACGTGCGACTGCTCGCGGTCGGCGAACAGGTTGGTGATCCACACCTCGTAGACGACGAACAGCAGCACCACGAGCCCCGCGGTGATCAGGGTCTGGCCGATCCCCCGCAGGACGAAGCGGACGCGGTCGCCGACCGTGTCGCCGGCACCCCGGTGCGCGGGGGTTGGGCTCGGCTCGGCGACGGCCGTATCGGTCATGCGGGTCCTCCGTGGCCTGACAGGATCAAGATCCGGCGTGCGCGTAGCTGAGGGTCAACGGGCCCGTATAGGCGGGAACGTCCACCCTGTTCTTGGACTCGACGGTGTAGCCCAAGCCGTAGTAGCTCGCCGCCTCCCGGAACGTCTGCACCCCGGGCGAGGCGTCCAGCTGCCTCTGCATTGTTGCCGATGGCCCGATCGCCGCAACACGGAACGGGGGCGAGTACACGTCCCCGTTCAGCAGCAGGGTGTTGCCCACACACCGCACGGCCGAGGTGGGGATCACCCGCTGGCCCGCGATGGACACGGCCTCAGCTCCGCCGGCCCAGAGCGCGTTCACGACCGACTGCAGGTCGGACTGGTGAACGACGAGCTGGTTGGAATCGACGGTGGAGTTGCTGGCTGCGTCGCTGCCCGAGCTGTCGGCGTCGTCGAGCACGACGAGCATGCCGGAGCCGTGCACGGCGGTGAGCCCGCCGGCCGTCTCGAGCGGCGCGACCCGACGTTGCGCAGCCGAGACGCGGGTGTCCGTCGTCCCGGCGAGATCGGCCGCCGACTGCACCTGCGCCTGCAGTGCGGCGACCTGGGCGTCCAGTCCCCGTACCGTGCGCTCGGCCGAGCGGACGGTGTCGCCGAGGCTGGCGATGCCGGGCGCACGCAGTTCGGTGCCGTGCGAATCACGCGCACTCGCGGCGAACCCGACCCCGGCGACAAGACAGACGACGGGCACGAGTAGGCGCCAGGTGCGCGTGCCCGTTCCCGGCTGCGCCATGGCGACTACGCTAGCGGCAACGATGTAGCCAGTTGTCGACGTCACCAGCAATTCGGGAGTGAGCGCACGTGCCCAAGTCCAAGGTCCGCAAGAAGGACGACGCGCCGGTCCGGTCCTCCGCGAGCGCGGCCCCCGCCCGCCAGCTCTCGCCGAGCCCGACCTGGTACCCGGTCGTCATGGCGGTCGTCCTGGTCATCGGGCTGGCCTACCTGGTCACCTACTACCTGACCTCGAGTGGCACCGACCCGCACATCCCGGTCATGGCCGGCCTGGACTACTGGAACTTCGCCGTCGGCTTCGGGATCATGCTGCTCGGCCTGATCATGGCCGTGCGCTGGCGCTGATGTCGGCATCCACAAGGTTGTCCACGCCTGTGATTACACGCCTGTAGTTCTGTCCCCAGCTGGGGAAAAGACTGTGGACAATTCAGCCGAGGTCACGCTCCCGCGGGCCCGCTTCGCGCCCGATCGGCGGTTCACCGCCCTCGCCGCGGTCGGTGTTGTGATCGCCCTGGCTGCTGCGTTGCTGGCGGGCAACGGCGCCGGTCGGTTGATCGCGTTGCTCGCTGCCGTGGTGCTCGCGGCCTACGCACTCGGAGACGTGGTGTTCTCGCCCCGACTGGTGGCCGACGCCGACGGCCTGCAGATCCGCACCCCCACGACCCGGGCCCGGCTGCCCTGGGCCGACATCGAGCATGTCCGGGCCGACAGCCGGGTGCACCTGGGGCTGCGCAGCACGGCGTTGGAGATCGACGCCGACGCGGTGCTGGTGGTGCTGAGCAGGCGGGCCATCGGCGCCGACCCCGAACAAGCCGCCGATCTGATCAACGCCTTCCGACCGGTCTGAGCGCCCTACCAGGTAGCGGTACGCACCCCGACGATCACCGCGATCAAGACGAACACCCCGACCAGCCCGGCCACCTGCACCCGCGGCTGGATCCGCTGACGCAGGTTGGGCAAACCGGCGATCGCGGCGGTGGCCAGCAGGCCGGTGACGAAACCGCCGATGTGCCCGAACTTGGAGATGTGCGGAACCGAGAAGGTGATCACGAAGTTCAGCACCACGGTGCCGACGAGCCACTGGGTGTTGAGGCCGAGCCTGCGCATGAGGATCAGGCAGGCGCCGAACAACCCGAAGATCGCGCCGGACGCCCCCGCGGTGTAGCTCAGGGCCGGCCCGAACGCGTAGATCGCGGCGCTGCCGCCGAGCGCGCTGAGCAGGTAGACGCTCAGGAAGCGCCAGCGCCCGAGCGCACGCTCGAGGATCGGGCCGACGATCGCGAGCGAGAGCATGTTCGACGCGATGTGCAACGGGCTCAGCTGCAGGAACGCCGAGGTGAGCAGTTGGTAGTACTGGTGCTGATCATGGATGCCGAGCGGGAACAGCTGCCAGTCCAGGAACAGTCGCGAACTCGTCGGGTCACTCAGCGTGGCATGGGCCTGCGTCCCGCTGACGACGTAGGTCACGACGTTCGCCGTCACCAACGTGATCGTGACGAGGGGCGGGCTGTCGCGCAGCCGCGCGCCCACGGTGGTACGCGGCGTGGGCACCGACCGAGCGGCAGCGCGGACGTCGTCGGGGCAGTGGAAGCCGACCGACGCCGGGCGCATGCAGTCCGGGCAGATCGGTCGGTCGCAGCGCGTGCAGCGGATCATCGCCTCCCGGTCGGGGTGGCGGTAACAGCGCTGGACGATCTGCTCGGCCGAGCTGCCCGGACTGCTCATGGGACTCAGACGGGCTCGACGGTGATCGAGGTGATGCTGATGGGCTCGACCGGCTTGTCGCCGCGGCCGACCTTGGTGGTGGCGATGGCGTCGACGACGGCCCGGCTGTCGGCGTCGGCGACCTCACCGAAGATCGAGTGCTTGCGGTTGAGGTGCGGCGTGCGGCCGACGGTGACGAAGAACTGCGAGCCGTTGGTGTTCGGGCCCGAGTTCGCCATCGCCAGCAGGTAGGGCCGGTCGAACTGCAGGTCGGGGTGGAACTCGTCGGCGAACTTGTAACCCGGGTCGCCGAAGCCCTCGCCCAGCGGGTCGCCGCCCTGGATCATGAAGCCGGCGATGACGCGGTGGAACACCGTGCCGTCGTACAACGGGTCGTTGGTCTTGGTCTTGGTGCCCGGGTGCGTCCACTCCTTGGCCCCGGTGGCGAGGTCGACGAAGTTCTTGACGGTCTTGGGCGCGTGGTTGCCGAACAGCTCGATCCGGATGTCACCGGATGTCGTGTGCAGCGTGGCGATCTGGGTTGCGTTGCTCATGCTGTGATCCTGCCAGACGGGTAGGTCAGAACTTCCCGACGATGGCCTCGCCCAGGTAGACGGCATTGCGCGAGACGTTGGTCTGCTGGGTGTGGACGACGACGAGGACCTTGCCCTTCGCGAACGCGAAAGCCCAGTCACGGGCACCGTCCGGGCCGAAGAACTTCGTCCGGTACGCGATGCCGTCGACGCCGGGCGCGAAGTTCGGCTGGCTGATCGGGTCGGTGCCGGCGCGCGCGGTCAGCACCAGCGCGTTGTGCGCGTCGAGCGCCGTGGCGAAGGTGCGGGGTTGGATGTCGGCGACCGCCTCGTGTCGCGTGTTGCCGTAGGAATAGGAGAAGTAGAAGCGGCAGCCGGCCGGCTGGTACTGCGTGAGCACGGCGACCCGTCCGACCCGGTCGCCCTCGATGGCCGCGACGTTCGGCCCGGTCGTCGGCTCGCTGTCCAGGCCGGCCCGGATGTAGGGGCAGCGCTCGAACCGCTCACCCTTGGGCGCCACCGTCCGACCGCCCAGCGCCGCGACGCTGCTCGCCGGCGCCGGGGTGAACGAGGTGCTCGGTGCCGGTGCCGTCTCGGTGCGCACGATCGTGTGTGTCGACGCCGGGTCGGCGCGGCCGCCGCCGGAGGAGCAGGCCGTGAGCAGCAGGGCCACCGCGGCGGCGAGCAGGGCGGACCTCATCGCGGACGCCCGACCGCGACCCGGGCCGCGAGCTCGGGCAGCGAGTCGTCGATCGGCTCGAGCTCGTCCGTCCGGCCGAGCCGGCGGTAGGCGCGCATCAGCAGGTCGTCGGCGAAGCGCGGGCTCTTGGCCAGCACCGGCCCGTGCAGGTAGGTGCCGATGACGTTGTTGCGCACCGCACCCTCGGTGGCGTCCGAGCCGTTGTTGCCGCGGCCGTGCTGGGTGGTGCCGAGCGCGCTGACCCCGGGGCCCAGGGTGGTGAGCCCGCTGTGGTTCTCGTACCCCACCAGCCGGCCTGCCTGCGGGGTGTCGACCCAGTTGTTGCCGATGAGCCGAACTGACCGGCCGTGCGTGACGACGTCGAGCACACCGACGCCGGCGATGCGGCGGCCCTCGTGGGTGACGAATTCGTGCCCGAGCATCTGGTACGTCCCGCAGATGGCGAGCATGACCACGCCGTCGCCGGCCATGGCCCGCAATTGCGGTCCGCGCCCGGCGAAGTCGGCCCCGATGTCGCCCTGCGCGGCGTCCTGGCCGCCGCCTCCGAGCACGATGTCCGCGTCGTGCGGCAACGGGTCACCGATGCTGACCGGGGTGATCGTGACGGGCAGCCCGCGCCAATGCAGCCGGCGGCGCAGCACCAGCACGTTGCCGGTGTCGCCGTAGATGTTCATCTCGCGCGGGTATAGGTGAACCAGCTGCAGAGACCTCATGACGCGGCCGTCCCGATGCGCTGGAGCACCGAGTGCAGCGCCCACATGGCGGTGTAGGTGCTGAAGATCATCACGACATCGCCGGCATCGACCGCCGCCACCGCCGAGCGCACCGCCTTCTCCAGATCGGGTTCGATCTCGTCCACCGCGACGTCGTCGTAGCGCAGCCGAACAGCCATGTCCGCGGCCCGGGTGCCTGCCGTCGAGCGGCGGGTGGGCAGCGGGGCCAGCACGGTGAAGTCGACGTCCCAGAGCCACGAGACGTCGCGGCCGTCGGCGTAGTCGTCGTTGATCGCCACCACGACCGCGTCCGGCGTACGGGTGTCGAGGGTGCGCAGCGTCTGCCGGAACCCGGCCGGGTTCTTGACCAGCTGCAGCACCACCCGGCGGCCGTCGACGTCGAAGGACTGCCCGCGTCCGAACGCCGGTGACACCTTCGCCAGGCCCGTGAGCACGGTGTCGACGTCCAGGCCGAGGGCCAGCCCCAGAGCCGCCGCGCCGCAGGCGTTCTGCGCGTTGTGCGGTCCCTCGGCCCGCAGCAGCACGTCGCGATCGACGCCGCCGATGCGCACGGTCGCGGCCGGGTGCGACGGGGCAGGCAGGGTCTGCAGCTCGACGTCCGCCGGCACCGAGGACACCGTGACCGGCCCGCCGTAGAGCTCCTCGTCGTTGGGGAACAGCTCGCGCAGCTCGGGCGAGACGCCGTAGTAGCTGACCTGCGCGCGGGTCGACGAGGCCAGCGCGGCGACCCGCTCGTCGTCGCGGTTCAGCACGACGTGCTCGGTGGTGGCCGTGGCGACCTTGCCCAGCAGTCGAGCCGTGGCGTCGATCTCGCCGAAGCGGTCGAGCTGGTCGCGCATGACGTTGAGCAGCAGGCAGTGCTGCGGTGTCACCCGCTCGACGAAGCGGACGGCCCAGGCCTCGTCGAGCTCGAAGACGGCGACGTCGAACGGCAGGCCGCCGGTCCAGCCGGCGTGCTCGACGGTCGCCGTGATCGTGCCGCGGACGAAGTTGGAGCCGGTGTCGTTGGTGAGCACCCGGTACTTCTCGCCCAGGACGGCCGCAACCATCTTCGTGGTCGTGGTCTTGCCGTTGGTGCCGGTGACCACCACGACGCCCAGCGGCAGCCGGGCCAGCGCGGTGGCGAGGTAGCGCGGGAACACCTTCTCGACGACCAGGCCGGGCAGCGCGTTGCCCCGGCGACCGAGCAGGCGCAACGCGATCAGCGTCAGCTTGCCGAGCCACACCGCCAGCAGGTTCACGCCGACCACGCTACCGAGGCCGCAACACGGGAATGCCCCCTCCAGCCGGTCGGAACCGGCTGAAAGGGGCACCCACGGTGCGCGGTGGCGCTAGCTGCCGCTGCCCAGCGCGTTGAACCACGCCGGCTTCGGCACGCCGACACCGGTGTCGAGGTCGTAGCCCTTCGTGGTGGCCAGGCTGCTGTCCTGGTCGAAGGTGCGCACCGAGTAGGTGAGCCCCTTCGAGGCGTTCTCGCTGTTGACGAAGTTGACCCGCACGACACCCTTGTCGGGCACGCCGGCCTGGGCCGCCGGGAGCACGTCGGCGAAGGCCGAGGTCTTGGCGTAGATCGTCGGGTTGAGGAAGCCGCCGCCGTGGCCGGCCTTCTGCACGGCGAGTGCCGTCATGCCGGCGAACAGCGGTGAGGCCAGGCTCGTGCCGCCGAGGCGGAACTCGTCGTAGTACGTGCCGTCGCTGAACTTCTGGGTCTCGCCGATGAGCATCCCGGTGGCGTTGTCGGCGTCCATGGCGACGTCCGGAACGGTCCGGTAGGCGCTCTTGGAGACCTTCGCCTGGTAGCTCGGCTGGTTGAACAACGACGAGACACCGCCGCCGGCACCGGCCGAGAACGCGGTCGGTCCCCAGCTCTTGCCGTCGGTGCTGAGGGCGGACAGGCCGGTTCCCCAACCGGTCTGGAAGATCATCTTGCCGTCGGAGCCGATGCCGGTGGCGGTGCCGCCGACTGCGGTGACGTAGGGGTCCGAACCGTCTGCGTCGGCCTGCTTGACGCCGGTGCTGGCCAGCTCATCGCCGTTGTCGCCGGAGGAGAACAGGAAGCTGATCCCCTCGGCCCCACCCTGCAGGTAGACCGCCTCATTGGCCGCGATCAGACCGGTGTCGAGGTCTTCCTCGGGCTCGCCGTAGGAGTTCGAGACGATCTCGACGTCGTCGTCGTCGACGACCTTCTGGATCGCTGAGTTGAAGTCGGCATCCAGGCAGCTGGCGGCACCGTAGTAGTGGATCCGTGCGCCGCCGGCCATGGCGTGCACTGCCTCGACGTCGAGCGTCTGCTCCCCGTACCAGCCGGTCGACTCGCACTCGGTCTGGTTGGTGAAGGTCTTGGGTGTCGTCGAGACGTACTGGTTTGCCGCGTAGGACGCGTCACCGTGCTCGCTGGCGTAGTGCGTCGTGTCGTACTTGATCGACGGCGAGTTGTAGGCGTCGACGATGGCCACCGATGCGCCGGTGCCGTCGAGCGTGGTGGTGCCCTCGTAGGCCGCGCGGAACTGTGGGCCGGTGTAGCCGCACAGCACGTAGGGCAGCGTCTTGCCCTGGTACTTCGGCAGCTTGGTCTTGAAGTCGGCCTGGTAGGTCGCCGAGACCTGGCCGTAGTAGCGCGAGCAGGGCCGGGAGTTGCGGAACCCGGCCGGCTGGTCGACGGCCTTCGTCGCAGCAGGCTTCGTCGTAGCGGGCTGGGTCGTCTGGGCGGTGGCCGGCGTCGTGCGGTGGGTGGTGGTGTCCAGGCCCGAGACGGTGAGGACGGTGGCACCCAACGCCGCCGGAACCTTCAGCGTCGTCGACGGTGCCTGCACGGTCTGGCCGGAGTGCCGGTACCGCTCGATCTGGGTGCCGAACGCCTTCTCGGCTGCCTTCACCGTTCCGGTGACGGTGACGTAGTGGTTGCCGGAGCTGGCCTTGCTGACCGTCAATCCCGCTGATCGCAGGTACTTGGCGGCGCTCGCGACCGCGGCCGACGTGATTCCGTACTGCTGCTGGTACTGCGCCTGGGTGAGGTAGTGCTGGTACTGCGCGCTGCCCGGAGTCGAGATCGATGCGACCTTCGACTTCAGTGCGTCCAGGCCGCCCTTCGGCGCGAAGTAGACGCGGGCCGTGACCGCCGACGTGCTCTTCGCCGCACCGAGATGTTTGGCACTGGACACCCAGGCCGGTTTCGTGTTCGCGAGCGCTGTGGGCGCCGCCGCCGATGCCGGCGGGATTGCCGCGATCATCGAACCGACGAGCGTGCCGGCGGCAACTGTGGCTGCCGCGATGGTGCGTGGATGCATGCAACTCCTCCGTAGGGGTGTCCCCCCGTCGGCTGTCTCGGGCCGGTCAGGCCGTCGACCGATTGCCACGGGGTCCACCCAACCTAGGAGATGTCTACGTATCGCGGGAGCCCCTTCTGCGGCTTTTCCCGTCACGACCAAAAGAGCTGATTTGTCGACTATCACCCTGAATAACAGGCTTGCTGAAACGCTTAACGTACATCTAACATCAGGCGGCGTCGGCGACGGATCGAGGGAGAGAACGTGAAACGCTTCGCATGCGGAGATGTGGTGCCCGGATGTACAGCGAGCTGGGTGTGTTCCACCGAGGACGAGATCCTGGCCCAGGTCGCGTCGCACGCGACGTCGGATCACGGCCTGGCCGAGGTCTCCGCCGACCTGGTTGCCGCTGTCCGGGCGAACATCGCCTCCGTCGGCTGACCCGACGGCCTGCGCGCAATGACCGAGACGACCCTTGTGCCGGCATGCCCGGCCGACCCTGCCGTCGAGGGCCTCGGGTCGGGCGTGCGGGTCCACTACCGGCCGATCCTCGACGTCGCTCGAGGGGTGGCCGCGGGCTACCAGGCGATCACTCAGGGTGACGTCCCCCGCGGCAGCGCGGGCACGGCTGCGACCGCCCGTGCCGCGCTCGAAGCGATCCCCACCCTCCCCACCAACACGTTCATCACCGTCCCGATACCGCTCGTGCTGCTCGCCGACGACCGGGTGCGCGGCGTCCTGAGCGAGCGCGGCGATCTGCGCGGGGTGGTGCTGGACGTCGTCGAGTTCTCGACCGGCCCGCTGGACTGCGTCGCCGGCGCTCTGGAGGGCTATCGCGCCGCGGGCGCGCTGATCGCCGTCGGCGGGCAGGGGGCCGCACAGCCCGAGCTGACGAGCATCGTGCGTCTGAAGCCGGCGATCATCCGACTAGGCCGGGCCTGGATCCGCGATGCCGACCGCTCCGAGGCCAAGCGCACGGCGATCGAGGTCACCGGCCGGCTCGCCTCGCAGCTCGACGCGTGGATCCTCGCCGAAGGCGTGACGACCGGCGCCGAACTGCGCGCACTCGCCGGGCTCGACGTCGCCCTGGCCCAGGGTTCGTTCGTCGGTGAACCGCAGAACTTCTGGCCCGACATCGAGCTCACCGCTCGGACGGCGCTGCCGCTCACCATGGCTCCCACTGACGGCGTGCTGCGGGCGCTGGTGCAGCAGGCCCATACGACCTCGAACCTTCAGGCCGCTCGGGCGGTGCTGCCCGCGACGACCGGTTTCGACGTGCTGGTCGTCCTCGACGAGCATCGCCGCCCGACGTCGTTGCTGGAGACGGGCGGCGGCGATGACTGGGTGACGAGCCCGGCCCTGGCAGTCAACATCGACACCCCGGTCGCCGACGCCGTCGGTCGGGCGATGGCCCGGCCGCGCATCGTGCGCTTCACGCCGCTGGCCTGCACCGACGACGCGGGGCGCTTCCTGGGGGTGCTGCGCATCGAACGGTTGATCTCGCACCTCATCCCGGACACCATTCGGGACGGGATACGGCCTCAGTCGGTCGCGAACGTCCAGTCGTAGGGCAGGAACTTGCCGTCGAAGGTGACGACGACGCGATCACCGGCGGGGTGTGACTTCTTCTCGATGGTCATCCCGAAGTTGATGGCGCTCATGATGCCGTCGCCGAACTGCTCGTGGATCAGTTCCTTGAGCGCCGGTCCGTACACCGACAGCGCCTCGTAGAAGCGGTAGATCGTCGGGTCGGTCGGCGGCACGGTGACCTGTGCTCCGCGGTGCGGTACCGCAGCCAGGACGGGCACCGCCTCGGCCGGAAGCTCGAGCAACGTGCAGACCTTCTCGGCCAGGGCGACCGGCACGGGGTGCTGGCCGAGCAGGGCGGAGACCACCCACAGCACCGGCCGGTCGAGCTCCTCGGCTATCTGTTGCCAGGACAGGCCCAGGGTGAGCCGCTGGGCGACGATCCGGGCGGTGATCTCGTCTCGCGTCATGACGCCACGATAGGAGGCGGCATGTTTCGAACGGGCAACCAGGGTGGAGCCACGGAGATTCGAACTCCGGACATCTGCCTTGCAAAGGCAGCGCTCTGCCAGCTGAGCTATGGCCCCGGGCGGGATCGAGTGTAGCGGGAGCAGCGCGATGGGCTGCGCTCAGCGTGACGCGTCGGACGTCGCTTCCTGCCACAGGATCTCGGCGTCGTGCTGGACCTGCCGGCGGCGGGCAGCGGCAGCGACCGCTGCAGCGAGGGCGGCGATCACGAGGGCGGGTTTCGTCTGGCGCACCGCTCCCACGGTACGCCGCGGGGCGGTGTGCCGTCCGGCACGCGGGGTGGGCCTGGGAGGACTTGAACCTCCGGCCTCATCCTTATCAGGGATGCGCTCTAACCGTCTGAGCTACAGGCCCGCGAACGCGACGAGTAAGACTATCCGGCGCCGCACCCTCGGCGCACACCGGGCGTCGTCGTCGCACGGAGAAGACGCTTGATCAGCGCTCGGACAGCGTGATCTCGATCCCGCCGACGAGGTCGGCACACAGGTTGTAGACCAGCGAGCCGATCGTCGACAGCGCGATGAACAGCACCACGTTGATGACGCCGATGATCGCCGCTGCGCCGAACACCACCCCGGCCGTGACCGGCGCCTGGGCGTTACCGCCCTGGATGGTGGTGATCGTGTCGTTGATCTTGCCGATGATGCCGGCACCGTCGAGGATGCCGAACAGCACGCCGACCACGATCAGCCACACGAAGAACAGGGCAATCGACAGGACACACGAGAACTTCAGGACCGTCCACGGATTGATGTGCCGTAGCTGCAGCCGAGCCCGGCGGGGCCCGCGGTTGCGCGCAGTACGCGCGTTGCGAGCGCCACCGGATGCCCGGCCGGAGTCAGCCGGCGGCGCGCCGTCGGGCTGCATCGTCGGCAGCGCGCCGGTCGGGGCGTCGGCACTCGGAGTGCCGTAACCCGACAGGTCTGCCGGAGCCGACGAACCCGGCGTCCACGCGGAGTTGGTGGACGTGTGCTGAGGGGTCGAGTACCCGTAGTCGGTGTTTCGTGGCGCGGCCTGTTCGGCTGGAGGGCCGTTCGAGCCTTGCGTCATGTCACATCCGTCTCGTCGGGTTCGGCGTTGCGTGCGATCGCGTTCAACAGCACCCCGTCGGGCAGGTTCATCAGTCGCACGCCCATGGTCTGGCGCTGCGCCCGGCGGACCTCTGCAGCGGTCGTGCGGATGACGACGCCGTCCGAGGTGATCGCATAGATCTCGTCCCTGGGGGCGACGGCGATGGCGCCCACAAGTCCGCCTCGGGTGGACACGATACGCGCGGTGAGCACGCCCTTGCCTCCTCGGCCCTGCAGCGGATACTCCCCGACCCGCGTCCGCTTGGCGTATCCACCCTCAGTGGCGACCAAGATTTCCGCGTTCTCGTCCTGCACCACGACCATCGACAACAGCGAATCGCCGTCGTTGAAGCGCATGCCGAACACCCCGGACGTGGCGCGACCCATCGGGCGCAGGGCGTCGTCGTCCGCGGTGAAGCGGATCGACATCGCCCGCCGGCTGACCAGCAGCAGATCCTGCGTCGCCGAGATCAGCGCGGCGTCGATCAGCTCGTCGTCCTCGCGCAGGTTGATCGCGACCAGCCCGCCGGAGCGGTTGGAGTCGAAATCGGTCAGCTTGGTCTTCTTCACCAGGCCGTGCTTGGTGGCCAGCACCAGGTAGGGCGCCACCTCGTAGTTGTTCAGCGTGATGACGTCGGCGATCTCCTCGTCGGGCTGGAAGGCCAGCAGGTTCGCCACGTGCTGTCCACGCGCGTTGCGGTTGGCCTCGGGCAGTTCGTAGGCCTTCGCGCGATAGACGCGACCCTTGTTGGTGAAGAACAGGATCCAGTCGTGCGTCGAGGTGACGAAGAAGTGTTCGACGATGTCGTCCTGACGCAGGTTCGCCCCCTGCACCCCCTTGCCGCCACGGCGTTGCGCCCGGTACAGGTCGGTCTTGGTGCGCTTGGCGTACCCGGTGCGGGTGATCGTGACGACGACGTCCTCGCGCGCGATCAGGTCTTCCATCGAGACGTCGCCGTCGTGCGGGATGATCCGGGTGCGCCGCTCGTCGCCGTACTTGTCGACGATCTCGTTCATCTCGTCGCGGATGATCTGCCGCTGCCGGCCGGGCCTGGCCAGGATGTCGTTGAAGTCGGCGATCTTGGCCTCGATCTCGGCAGCCTCGTCGATGATGCGCTGCCGCTCGAGGGCGGCGAGCCGGCGCAGCTGAAGATCCAGGATCGCGGTGGCCTGGATGTCGTCGATCTCGAGCAGGTCCATCAGCCCGGACTTCGACGCCTCGGCCGAGGGCGCGCTGCGGATCAGGGCGATGACCGCGTCCAGCTGGTCGAGGGCCTTGAGCAGGGCACGCAGGATGTGTGCGCGTTCCTCGGCCTGCTTGAGCAGGTAGCGCGTGCGCCGGACGATGACCTCGACCTGGTGCTCGACGTAGTGGCTGACGAACTGGTCGATACGCAGGGTGCGCGGCACTCCGTCGACGATGGCCAGCATGTTCGCGCCGAAGGTCGTCTGCAGCTGGGTGTGCTTGAACAGGTTGTTCAGCACGACCTTGGCCACCGCGTCGCGGCTGAGCGTGATCACCATCCGCATGCCGATGCGGTCGGAGCTCTCGTCGTGGATGTTGCGGACGCCGGCGATCTTGCCTTCCTTCACCTGCTCGGCGATCGAGGTGACGAGGTTGTCGGGGTTGACCTGGTAGGGCAGCTCGGTGATGACCAGGATCGTCGCGCCCTTCTGGTCCTCCTCGATCTCGACCACGGCACGCATCCGGATCGAGCCGCGGCCGGTACGGTATGCGTCCTCGATGCCGTCGCGACCGACGATCAGGGCCTTCGTCGGGAAGTCAGGCCCCGAGATGAGCTCGATGAGCTTCTCGAGCAGTTCCTCGTCACCGGCGTCGGGATTGTCCAGGGCCCAGGTGACACCGGCGGCGAGCTCGCGCAGGTTGTGCGGCGGGATGCGGGTGGCCATGCCGACGGCGATGCCCTCGGACCCGTTCATCAGCAGGTTCGGGATGCGCGCCGGCAGGATGACCGGCTCGGTGGTGTTGCCGGCGTAGTTGGGGATGAAATCGACGGTGTCCTTGTCGATGTCGGCGAGCATCGCCATCGCCAGCGGCGCCAGCCGGCACTCGGTGTAGCGCATCGCGGCCGCGGGGTCGTTGCCCGGCGAGCCGAAGTTGCCCTGCGGATCGATCAGCGGGTAGCGCAGCGACCACGGCTGGGCCATGCGCACCAACGCGTCGTAGAGCGCCGAGTCACCGTGCGGGTGGTAGTTGCCCATGACGTCGCCGACGACGCGCCCGCACTTGACGTAGCCGCGGTCGGGCCGGAACCCCGAGTCGTACATGCCGTAGAGGATCTTGCGGTGCACCGGCTTGAGACCGTCGCGCACGTCGGGCAGCGCGCGGCCCACGATGACCGACATCGCGTAGTCGATGTAGCTGCGCTGCATCTCGGTCTGGATGTCGACCGGTTCGATCCGATCGAAGCCGGGCGGGACCGGGGGCTCGGTGGTGTCGGTCATCAGATGTCCAGGAAACGGACGTCGCGGGCGTTGCGGATGATGAAGCTGCGGCGTGCCTCGACGTCCTCACCCATGAGGATCGAGAACAGCTCGTCGGCGGTCGCGGCGTCGTCGAGGGTGACCAGCCGCAGGATCCGGTTCTCAGGGTCCATCGTCGTCTCCCACAACTCCGTCGCGTTCATCTCGCCGAGGCCCTTGTAGCGCTGGGTTCGCTCGGTCTCGTCCTTGGGCAGCTTGCGGCCGGAGGCCAGGCCGTCCTTCATGAGCGCGTCACGTTCCTTGTCGGAGTACGCGTAGCCGGGCTCGCCCTTCGTCCACTTGATCTTGTACAGGGGCGGTGCGGCGAGATACACGTGCCCGGCCTCGATGAGCGGGCGCATGAAGCGGAACAGCAGCGTCAGCAGCAACGTGGTGATGTGCTGGCCGTCGACGTCGGCGTCGGCCATCAGCACGATCTTGTGATAGCGCAACTTGGTGAGGTCGAAGTCCTCGTGGATGCCGGTGCCGAGCGCTGTGATCAGCGACTGGACCTCGTTGTTCTTCAGCACCCGGTCGATGCGCGACTTCTCGACATTGATGATCTTGCCGCGGATGGGCAGGATCGCCTGGAACTGCGAGTTGCGGGCCGACTTGGCCGAGCCGCCGGCGGAATCGCCCTCGACGATGTAGAGCTCGCTCTCGCCGGGCTCGGTGGAGCGGCAGTCGGCCAGCTTGCCCGGCATGCCGAAGGTGTCGAGGGCGCCCTTGCGGGCCAGCTTGCGGGCCTGCTGAGCGGCCTTGCGGGCGCGCGCGGCCTGCGTCATCTTCGTGACGATCTTGCGGGCGTCGCCCGGGTTGCGGTTGAACCAGTCCTCGATCCACTGGTTGCAGACCGACTGCACGAAGGTCTTGGCCGAGGAGTTGCCGAGCTTGGTCTTGGTCTGGCCCTCGAACTGCGGCTCACCGAGCTTGATCGAGATGATCGCCGCGAGGCCCTCCCGGATGTCGTCGCCGGTGAGCCGGTCCTCGTTGGTGTTCTTGACGATCTTCTGCGCGACCGCCCACTTGTTGACGACGGTGGTCAGCGCCGCCCGGAAGCCCTCCTCGTGGGTGCCGCCCTCGATGGTGGCGATGGTGTTGGCGAAGGTGTGCACGCTCTCGGCGAAGGAGACGTTCCACTGCATCGCGATCTCGAGCGACAGCGCCTTCTCGGTGTCCTCGCCGGTGAACGAGATGACGTTGGCGTGGATCGCCTCCTTGGTCCGGTTGATGTGCCGGACGAAGTCTGCGATGCCGTCGGGGTAGCTGTAGGTGATCTCGCGGACCTTCGCAGGCTGGGCTTTCGTCTCGGCGGAACCGACCTGCGAGTCGTCCTCCTCGACGATCTTCTCGACGCGCTCGTCGCGCAGCACGATGGTGAGCCCCTTGTTCAGGAACGCCATCTCCTGGATGCGGCGGCGGATCGTCTCGTAGTCGTACTCGGTGGTCTCGAAGATCGTCGGGTCGGCCCAGAAGGTGACCGTGGTGCCCGTTCGGTTCGACGGTTCGTTCTTCTTCAGGGCCTCGGCCGGGACCTGGTCGACGTAGGGCTGGGTCCAGCGGAAGCCGTCACGCTCGATGTCGACCTCGAGGCGGTGGCTGAGTGCATTGACGACCGAGACGCCGACACCGTGCAGACCGCCGGACACCGCGTAGGCCTTGCCGTCGAACTTCCCGCCCGCGTGCAGGACGGTGAGGATGACCTCGACCGTCGGCCGCTTCTGGGTCGGGTGCATGTCGACGGGCATGCCGCGGCCGTTGTCCTTGACCTTCACGCCGCCGTCGGCGAGCAGGGTGACCTCGATGCGGTCGGCGTGCCCCGCGAGCGACTCGTCGACGGAGTTGTCGACGACCTCCCAGACCAGGTGGTGCAGACCCCGCGCCGAGGTGGAGCCGATGTACATGCCCGGGCGCTTGCGGACCGCCTCGAGGCCCTCGAGCACGGTGATCGAGCTGCTGTTGTAGTCGCTCTTCTTCGCCGCGGTCTTACGGGCTGGGCTCGGTGCTGTGTCACCCGCGCCGGAACTGGTCGCGCCATTGTTTGTCACGGCACTGCTGGTCACGAATACGACCTCTCTCGCCTGCTGGGCGCACCGTCCACCCGAGCGGGGCGGCGGCTAGACTTGGTCCGGCCGGCGGACAACGCGCCC
>CAZZVT010000017.1:0-33124 GCA_964657545.1 uncultured Jatrophihabitantaceae bacterium
GTACCCGGTTCGCCACTAGCCTCGGGACGGTGACGTCCTCCCGTCCGAGAACCGCGATCCTCACCGTCGACGACGACCCGGCCGTCTCGCGGTCGATCGCACGTGACCTGCGCCGTCGCTACGGCGACAACCACCGCATCGTGCGCGCCGAGTCGGGCTCGCAGGCGCTGGACGCCCTGCGGGAGCTCAAGCTGCGCGGCGACGTCGTGGCGCTGCTGCTCGCCGACCACCGGATGCCGCACATGACCGGCCTGGAGTTCCTCGAGCAGGCGATGGATCTCTACCCGACCGCGCGCCGGGTGCTGCTGACCGCGTACGCCGACACCGGCGCGGCGATCGAGGCCATCAACGTCGTCGACCTCGACTACTACCTGCTCAAGCCTTGGGACCCGCCCGACGAGAAGCTGTACCCCGTCATCGACGCCCAGCTCGAGGCATGGGCGAACACCGATCACCGCGCGGTCGCCGAGGCCAGGGTCGTCGGGCACCGCTGGTCGGCGGCATCGTCGGACATCCGCGAGTTCCTCGCGCGCAACCAGGTGCCCTACCGGTGGTACCTCGCGGACTCGCCCGAGGGCGCTCGGCTGCTCAGCGCGGCCGGCGCCGACCCGCTGACCCTGCCCGTCGTCATCACCGCCCGGGGCGTCGCGCTCGTGACGCCCAGCAATGCCGACCTCGCCGGCCACGTCGGCCTCACCACCGCACCGGCGCAGGAGTTCTACGACCTGGTCGTCATCGGTGGTGGGCCGGCCGGGCTGGGCTCGGCGGTGTACGGCGCGTCCGAGGGCCTGCGCACGGTGCTCGTCGAACGCACCGCGACCGGCGGCCAGGCCGGGCAGAGCTCGCGCATCGAGAACTACCTCGGGTTCCCGGACGGCGTGTCCGGCAGCCAGCTCACCGACCGCGCCCGTCGCCAGGCGGTGAAGTTCGGCGCCGAGCTCATCACCACCCGCGAGGCCGTCGCGCTCGAGGCCAACGGGTCGGCACGCACGGTCCGCTTCGATGACGGCACGTCGATCGGCGCGCACACCGTCATCCTGGCCACCGGTGTCGCCTATCGACAGCTGCCGGCCGAGGGTGTCGACGAGTTCACCGGCCGCGGCGTCTTCTACGGTTCGGCGCTCACCGAGGCCCCCGGCTGCGTCGACCAGGACGTCTTCGTCGTGGGCGGCGCGAACTCGGCCGGGCAGGCCGCCGTCCACCTGGCCCGCGGCGCGCGCAGCGTCACGTTGCTGGTGCGCGGCCGGTCGCTCGAGAACTCGATGTCGCACTACCTGATCCAGCAGGTCGAGTCGGTCGCGAACATCACCGTGCGCACGTGCACCGAGGTCGTCGGGGCAGAGGGCGACGGGCACCTCGAGCGGCTGCACCTGCGCAACACCGAGACCGGCGATACGCACGTCGCCGACGCCGGGTGGCTGTTCGTGTTCATCGGTGCCGCCCCGCGCACCGACTGGCTCGAGGGCACCGTGCTGCGCGACGGGCACGGCTTCGTGCTGTCCGGACCCGACCTCGCCGCGCCGGGCCAGACACCGGCGGGATGGGAACTCGACCGACATCCGTTCCACCTCGAGACCAGCGTGCCGGGCATCTTCGCCGCCGGTGACGTCCGCTCCGAGTCGGCCAAACGGGTCGCGTCGGCGGTGGGCGAGGGGGCCATGGCTGTGATGCTCGTACACCGTTATCTGGAGGGGTCGTGAGCGAGGACCACTCCCGCGCCGTCGAGACGCTGCCGTGCAGCCTCGAGGAACTGCGCACCCTGTTCCTGTTCGAGAAACTCAGCGACGAGCAGCTGGACTGGCTGTGCCGGCACGGGAAGGTCGAGCGCTACGAGCCGGGTTGGATCTACCGCGAGGGCGAGCCGGGCCGCTGCTTCTTCGTCGTGCTGGACGGCTCGATCGCGATGTCGCGCATGGTCGGCGAGAACGACGTCGAGGTCACCCGCACCGACCAGCGCGGCGTGTACGCCGGCGCGTGGTCGGCCTACCTCGGCGATCGCGTTCCGCAGACGTACGCCGGATCGATGCGTGCGGTGGGCGAGGTGCGGCTGTTCGTGCTCGGCGCGAACGACTTCTCCGACCTGATGCGCACCTGGTTCCCGATGCCCGTCCACCTGCTCGAGGGACTGTTCTTCGGCAACCGCTCGACCCAGCAGGCGATCGAGCAGCGCGAGCGGCTGCTGGCGCTCGGATCGCTGTCGGCCGGGTTGACGCACGAGTTGAACAATCCGGCGGCGGCCGCGGTGCGGGCGACGTCGTCGCTGCGCGAGCGGGTGGCCGGCATGCGGCACAAGCTCGCGCTGATCGCCGGCGGTGACTACGACCGCGACGTCCTGGAGATGCTGATGCGGTTGCAGGAGGTCGCCGTCGAGCACGTCGCCAAGGCGCCCCAGCTCGACCCGCTGACGGCGTCCGACCGCGAGGACGAGATGTCGGACTGGTTCGACGCCCACGACATCACCGGCGGTTGGGACATCGCGGCCACGTTCGTCGCGGCCGGTCTCGACATCGCCTGGCTCGACCGGGTGGCGGCCAAGGTCAGCACCAAGACGCTCGAGAGCGCCGTCCGCTGGCTGAACTACACCCTCGAGACCGAGCTGCTGATGAACGAGATCGAGGACGCGACGGGTCGTATCTCGACGCTCGTCGGTGCGGCCAAGCAGTACTCGCAGATGGATCGCGCGCCGTACCAGGTGCTCGACGTACACGAGCTGCTCGACAGCACCCTGGTGATGCTCAGCGGCAAGATCGGGCGCGGCGTCGAGGTCGTGAAGGACTACGACCGCACGGTGCCCGACGTGCCGGTGTTCGCGGCCGAACTCAACCAGGTGTGGACGAACATCATCGACAACGCGCTGCAGGCGATGGCCGGCTCCGGCACGCTGACGCTGCGCACGAGCCGCGTCCAGGACGACCTGCTGGTCGAGATAGCCAACACCGGCCCGCCGATCCCGAAGGACGTCCAGGCGAGGATGTTCGAGCCGTTCTTCACCACCAAGCCGGTCGGTGAGGGCACCGGTCTGGGGCTGGACATCTCGTGGCGCATCGTCGTCGACCGGCACCGCGGCGACCTGTCGGTGGTCTCGGAACCGGGCAGCACCACCTTCCGCGTGCGGCTCTCGCTGCGCGGACCCGTCAGCGAAGGGGAGCAGTCATGACGTCGAACGAGGCCATCGATCCGAGCGTGCCGCCGAGCGGTACGGGTTGCGTCGAGTGCGAGGACGCTGGCGGTTGGTGGTTCCACCTGCGCCGGTGCGCGGCGTGCGGACACATCGGGTGCTGCGACTCCTCGCCGTCGGGTCATGCGACCGCGCATTCCACCGCGGCGGGGCATCCGATCATCACCAGCTTCGAGCCGGGCGAGGACTGGTTCTGGGACAACGAGACCGAGCAGTTCTACGACGGGCCGACGCTCGCCGATCCGCAGGCGCACCCGCTCGATCAGCCGACGCCCGGGCCGGCCGCCCGCGTCCCGGACGACTGGCAGCGCCAGCTGCGCTGAGCAGTACGACCGGGTAACACAAAAGCCCCGCACCGGAATCCGGTGCGGGGCTCTCGCGAGTTGAGCTGGTGCTCAGACGGCGCGCACGTTCTGCGCCTGCGGGCCCTTCTGGCCCTGGGTGACGTCGAAGTCGACGCGCTGGTTGTCGTCGAGGCTCTTGTAGCCGTCGCCGGTGATGCCGGAGAAGTGGACGAAGACGTCGGCGCCGCCGTCGTCGGGAGCGATGAAGCCGAAGCCCTTTTCGCTGTTGAACCACTTCACAGTGCCCTGGGTCATTCCTCTTGCCTTTCGATCGGGTGTTGCGTGGAGAGCCTCGCCTTGTGCGAGGACTCTCGGTCCTGCTCAACTTGCCAACCCGAGGAAGACACGATGTGCGTTGCACTTTCCCGCACGTGGAAACGTTCGAGGAATGATGCGATAGACCGCGTCGAGCATAACAGCGATGCGGCGCTGCGTCAGCCGCCGTAGGACAAAGAATTGTCGGTGGCCTGCTGCACCATGAGTCCATGACCGCCACCGTCGAGCTGCGAGGCAGCGCGCAGCAGCACCTCACCCGCCTGGCCGGGCCGTCCGCGGTGCTGCGCGACGACCAGTGGGCCGCGGTTCAGGCGCTGGTCGCGCACCGTCGCAAGGTGGTGGTCATCCAGCGCACCGGGTGGGGCAAGTCGGCGGTGTACTGGATCGCGGCGGGCCTGCGGCGCGCGCAGGGTTTCGGTCCGACCCTCGTCATCTCGCCGCTGCTCGCGCTCATGCGCGACCAGGTGGCCGCCGCCGAGCGTTCCGGGTTGCACGCCGTCACGCTGAACAGCGCGAACATCGACGACTGGCCGGCCATCGAGGCGCAGCTCGCCGCCGACGACGTCGACGTCCTGCTCATCTCGCCGGAGCGGCTCAATTCCTTCGGCTTCCGCAGCCGGGTGCTGCCGCACCTGTCGCCGCGCATCGGCATGCTCGTCGTCGACGAGGCGCATTGTGTGTCCGACTGGGGCTCGGACTTCCGCGCCGACTACCGCCGCATCAAGGACGTACTGGCGGCGCTGCCCGAGGGCACACCGGTGCTGGCCACCACGGCCACGGCCAACGACCGGGTCACGGCCGACGTCGCCGCGCAACTGGGCACCGACACGCTGACGCTGCGCGGGTCGCTCGACCGTGAAAGCCTGACGCTGTCGGTGATCCCGACGCCGGACGCGCCTACCGCCTACGCCTGGATCGCGGACGCCCTGGCCGGTGACTCGCTTCCCGGGGCCGGGTTGATCTACACCCTCACCGTCGCGGGCACCACGCAGCTGGCCGACTTCCTGCGCGCTCGTGGCCACGACGTCGCGCCGTACAGCTCGGCCACCCCACCCGAGGAACGGGCCGAGATCGAGCGTCGGCTGTTGGCGCACGAGCTGCGCGCGGTGGTCGCCACGTCGAGTCTGGGCATGGGACTCGACCATCCGACGCTGGGGTTCGTGGTGAATCTCGGCGCTCCCGCGTCACCGATCTCCTACTACCAGCAGGTCGGCCGCGCCGGCCGTGCGCTCGACACCGCGCAGGCGGTGCTGCTGCCCACGGCCGCCGACGAGCGGATCTGGGCCTACTTCGACTCGACGGCGTTCCCGGCCGAGGACCGCGTCCGTCGGGTGCTCGACGTGCTGGCTGCTGGCCCGCTCACCCTGCCGCGGATCGAGGCCGAGACGGGCCTGCGCCGCGGCCGGCTCGAGACGCTGCTCAAGGTGCTCGACGTCGAAGGCGCGGTCGAACGCGTCGACGGCGGCTGGGTGGCCACCGGCCGGCCGTGGTCCTACGACGCCGAGCGTTACGAGGGCATCGCCGCGGCCCGGCGTCGCGAGCAGCAGGCCATGCTGCGCTACGAGCGGTCCGAGTCGTGCCTGATGCAGCAGTTGCGGCACGAGCTCGACGACACCGGCGGCAGTGACTGCGGGCGCTGCGCGGTGTGCACCGGGCAGCTACCCGCGCCGGGCACCGCGCCGTCGCCCAATACCGTGCGCGCGGCCGTCACCCATCTGCGTGCGCAGACCACCGTGCTCGAGCCGCGCAAGATGTGGCCCTCCGGTGCGCCTAGGCGCGGTCGGATCGCCGAGTCGGCCCGTGCCGAGCCGGGGCGCGCGCTGGCCGTGGCCGACGATCCGGCCTGGTCGGCGGCGGTCACCCGCGCGCTGACCGGCGACGAGCCGGTGCCTGCCGAGGTGTTCGCCGGGCTCGTGGCCACCCTCTCGCGCTGGGGCTGGCCGGCCGGTCGCCCGACCTGGATCACCTGGGTGCCGTCACGGTCGCACCCGAGGTTGCTCGCCGACGCCACGACCCGGCTCGCCGCGCTCGGCCGGATGGAGATCTGCTCGCCGCTGCGCGCCGAGGGTGATGGTTTCCAGCGCGACGCAGGCACCAACATCGAGTCCGCCACCCGGGCGTTGCAGCGGCTCTCGCTCGGCGACACCGTCCCGGCCGGCCCGGTTCTGCTGCTCGACGACACCACACGCAGCGGGTTCAGCCTCACCGTTGCGGCGGCGCTGCTGCGCGAGGCCGGCGCCGGGCCGGTCTACCCGCTCGTTCTGCAGAAGGCGTTCTGACCTGCACGACCGTCATAATCGACCGGGAGCGCGGCTGGGTAACCTGACACCGCTCTGACGCGGGACTGCCGCGCAGGATCAGTGGGCAAGGCCTTCGGCGGCCGGAGCGCAGCGGAGGACGGTCATGGCGTTCGTCGAGCGGCTCGACCGCTTCCAGCGCGCCCACCCGCGGGCCGGCCTGCCGCTGGCCGTCGCCTACAAGTTCTTCGACGACCAGGGGTCGTATCTCGCGGCCCTGATCGCCTATTACGGGCTGCTGTCCGTCGTGCCGCTGCTGCTGTTGTCGACGACGATCCTGAACTTCACGCTCGAGGGCAACATGAGGTTGCAACGCGAGGTGTTCAGTTCGGCCCTCGGCCAGTTCCCGATCTTCGACAATCAGCTCACCGATCCCAAGGGCGTCTCGGGCAGCGGCCTCGGACTGACCGTCGGCATCGTCGGGACGCTGTTCTTCGGGCTGAACGTCGCCCAGGCCGGGCAGAACGCGATGAACACGATCTGGCGGGTGCCGCGCAACGAGCGTCCCAACCCGTTCCGCAGCCGGGGCCGCAGCCTGTCGCTGCTGGCGCTCGGCGGGACCGCGGTGCTCGTCACGACCGGCCTGGCCACCCTGGGCAGCCAGGTCGACGGGTTCGGGATCACCACCAAGGTGCTGATCGGGCTGGGCACGCTGGTCCTGAACGCAGCGTTCTTCACCGTCGGGTTCCGGGTGGCCACCGCCCGCCCGCTGACGCTGGGCCAATCCGTCCCCGGGGCCGTCGGCGCTGCGGTGCTGTGGCAGGGACTGCAGTACGTCGGCGCCTTCTACGTCAGCCACGCCGTGCGCGGCGCGTCGGACGTGAACGGCACGTTCGCCCTGTTCCTCGGCCTGATCGCCTGGCTCTACCTGGGCTCGCTGGTCGCGGTGGTCGCCGTCGAGTACAACACGGTCCGTTCGCTGAAGCTGTATCCGCGTTCCCTTCTGACCCCGTTCACCGACGACGTCGAACTGACGTCGGCCGACGTCGAGAGCTACACGCAGCAAGCAGAGGCGCAGCGCTTCAAAGGCTACGAGGAGATCACCGTCCGCTTCGAGCCGCCGCCGGAGTGACGGTTATTTGATGATGATCGGCGGCAGCGCGAGCAGCATGATGACCGACCACACCAGGTGCGTGATCATCGAGGCGAGGATGCCGCCCGAGGCGCGCCGCTGAAAGCCGAACAGCGTGCCCATCAGGACGGCGGCGAAGACCAGCATCGGGTTGCCGGTGGCGATCGTGACCAGCGCGTAGATCACGACCGAGATCGGGATCGGGTGCTTGCGACCGATGGCTGCGAACAGCGCGCCGCGGAAGAAGACCTCCTCCGACGCCCCGTTCAGCAACGTCACGAAGAAGATCAACGCCGTGTTGCCCTGCTGCGCGTGCTGCAGGACGGTGTCGATGATCTTGCGGATCGGCTCGATCTGGGCGACGACCAGTGCCCCGAGCACGAACACGCCGCCGGCCAGCAGCCCGGTCACCAGCGGTGTGACGAGCGGGCGGCGCAGCGAACCGCGGAACGGGATACGCCCGAGGTGCAGGGGGCCGGACGTGAACCCGCCGACGAGCCACACCACGGCCACCGCGATCGTCAGCGGGTAGAAAACCGGATTCCCCGGATCGGTGGCGAGCGACAGGCCGAGCAGCGTGGTGCCGATGACGAGCGTGATCGCCGCAACGATGCGTCGACGCTTGAACGCGGCGTCGGTCTGCTGATGATCACGGGGCACCTGCTCGAGCAGCGAGGGCGCAAGCAGGCGTTGCACTCGGGTCTGCAGGGCGCCGACCTTCTCGCTGGTGGCCATATCCCCAGCGTCGTTCATGTGGAATTCGCCTGTAACGCCTGGGCTCGGTCGTGTAGCGCACGTCGCACTGCGTCCTGGTAGTTCATGGTGTCGCCGGGCAGCACGTCGTGGATGGAGCGGTCGTGCACGATCGTCTCGTTCGTCATCGACTCGACGAGGTTGCGCGCGGTCGCGAGATCGACATCGGTGACGAGCGCGAGCCATCCCGACGACAGGTGCGGGGTGAGCAGCGGGACGTTCATGCTCAGGAAGCCGCGGCCCTTGGCCTTGGCGGCCTGCGTCAGCATGTCGATGTAGCGCAGCACCTCGGGCCCGCCGACCTCGAAGCAGCGGCCGATCGCGTCGGGGTTGTCGAGCACGCCGACCAGGTAGCGCAGGACGTCGGTCAGCGCGATGGGCTGGGTGCGCGTCTTGGTCCACTTCGGTGTGATCATCAGCGGCAGGTGGTCGACGAGCTGGCGGGTGATCTCCCACGAGATGCCGCCGTGCCCGACGATCACGGCGGCACGCAGCACCGTGACCGGCACGCCCGTGTTGCCCAGCAGCTCCTCGACCTGTCGCCGCGAGCGCAGGTGCGGCGACAGCTCGCCGGACTCCTCGCCCAGGCCGCCCAGGTAGACGATCTGGCGGACGCCGCTCTCGGCCGCGGCGGTGGCGAAGTTGCGGGCCGCGAGGGCGTCGCGTTCCTCGAAGTCCTTGTTCTCCAGCGCGTGCACGAAGTAGTAGGCGACGTCGACGCCGGTGAGCGCGGTGCGCAGGCTGTCGAGGTCCTCGACGTCGGCGCCGACCGCCTTGCCCGCACCGTCGTAGGAGTCCGGGCGGCGGGTCATGGCCCGGACGTCGTGGCCGGCCTCGACCAGTCGACCGGTCAGGTGCGAGCCGATGAACCCGGTCGCGCCGGTGACGAGCACGGTGAGTGGCATTCTTTCAGCGTTCCCGCGTCAACCGCCATCTATCACGACGACCGTCACGCCGACTGTCACGCTGTGGAGTCGCGACGCAGCACCTGCAGCAGTTCGCCGTAGGGGCCGACGAGGTAGGCCTGGTCCCCGCCGGCGAAACGGGTGTCGCGGCGCGGTGGGTACTCGAAGCTGCCGGTGGCCTGCCGGCGGATGGCGATGACCCGGATGCGCGCCGACAGCTCGGCCATCGTCTTGCCGCGCAGACCGCCGTCGTCGGCCACGGTCAGTCGCCCGATCAGCATCGGCTGCTTGTCGACGTAGAAGGTGTTCAGGATGTCCAGGCCGAGTGCGGCCCCGACGAACCAGGGCGCGGCCAGGGCCGCGGTCGAGCGCACGAAATGGAACCCGAAGCCGGTCTCGACGGTGTGCGCGAGGTCGCGGTCGAAGATCCGCAGCACCACCGGGACCTCGGTGCGACGCTCGGCGAGCAGGTCGTCGACGACGAGCCCGGTCTCGATGTTGGCCAGGTCGCTGCTGGTCAGCACGGCGACCGCACGGGCCCGGTCGATGCCGACGGCGTCCAGGCTGGCGGGCACCGTCGAGTCACCGAAGACCACCGGGACGTCGAGTTCGCGGGCGCGCGCGAGGAATCGGTTGTCCTCGTCGCGTTCCAGGACGACGACGGGTTGACCGGCCGCGACCAGGTGTTCCAGCACGCCGAGACCCACCGAGCCCAACCCGACGAGCACGACGTGGTCGTGCATGCGGGTCGCGAGTTGGCGCCCGAGTGACTGGGCGATGCGTCGGCTGACGAGCAGGTTGGTGAGCATCGCGTAGAGGACGGTGACCAGGGTGGCTCCGAGGATCATCAGCACGATGGCCCAGACACGGAGCCAGTCGTGCTGGCGGGCGAAGAAGAAGTCGCCGAAGCCCACCGTCGTCAGGGTCTCGGTGGTGAAGTACGCCGAGTCGAGCAGGCTCATGTGCCTGCCGTCGACGTTGCGGTAGCCGATCTTGAGCAGCACCACCGACAGCACCGCGATGCCGAAGAGCGCGCCGAGGGTGAGGCGCATCGCGCGTTCGGACTCGGCGACGAAGCCGTGGACGTAGCGGCGCAACGTGCCGATCGGTCGTAGCGGTGCGCGTCGGTGCGGCGCGCGGGTCATCTCGACGACCCCGCGGCCAGCGAGGTCCTCGGGCGTGCCGATGACGAACACCCGGTCGCCGGCCGAGACGTGCAGGTCGCGCCCCGGGCAGACCTGCATCTCGGCGGCGGGGTCGGCCGGGACCACGGCGATCGGCGCGAGGTCGCCGAAGAGCAACCGCAGGCTGCTGTCGCGTGGTGCCGTCAGCTCGCGCAGCTCGAAGGCCTCGCCGTCGATCGGGAAAGGACGCGCGCGCAGGTCGAGGCACGACTCGGCGAGCGTCGGCGCGGCAAGGGTGGCCGGGTCGAGGATGCTGTCCGGGCCGGTGACGCGGGCCAACGCACGCCCGAGCGAGGCGTTGCCGAGCTCGACCACGACCCGCAGATCGGGATACAGGCGGCGGGCCAGCAGGGCGATCTCGAGGTTCTTCAGGTCCGAGCCGGCGGCGCAGACGAGCGCGGTGGCTGTGGCCAGGTTGGCGTTCTCGAGGGCGGTCGTGCGCCGTGGGTCGGCAGCCAGATGGGCCGCGCCGAGCTCGGTGACGATGAGCAACCGCCGGGCGTCGGGCGCGTCGTCGACGACGACAACCTGCTCGCCCGACAACCGCAGCTGTTCGACGACGCGTAGCCCGACACCGTCGAGCCCGCACACGACCACGTGCGCCTGCCAGCTGCGCCACGGCGCCGCGGTGACCGGGGCGGCCGCCAGGGCGGTGGGCAGGTCATCCACCGCGGCATCATCGGGGGCATCGGTTACCGATCTGTTTCCGGGTGGGCCGAGCTGGAGACGCTGCCCACCATGACCGCCCTTCGCGGCACTCCGGCCGCAGTTCCCGCACCAGCACCCGTCCTCACCGAGCCGTGGGCCACACCGCGCCGTCTCGAGCTGCAGGCCGAGGCGCGACGTTTCGCGCTCGAGCAGGTCAGACCGATCGCGGACGAGTACGACCCGCAGAAGCGACAGATGCCGCGCAGCCTCATCGAGGCGATGGGCCGGCAGGGCTACTTCGGCATCATGGTCGACGAGGAGTTCGGCGGCCTGGGTTGCGGCGTCTTCGAGTACACGATGATCTCCGAGGAACTGGCCCGCGCCTGGATGAGCGTCGCCAGCATCATCGCTCGGGCGCAGGGCCTGGGCACCGACGTCGGCGACGACGAGCGGCGGGCCGCGCTGCTGCGGCGCAGTGCCGCCGGCAACTGGATCGGCGCGGCCGGATTCTCCGAACCCGACGCCGGTTCCGACCTTGCCGGAGTCAGCACCCGGGCGGTGCTCGAGGGCGACACCTACGTCGTCACCGGCGAGAAGCGCTGGATCGGCAACGCCAAGGCCGCCGACTTCATCCAGCTGCTGTGCCGCACCGACGATCCGCAGCCGGGACAGAAGCGGGCGGCCGGGCTCGCGACGCTCATCGTCGAGAAGGACCGCGACGAGTTCCCACCCGGGCTCACCGGCACCGTCATCGACAAGATCGGGTATCACGGCTTCCTCACCTGGGAGCTGCACTTCGACGGCGTGCGCGTCCCGGCGGCGAACCTGGCCGGCACCGGTCGGGGCGGCGAGGGCGCCACCCAGGCCTTCCGCGACACCCAGAAGTGGCTGAACACGGCCCGGGTGCACACCGCGGCCCGCGCGGTCGGGCTCGCCCGTGCGGCTGTCGAGGACTGCACGCTGTACCTGCAGGAGCGGGAGCAGTTCGGTCACCCGATCGGCGACTTCCAGGCCCTGCGCTTCATGCTGGCCACGATGGCGACGAAGGTCGAGCAGTCCCGCGCGTTCTACCGGCAGGTGGCCGATCTGCTCGACCGCGGCGAGCCGTGCGAGCGGGAATCGGCGATGGTCAAGCTGGCAGCGACCGAGATGGCCGTCGAGGTGACGGGCGACGCGATGCAGCTGCACGGCGGCAACGGCTACACCACCGAACGGCAGGTCGAGCGGTACTGGCGGGACGCGCGGTTGACCACGATCTTCGAGGGGACGAGCCAGATCCAGCAGAAGATCATCGCCGACTCGCTGCTGCCCCGGAGTCCGATCGGGTGAATCCGGCCGCGGAGTGGCAGGCTGAGCCGATGGGACTGTTGAGCACCGGAACCGTCGGATTCGCCATCGCCGCCACGGGGGCCGCGCACTTCGTTGCGCCCGAGGCCTTCGCGGGCATCACCAAGGCCGCCTTCCCCGACGACACCGCCACGTGGGTCATCCGCAACGGCGCCACCGAGACCGCCGTCGGGCTGGCCATGATGGCCCCGCCGACGCGCAGGCTTGGCGTCGCCGCGCTGCTGGGCTACCTCGGCTGGCTCGGCTACAACGTCGCGAGCAACTCCTAGCGAGGCGCGTGCACGAGCTCGTTGGGCGGCGTCCCGCCGGCCACCAGCGGCCGGCCGGACGCCGACCACGCCTTGATCCCGCCGACCAGATCGGTGGCCGGGACGCCGATCGAGTTCAGCGCGTCGGCGGCGAGCGAGGACGTGTAGCCCTCGGCGCACACCACGACCCACCGCTGTCCGGGGGCTGCCTGCGGTACCCGCGCGTCGGAGTCCGGATGCAGCCGCCACTCGAGATGATTGCGCTCGACGACGAGGGCGCCCTCGATCTCACCGGCCGCCTCGCGTTGCCGGACCGGTCGGATGTCGACGAACAGTGCACCGTCGTCACGCGCAGCCGCGGCCTGCGCCGGGTCGAGGCGCTCGAGGCGGGAGCGGGCGTCGGCGAGCAGGTCCTCGACCGAGGCGAAGGGCGGGCTCACGACGCGCAACGCGTCGTCCCTGGCCGGCTCAGTGTCCCTGGCTCGGTTGCGGGCTCCGGGTCATCGGTGGCCAGGGTGGCGATCGGACTGAGCAGGCCGTCGGCAAGGTCGTAGTACGTCATGGACGTCAGCGGCGCGGAGTACGCGTGCACGCTCACCGCGGGCGCGTCACCCAGGTTGCGGACGTCGTGGACGTAGTGCGGGCCGAACCCGATGGTCGAGCCGGCGTCACGCTCGTGATCGCGCTGCTGCCGGGCCCGGTCGGAAGCCCCGCCGACCACGGTCTCGGTGAGGACGCCCGACAGCACCGTGAACGAGCCGGACGATCCGCCGTGATCGTGCAGCTGGGTGCCCTGCGTCGGCAACCAGCTGATCAGCCACACGTCCACGCGACGGTCGCGGTAGATGCGCTGGTGCCAGCGCTCGTCCGGATCGAAGTCGATGTAGGGGTACTTGCCGGAACAGACCTCGTCAGCGAAGAAGCGGGAGAACTCGGTGAGCTGCTCCAGGGAGAAGTACAGGCCCTGCTCGGGAGCCGGCAGGACGGCTCGCGCTGACGTATCCATCACCCGTCGAGTCTGCCTGATGTCGACCCGCAATATCTACTTAGCCGATAGGTAAGCCTCGCTCACTGGATCATCCGCGTCCGCGGCCAACCCTGCTCGACCTCGATGCGGTTGAGCTCCTCGGCAAGCCACGCCGGAGACGGCGGGCGGTCCTGCGGCTGGCCGGACATCGCCCAGGTCAGCAGGTCCGACATCGCCAGCGGGATGTCGGGGTCGACGATCGGGCGCACGCTCCCGCTCAGCACCCGCACGATGATCGCCGCCGGCGACTCGCCGGTATAGGCGCGGAAAGCGCTGCGTCCGGCCGCCAGCTCGTAGAGGGTTGCGGCGAGTCCGTAGACGTCGGTCTGCACCTGCGCCTCGAGGCCCTGCAGCAGTTCCGGTGCGGTGTGCGACGTCGTCACCTGCAATGCCGGACGTCCGGACTGGCCGGCTCCGATGCGTACGGCCTCGTCGTAACCGGTGAGGACGGGCTCACCCCATTCGCTGATCAGGACGTTGCCGGGGTTGACGTTGCAGTGCACGACGTCGGCGTCGTGTGTCGTTTCCAGGGCGCCGGCGAGCTTGATGCCGATCGCGGCCACCTCGTGCGCCGGTAACCGGTGGCGACTGTGCAGCGCGTCGGCGAGCGTTCCGCGGCACCGCTCGAACACGAGTGCCGTTCGGCCGTCGTCGAGTTCCAGACGCTGGTAGAGCGACACGATGTGCGGGTGCGTGCAGATCGGGGCCAGCACGGTGGCCTGGTGATCGATGATCTCGTGCAGCCACATCGGTCCGGACCTCAACGGCACCTTCACCGCGACCGTGCGATTCGTGTCTATCTGTCGTGCCTCGTACACCACGAACCGGGCGCCCTGGTGCAGGACGCGGACGTCGCCGAACCGGTCGCCGAGATCGTTCTCGGCCACCACGTGTCGGTCGATCAGCGCCATGCAGAGCTCCTCCTCTGGTGGGAGCCTAACTCACACGCCTTTTACAGTCTCTGTTTTCGGGCGTCACAGATAGTCCGTGTCGGCCGGGCTACGGCACGACGGTGACGGGCCAGGCTGCGTCCTTCACCAGTCGGCCGGCGAGCGAACCGACGAGCTTGTGGCCGGCCTGCATGGACGCGCCCACGACGATCGCCTCGGCCCGCATCTCCTGGGCGACGGCGATCAGCGCGCGGTAGGGGTTGCCGCTGCGGACGACGAATTCGGCGCTGATGCCGAGGCGCGCGGTGCCCTCGTCGAAGGTTCGACGCAGTTCCCCCGTGAGGTCCTGCGAGGTCTCGATCAGCGCGCCGGCGGCGGCGGCCACAGCTTGCATCGCGGTGCTCGTCGTCGGCTGCACGAACAGGCCGATGAGGTGTGCGCCCTGACGACGGGCCAGGCCGGCTGCATACGCCGCGGCGCGCATCGAGGTGTCGGAGCCGTCGATGCCGACCAGCATGATGCGCGGCCCGTCCGTACCGAGTTCGAAACGGGGAGCAACCACGGCCCGAGTGTGCTCCTACGACCCGGGCAGATACCGGTAACCAGCTGTTACCGCTAAATTTGCGAGGATGACGACCTCGCGGATTCGAACGGCCGCGCCGGCGCTGTCCGGTCGGGCCGGCCCCCCTCCGCAGGACAACGGCCGACTCGAACCGTTCGAGCTGGCCGACGGCACCGTGATCGCGATCCGGGACACCGGCCCTGCCGGGGCGTCGGACGTCGTGCTGCTGGTCGCCGGGTGGACGCAGGACCACACCAGCTGGGCCGACGTCGTGGCCGAGCTGCGGCGTCAACATCCCGGCCTCCGGGTCGTGACCTTCGACGCCCGCGGGCACGGCTGGTCCGACGCCGGGCCGCGGGGCTCGAACACGATCGACCAGCTCGGTGACGACGTCGGCGAGCTCGTCACGCGCTACCTGGCGGGTCGTCGGGTCGTGCTGGCCGGGCACTCGCTCGGCGGTCCGGTGATCATGGCGTTCAGCGAGCGGCATCCCGAGGTCATGGCCGACCAGGTGGTCGGTGTTGCGCTCGTCGCCACGAGCGCGGGTCGCCTCGGGCACGATGTGTTCGGGCTGCCTGCGCCCATCACAGCGCCGGCCAGGATTCTGACGCCGCTGGTCGCCATTCTGCGCGAGCTCTCGCGGGCACATGTGAACCTGCATCACCCGGGACTGATCGCCGGATTCATCCGGATGGGGTTCTACGGCCCGGGCGCGGCGACGGCCCGCAACCGCGAGCGCACCGCGGCCCAGGTCGGCAGGGCGCATCCGGCCACCTCGGCGGCGCTCGTCGAGGAGATGCTGCGCCACGACCGGCTGCACACCCTGGCCGAGCTCGACCGCACGCCGACCGTGGTGCTCGCCGGGACGAAGGACGGCCTGTGTCCGATGGCACACTCGCGGACCATCGCCGCCGCGATGCCCAATGCCCAACTCATTGTCTATCCGGGTGCCGGCCACATGCTGCCTTTCGAGCGGCCGGTCGAGGTCGCGGCGCAGCTGGGTGCGCTCGCTACGGCGGATGCGGGTCAGGCGGCCAGGCGACCCCTTGCCGCCAGGGCCGACAACCGGTCATCGGACTTCATTTCGGGCGGTCCGTGGCCGGGTGGGTCGGGTTCGTCGCTGCGGTAACGGTGGCCGGTGGGAGTCGTGGTGACGATGCTGCCGTCGGGCTGAGGCGCGCTGATCCACCCGGCGGTCTGTTTGCTGTAGTTGCAGGCTTCGCAGGTGCCTTCGCCGTTGCTGGTGCGGGTGTCGCCGCCGTCGGCGTGGGCCCGGATGTGGTCGGTGTGCCTGATCGGTGCCTCGCACCAAGGGGTGCGGCAGGCGTGGTCGCGGAGGCGGATGAACCGGCGCTCGCTGGTGGTGAAGTACCGGCGGGTGGAGTCCATGGCAGCGAGCCGTCCGGTGCTGGGCTGCAGGAACAGGCGGCGCAACCATTTCTGGCCCTGGGTGTCCAGCGCGAGCTGCCGGGCCAGTCCGACGGGGATCGGGCCGTAGCCGATCAGCTCGGCCGGCTCGTCGCGTGCGTCGTCGCTGCCGTCGCCGTCTGCTCCGGTGCGGTCGGGGTGGGCGTCGCCGAGCAGGGTGCGGTCGGTCATGACGAGTTCGATCTCGACGGGCACCGAGGCGGCCGCGGCTTGCCCGGTGACGCGCTCGACCAGGGTGTCGGCCATGATCTGTCCGCGGCCGCGTTCGTCGCCGCCAGCGGTGGTGGTGTCGGCGGCTCGGCACAGCGCCTGGTAGGCGGCGACGCCCGGGCCGACGGGCAGCAGCGCGGTGAGCCGGCACATGGTTTCCGGTGCCGGCCGCAGGGTGACCCGCCGGTCCTTGGTGGCGTTGTTGCTGCGCTCGAGCGCGCCGTGCGGGTCGAGCCGGTAGGCGGCCTTACGGGCCTCGGCCTCCACGCGGCGGTCGCCCCAGTTCTCGAGGTGGGGGGCGAGGTCGGTGTCGACCTGCGCACGGTCCTCGCGGGAGAGCCAGATCGTCTCGCGGGCGACCAGGGTGGCGCGCCATTCGGTGATGCGTCCCGCGGCGAGGGCGCCGAAGGTGTGCGGCAGTTCGCTGGTGAGGATGGCCGCCCAGCCGAGGTAGCGCTGCGCGGCCCAGGGCGAGATGCGCCGGGCCAACGCGATCTGCCCGGCAACCCCGCGGCCCTGTTGCCGGGTCGGGACGCCGGCTGTTGCCTGCTCGGCGCGCTGTGAGCGGGCGAAGTCGCGGGTCTCGATCGCCTGTGCGGCGGCCGCGACTGACTTCAGTTCCTCGAACAGTCGGACCCGCTCGATACGGTCGGCGTCGTCGACCGCCGGGCTCAGCGAACCCAGGGCAGCGATCAGCGCACGCACCGTCTCGGTATCCGCTGCGACTACAACTCCCATACTCTCATTGTCGAACATGAGATCGAATATGTCAAGGACGGATCCCTAGCCTGTAGTACCCGCTCTTGATCACGCGGACGAGAGGAGACGGCCGGAAGAGACGGACGAGGGGCGATCGGGGGAGACGGGCTGACGAGACGGGTTGTCGGGCTGCGTGCGGCGCCGGTCCGCGATCCGCTCCCGACACGTGCCGGCCGCCGGTGACCGCAATTACATGCGATGCAGTGGCAGTCGTCGTGCGGAGCCGGTCGACACAGCCCCGGGCGCGTCGAGCCGGTAGAGCACGTGCGGGCGTTGCGGGTGACCGTCCGGCAGCGCCGGATGGTCGAAGTCATCGGCGAGGTCGTGCCGCATGCCCAGGCGGTGCATCACGGCGCGCGAGCGCTCGTTCGACCTGGTGGTGAACGACACCAGTTGCCTCATTCCGAGCCCCTGCGCGTCCGCGGTAGGGGCGAAGGCGAAGGCCACGACGGCCCGAGCAGCCTCGGTGGCGTACCCGTGGCCCCACGCGTCGCGGCGGAGCCGCCAGCCGATCTCGGTGGCCGGTGCGAAGCCAGCCGCGAAGGACACCTCCGCAAGCCCGGTGAAGCCGAGGAACGCACCCGTCGAACGCTCCTCCAGTGCCCACAAACCCCACCCGCCCTGCCGTTCGAACGCGGCGTCGATCCGAGCGACGAGCGCGTCGCTCTGTTCGCGGGTCAGCGGGGCCGGGAAGTACCGCATGACCTCGGCATCGGCATTCAGCTCGGCGAACGGCTGGCGGTCCGAAGGTCGCCACGGCCGCAGCACGAGCCGCTGCGTCTCCAGCGTCGCCACTCGGCGACCGTAACCTGTCGCGGCCACCCGCCGCCGGTGGTTGGCTACCGGCGTGATGTTCGTGAACGCCGGCACGCTCGGCACCGTCGCCGGCCGCCGCGACGAGCTCGTCGCCCTGCTGAGCCGACGCAACGACATGCTGCGCGAGCTCGGCTGCCACCTGTACGAGGTCGGGGTGTCCGATGACGCGCCGGACATCGTGTTCGTCGTCGAGGTGTGGGAGTCGGCAGCGGCCCATGGCAGCTCGCTCGAGCACCCGGACGTGCAGGACGCGATCGCGGCCGCGCGGCCGATGCTGTCCGGGGAGTTCGGTGGATTCCGCTTCGACGTCGTCGGCTCACCGCTGCGCGACGGGTAGCGCCGGCACGGTTGCGGTGCCCTCGTGCCCCTCACGAACTCGACAGTGTCGACCAGGGGCAACGCGTCGTGATCAGTCGGGCTTTCGCCATACCGACACGTGGTCCTGGCTCTCGGAGGTGAAGGCAGCGCCGAGCCAATTGGAATGCCTTGACTCGAGCTCCAGCCCGGCGAGCTGGGCCATCAGGTCGCATTCCGCGGGCCAGGCGTAGCGGAAGTTGCCCTGTCCGTACTCGACTGTGCCGTCGCCGCGATGGCGGTAGTGGTGCGAGGTGCACTGCTGGGTGACGAGGTCGTAGGTGTCGACGACGAGATGATCGTCGCCGACCTGCATCGGTGCCGTGTGCTGCCCGGGTGGCAGCCGGCGTATCGGTGGGACCCAGAGCTCGATGACGAACCGGCCGCCGGGGCGCAGGTGCCGCGCGGCGTTGCGGAAGCACGCGACCTGCTCGGCCTGGGTGCGCAGGTTGGAGATGGAATTGAAGACCAGGTAGACGAGCGAGAACGCGCCGGGCACCGTCGTCGTCGCCATGTCACCGATCGCGACCGGCAGTTGCGACTCGTCGACCTTCGCCCGGAGTCGCTCGACCATCGGCTGGGACAGCTCGATCCCGGTGACCGGGACGCCGCGCCCCAACAGCGGCAGTGCGACGCGGCCGGTGCCGATCGCGAACTCGAGCGCCGGTCCGTCCCCGGCGAGGCGGGCCAGCACGTCAACCGCAGGCTCGAGGATGCCGGGCTGGAACATCGACGCGTGGTCGCGGTCGTATCGAATCGCGATCGACCTGTTCCACACCTCGCTGCTGCTCATGGGTCGCAGCCTGCTGCATCGGCGCGCGAAGGTCGACCGGATATGGGTCGGGGCCCTCGTGTGACATGGTCCCTGCATGCATGTTGCTCGCTTCATCTTCCGGGCGGTCGGCCTCATGTTGATGGTGTTCCCGGGAGTTGCTTGGGGCAGCCGGTTCAGCGTCGACTCATCGACGCCGGGCAGCCGTCGCGCACGTCGAAACGAGTGGATTCGGAGCCTGCCGGTCCGGTTGTTGTGGACGTCGTTTGCCGCAGGCGTGGCGTTGCTGATAGCGGCTGATTGGTAGTCGGAGGGGGCCCGTGGCGGCGCACCTCACATCCCCGGCACCGCATGCCCGCGCCCGTCACGTCATCGTGGTGAGCGCCGCCAGGCGAGTGTGGTCGAGCTCGCGGTCGGCGTAGACGAGCCGGACCGCGGGCGGGTCGGGTTGCCCACATGCGGGCCGCACCAGACGCGACGCAGCCCGGCCCGCTGCGCAGTGGCCGTCGACGCCACGTTGTTCTCGAGCAGGAAGGCGATCACCGGCCGGTCAGAGCGGGTGGGTGCGGCGTTGATGGCCGCGGGGCACAGCTCTGTGGCCAGCCCGAGCGCGCCGAGCCCGGCCGGCGTCAGGAGCATGAGCGCCGTCTCGACCCGTCGTGCGTCCCTCGGTGTCTCGCTGCTGTGAACGGCCGGCAGCCTGCCCGAGTGAGGTGGCGAGGCGACGGAATAGCCCTTCGCTGCGCCTCGTTCGCAGCGACATGTCGACAATCAGCATCGTCGGCGGCACCGGTTTCGCCGGCAGCCGCATCGCCCGCGAGGCTGTCGCCCGCGGTCACCGGGTGACGTCGTACTCCCGTCACGAACCCGAGACGCCGATCGACGGTGTCTTCTACCGCACCGGATCGCTGACCGACGACGAGGTCGCCAAGGAGGCGGCGAGCGACGCCGACGAGCTGGTCGTTGCCACCGGCACCGACTTCGGCGCCACGACGCTGCTCGATCACGTACCCGCGCTCGTGGCTGCGGCCGTCGCCGGTGGCGCCCGGCTGTCGTTCGTCGGCGGCGCCGGGTCGGCGCTGCTGCCCGACGGCTCGCGGCTGGTCGACAGCCCCGACTTCCAGGACGAGTGGAAGCCCGGGGCGCTCGTGCACGCGTCGGTGCTCGAGGCGCTGCGCTCGGCGCCGCCCGAGCTGTCGTGGTTCTACGTCAGCCCGCCCGCCGAGTTCGGCGCGTGGGTGCAGGCCCCGGCCACGGGCACCTACCGCTGCGGCACCGACGAGCTGATCAGCGACGCCGACGGCACCTCGACGATCGCGGGCGAGGACTTCGCCACCGCGTACGTCGACGAGATCGAGCGGTCCGCCCACCCGCGGCAGCGCTTCACCGTCGGCCGGTAGGCGAATCGACGAGCGCCGAGTACACGAGCTGACGCAGCTGCGATCGGATCGGATAGGTCGACGACGGCAGCAGCTGCGTCATGAAGACCGCCGTGATGTCCTCGACCGGGTCGACCCAGAAGGCCGTGCTGGCCGCGCCGCCCCAGCCGTACTCGCCGGGGGAGCTCAGCGAGTGGGTGGCCAGCGGGTCGAGGGTCACCGAGAAGCCGAGCCCGAAGCCGGTACCGGTGAACGGCGACTCCGCGAACAGCGGCCGGCCGTAGGTCTCCAGGTCGACGCCGCCGGGCAGGTGGTTGCTCGCCATCAGCCGCAGCGTGCGGTCGCCGACGAGCCGGACGCCGTCGAGCTCGCCGTGATTGCGCAGCAGCTGGGTGAAGCGGTGGTAGTCGCCGAGCGTCGAGCACAGGCCGCCGCCACCGGACAGCCACGTCGGCGCGGTGACCCGCTCGCCCGCGGCGTCGGCCCGGACGATGCCGCCGCCGGGTCGGGGCACATACAGCGCGGCGAGCCGGTCGCGCCTGTCGTCGGGCAGCCGGAAGCAGGTGTCGACCATGCCGAGTGGTTCGAAGATCATCGTTCGCAGGGCGTCGTCCAGCGGCATACCGCTGAGTACTTCGACGAGCCGGCCGAGGACGTCCGTCGAGACCGAGTAGTTCCATTCCTCGCCGGGCTGGAACAGCAGCGGCATGGCCGCGAAGGCATCGGTGGCGCCGGCGAGGTCGACGTCTGCCGGGGCGCCCCACTCATAGCCGCGCGCCCGGTAGATCGTGTCGACCGGGTGGGCGTGGTGGAAGCCGTAGGTCAGACCCGACGTGTGCGTCAGCAGGTGCCAGATCCGCATGGGCTCGACCATCGGCACGGTGACCGGCCTGAGATCGGACCCGCCGGTGAAGACGCGGGACTCGGCGAACGCCGGCAGGTAGCGAGCCACCGGATCGCTGAGCTCGAAGGCGCCCTGCTCGTAGAGCATCATCGCGGCGAGCGACGTGATCGGTTTGCTCATCGAGTAGATGCGAAAGACGGTGTCGAGTTCGACGGGCAGGTCTGCCTCGGCGTCCCGCCGGCCACGCGTGGCGAGGTGCGCGACCTGCCCGCGGCGGGTCAGCAGGAACGACCAACCGGCGAGCAGCCCGTCGTCGACGTAGCGTCCGATGCGGCCCTCGATCCGGGCGAGACGGGAGGCGTCGAAGCCCAGCTCGGCGGGGTCGGTCTCGACGGTGAGATCAGCTGATGGGGTCATGGCCCCAGCATGCCGCCTGGGCCGGGATACTCGGTTAAGGTCGGGGGCACGCGAACCACAGTCGTCGCGGACAATCGGTAGGACTGCAGGAGGCGAGCACGAATGATCAGCATCGCGTCCACAGCACTGACCCATCCCGGGCGCGTGCGCGAGTCCAACGAGGACAATCTCGTGGTCACCGAGCGGCTCGCCGCCGTGGCCGACGGCCTGGGCGGGCACGCCGCGGGTGAGGTGGCGAGCAGGATCGCGGTCGAGCGGCTGCGCGCTCTCGGCGACGTCGTCGACCTGCATCCGGATCACATAATCGAGGCCATCGCCGACACCAACCGCCTGATCCTCGACACGGTGCGCGAGCACCCGGACACCGCCGGCATGGGCACGACCATCACCGGCATCGCCGCGGTCACCCTCGACGGCGTCGAGCACGCTGCCGTGTTCAACGTCGGCGACTCGCGTACCTACCGGCTCGTCGAGGACGATTTCATGCAGGTGTCGGTCGATCACTCCGAGGTACAGGAACTGCAGGACGCCGGCCAGATCACGCCCGAGGCCGCCGCGAGTTACCCACGTCGCAACATCATCACCCGCTGTCTGGGGACCGATCCGGCGCCCCAGTCGGACATGTGGATCTTCGTGCCCAGCGAGCTGGAACGCTTCGTGCTCTGTTCCGACGGGCTCAGCGGCGAGGTCAGCGACGACGAGATCGCCGCCACCGTCCGAGCCCACACCGACACCGAGGTGGCGGCCGAATCGCTGCTGCAGCAGGCCCTCGACAACGGTGGCCGCGACAACGTCACCGTGATCGTCGTCGACATGACCAACGACGACCCGGTGCTCGTCGATGAGGACGGTGTCGACGACGGAATCGTGACACCGCCTGCGCCGTAGGCGCTCCGGTCGCCATGACGTTCCCGAACCCGGTCGCCCACGTTCCCGGACCGCACACCGCCGTCGTCGCCGACGGCGTGGCCCTGATCGTCGAGGCCGATCCCGCCGGATCGCTGGTTGCGTGGTGCCGGACCGCGCTGGCGGAGGGTCGCGGCGTCGACGGTGTGCTCGATGCGCTCGCCTCCGGGACGGCGAGCCCGCTGAGCTTCGCGCTGGCGGCGGTCGAGGGCACCGCGCTGCGCCTGGTGCTCGGCGGCCGGGGACGGGCCGAGTTCGCCGGCGGCGTCGTTGCCACACTCACCACCGCGGGCGCGTCCGGGTGGCTCGACCGACGACTGGGCGGCTCGCCGGACCTGCGGCTGTCGTTCGACGATCCCGCCCAGCCCATCGACCCGTCCTGGCCCGCGCTGCCGATCGAGGTCGGGACGGTGCTCGCGATCGCCCTGATCGTGCCGGCGGTCGTCGGCGAGGCCGGTCCGGAGCCGACCGTCGCGCTGCCGCCCGCCGAGGAACCAGGACCGACCCAGGGCGTGTTGCGGCTCGCCACGGGCGAGGCGGTGCCGGTGGATCGCGACGTCCTGCTCGGCCGGGCGCCGTTCAGCATCGGCGATGTCGACGGCCCAGGGGCCGTCGATTCACGGGGGCAATCACGGGGGCATTCACGGGGGCCGCGCATCGTCACGCTGGCGAGTCCGAACAGCGATGTGTCGCGCACGCACATCCGCGTCGGCATCGACGGCCGGCACGTGCAGGTCACCGACCTCGGCTCGACCAACGGCACCGTCGTCACCGTCCCCGGCCGGCAGGGCGTGCGGCTGCGGGCCCACGACCCCTTCGTCCTGGTGCCCGGAACGCTCATCACGCTGGCCGACGAGACCACGATCCGCTTCGAGCTCGCGACGTGAGCACGTTCGACTACTCGAACCTCAGCGGTCGCCCGCGCGGTGCGTTCATCTCCCTGGCCGGCCGCGTGCTGCCCGGGATCACCCGGGTCCAGGACGACGTCGCCCCGTTCGCCGAGGCCTGGCGGGAGGACAACCTGGCCGCGCTGGGCGGCGAGCGCCCGCTGTGGGTGGCGCTCGGTGACTCGTTGACGCAGGGCATCGGCGCGCCGAGGCACGATCGCGGCTGGGTGGGACAGGCCCGCGACCGCCTCGCCCGCAAGGGGATCGATCTCGCGGTACTGAATCTCGGCATCAGCGGGGCCACGACGGCGGACGTTCTCGATCGGCAGCTGCCGGTGCTCGCCGACCTACCGGATCGCCCGCCCGTCGCGCTGATCACCCTGATGATCGGCTCGAACGACCTGATGCGACCCGGCCACCGCAAGCTGCTTCCGGCGCGCTTCGCCGAGCTGGTACGTGCGCTGCCGCCCGGCGCCGTCGTCACGACCATGCCCAACCCGTCGGCCGTCGCGCGCCGGACCAACGAGACCCTGCTCGACCTCGCGCAGCAGCGGGGACTGATCGTGGGCGAGTTGCGTGACCCGCGCACGTCCTCCTGGCGTGGCAAGCTGGCCGACGATCACTTCCATCCCAACGAGGAGGGTTACGCAGCGATTGCCGAGGTCCTCGGCGATGTGCTGGCCGCTGCGGCACGCGCAGCCTGACGCCAGTGCCCGACGCCGGACGGCAGGAGAGGAACATCGTGTCCGAGTCGAGCGAGCCGGCCGAGCCCGCGAACCCTCGTCGTGCGCTCACCGACTCCACCGACCGCCGGCTGGCCCGTGCGCTGTCGGCCGACGGTCGAAGCACCCTGCGCTCCCTCGCCGAGCTCACCGGCCTGTCCGTGTCCGCGGTGCAGGCTAGGGTGCGGCGGCTGGAATCCGACGGCGTCATCCGCGGCTACACCGCCGTACTGGACCCGGAGGCCATCGGCCTGCCGCTGTCGGCCCTGATCGCCATCACCCCGCTCGACCCGGCGCAACCCGACGACGCACCCGAGAAGCTGGCAGGTCTGCCCGCGATCGAGGCGTGCCACTCGGTGGCCGGCGACGACGCCTACGTGCTGTTTGTACGGGTGGCCACGCCGACGGCCCTGGAACAGCTCATCCGCGAGGTCCGCCGGCGCGCCAACGTGTCGACACGCACGACCGTCGTACTGCAGACGTTCTTCGAGCAGAGGTCGGTTCCGATCAGCACAGCACCGTAAATATCGTCGCTTTACAGCTGCTCGACAGGAAATAGTTCGCTAAGCTGCGGCCATGACCGTATCGAATGCCACCCTCACCCTGTCCCCGTCCGAGGTCCACGAGACCATCGCTCGACACATGCTGGCCGACGGTTACGAACTGGTCCTCGATCTCGACGCCTCGACGGGCTCGACCCTCGTCGATGCCCGCGACGGCACCCGCTACCTCGACCTGTTCACCTTCTTCGCGTCCGCCGCGCTGGGGATGAACCCGCCGGCGCTGCTCGAGGACGTCGACTTCCGCGAGGAGCTGGCCCGGGTCGCCATGAACAAGCCGAGCAACTCCGACATCTACACCGTGCCGATGGCCCGCTTCGTCGAGACGTTCGCCCGGGTGCTCGGCGATCCCGCGCTGCCGCACCTGTTCTTCGTCGACGGTGGCGCGCTGGCCGTTGAGAACGCGCTCAAGGTCGCCTTCGACTGGAAGTCGCGGTGGAACGAGGCGCACGGCATCGACCCCGCTCTGGGTACGAAGGTGCTGCACCTGGAGAAGGCGTTCCACGGCCGCAGCGGTTACACGATGAGCCTCACCAACACCGACCCCAACAAGGTCGCGCGCTTCCCCAAGTTCGACTGGCCGCGCATCCCGTCACCGTCGATCAACGGCACCGACGACGTCGCCGCCGACGAAGCCGCAGCGCTGGCGGCCGCTCGACACGCGTTCGAGAGGCACCCGCACGACATCGCCTGCTTCATCGCCGAACCCATCCAGGGCGAGGGCGGCGACAACCACTTCCGGCCGCAGTTCCTGCGTGGCATGCAGGCGTTGTGTCGCGAGTTCGACGCGCTGTTCGTCATGGACGAGGTGCAGACCGGCGTCGGGATGACGGGCACGGCCTGGGCCTACCAGCAGCTCGACGTCCAGCCCGACGTCGTCGCCTTCGGCAAGAAGGCCCAGGTCTGCGGGATCATGGCCGGCGGCCGCGTCGACGAGGTGCCCGACAACGTCTTCGCGGTGAGCTCGCGGATCAACTCCACCTGGGGCGGCAACCTCACCGACATGGTCCGTGCGCGGCGCATCCTCGAGGTCATCGAGGCCGACGAACTCATCGACCGGGCCGCTCTGCTGGGCGCGCACCTGCTCGACGAGCTGACCGCACTGGCCGCCGAGCACCCGGTCATGACCGACGTCCGCGGCCGCGGCCTGCTCTGCGCCTTCACGCTGCCCAGCGCCGAACTGCGCGACACCGTCGTCACCCGGTTGCGCGAGGACGAACACGTGCTCGTGCTCGGGTGTGGCACCGCCGGTTTGCGGGTACGCCCCGCACTGACGATCTCGCTCGACGAGGTCGCCGCGGGCATCGCCGCGCTGGGTCGGGTCCTGTCCGAGCTCAGCCGGTAACCCGCCGTTCGGCACGTCGCGCGGACAGTCTCTGGAGACGTCCGCGCGCCGTGTCGCCACGGCTCATCGTGCCCTTAGTGCCGGCGTCCTACGATCCGCGCCATGACCAGCTCACCGCAGCTTCGTGACGTGCTCGCCCGCGCGCGCAAGGCAGGCCGGCGCGAGGTGGACCGGGCACGCAACCGACTGCGTCGGCCGACCGGGCCGGCGTTGTCGCCGCGGGACGCGGTCCGCGAGAACGGTTTCACCGTCCTGCGCGGCGCGTTCGACCGGGTCGAATGCGCCTCGCTCGCTGCTGCGTTCAAGGCCGAGGCCGGCATCGTCGAGGGCCGTCGGTTCACCAGCATCGACGCCGTGAACCGCTTTCCGGTCACGCATCAGGTCGTCTTCGACGAACGGGTCCTCTCCGCGGTGCATGCGGTCCTCGGCCCCGAGGTGCGCTTCCTGCAGGTCTCCGACCTGCACTACCGGCACGACACCTTCAACTGGCACCGCGACAGCGTGCACCGGGCACACGACTCGTCCGAGGCGCCGGATTGGAGCGACACCGCCGAGCCCTACGGGGTCGTCAAGGCGATCCTCTACCTCGAGAGCGAGAACGCGGCGATGGGCATCATGCCCGGCTCGCACCGCACGCCCCTCGAGATGGACCGCGAGCACGTCAAGGCTGTCGAGAAGCGCAACGGTCAGCTCATCATCGGCGGTCGCGACGACCCGAACCGGCGCTTCCCGGCGGCAGCACAGCGCGACCCGGTCGCGTGCCGCCTCGAGGTCGGCGACCTGCTCGTCTTCGACGAACGGATGTATCACGCGGGGCGCCGGATCGAGCACGGGGTCGTCAGCCGTGATCAGGAAGCACCGAAGCTGACGCTGTCGATGGTGTTCGGTCTCGACAACGCGCACTCCGAGCGGCTGTACTCCTACTTCCACTACGCGCGCAGCGACCTGAGGTTCTCGGCCATCAATCCGGAACTGAACCGTCGTCTCGCCGAGCACGATCTCGTCCCGACCCGGGGGTGGGGCAATTTCTACGAGCGCGCTCCGCACGACCTGCGCTTCGCCTACCTGCGCGATCCCGCCGAACTCGAGCCGCTCATCGAGCGGTTCTCGCAGGCTGGGGCAGGCAGGTCGACCGAGGATCCCGGCGCACGCGCGTAGACCGCTCGTGGACCGGCGGGCCGTCGGTCAGCGGGTCATCAACTCCCTGGCCGCGGCCTCGATCTCGCCCTCGCCGAGCAGCACCAGGTCGGCGGCGCCGCCCAGCGGTACGTAGCTGTCACGGCTGGCCACCCGGGCCATCCGTCCCGGAAAGCGATGCTCGACCAGCGCGCTGAGCACACCCTCGCCGACGCCACCTGCGTGCCGGGTCTCGTCGACGACGAGCACCCGTCGGGTGGCGGCGGCGCTGAGCAGGATGTCCTCGACCGGCAGCGGTGAGATCCAGCGTAGATCGAGAACCTGCACGCCGATGCCATCGGCCTCGAGGCGACGAGCGACCCGCAGGCTCATCCGGACCCCGTTGCCGAAGGTGACGATCGTGAGGTCGCCGCCGGTGCCGTGCAGGCGGGCGTCACCGATGGCCACGTGCTCGCCGGTCGGGTAGTCACCGAGCCAGCCGCGGTCGCCGGCCTCGTACAGATCCCGTTCGTGGTAGAGCGCGATGGGCTCGAGGAAGACGCTGACCTGCCCGTCGGCCACGGCCGCGCCCAGGCAGGCCCGCAACATGGGTGCGGCGTCCTCGGGTCGGGACGGCACGGCGACGACGAGGCCCGGGATGTCGCGCAGGACGCCGACCGCGTTGTCGTTGTGGAAGTGGCCACCGAAGCCCTTCTGATAGGCCAACCCGGCGATGCGCACCACCATCGGGTTGCGGAACGCGCCGTCGGAGAAGAAGCGCAGGCTGGCCGCCTCACCGCGCAGCTGGTCCTCGGCGTTGTGCAGGTAGGCCAGGTACTGGATCTCGGGGATCGGCAGCAGGCCGCTGACGCCGAGCCCGAGGCTGTAACCGAGGATCGACTGCTCGTCGAGCAGGGTGTCGAAGACCCGCGCCGAACCGAAGGTGGACGCGAGACCCCGGGTGAGCCCGTAGACGCCGCCCTTGCGGCCGACGTCCTCGCCGAACACGAGCGTCTCGGGACGCGCCGCCAGGGCGTCGGTCAACGCGGCGTTGATGTTCTGCGCGAGCGTCATCGGGCCGGCGGCCTCGGGCAGCCTGCCGGTGAACACCTCGTCGCGCCGACCGGCGTCGGCGAGCACTCCGGCTGCCCGCGCGATGTCGCGGCGGCGGCGCGGCGCGAGCGGCGCCATCACCTGCGTCGCGCTGGTCAGGGTGGGGGTGTCGACGAGATCGTCGGCCAGGGCGGTGATGCGGCGACGGATGTGCTCGTAGCGCTCGCCCGGCACGGCCCCGCCGATCATGCGGGCCAGCGCGAGCAGCGGGTCGCGGTCACGGTCGGCCGACAGCTCGGCGGCTCTTCGGTACGCGGTCTCGACGTCGCTGCCGGCGTGGCTGAGATACCGCACGGTACGCAGATGCAGCAGGACCGGCCGACGCCGGCGGCGGGCGGTGTCGACGGCCTCCTGCGCAGCGGCGCGCGCGGCCTGCGGGTCGTCGCCGTCCGCGGCGAGATACGCGATGCCCGGCCGGTGCGCGGCCTGCGCCACCCAACCGGCCGGGGTGGGCACCGAGATGCCGATGCCGTTGTCCTCGCAGACGAACAGCAGGGGCAGCGGCAACCCCTGCTCGGCGGTGTAGCCGGCCGCGTTCAGCGCTCCGGCGGCCGTCGAGTGGTTCAGGCTCGCATCGCCGAACGAGCAGACGGTGACTGCGTCGGCCGGCCACCGCACCGACACCTTCAGGCGCTTGGCCCGGCTCGTCGACATCGCGACACCCAGCGCGCGGGGCAGGTGCGAGGCGATCGTCGACGTCTGTGGGATGACGGCCAGCGCGGCGTCGCCCCACACCTTGTGCCGGCCGCCGGACGCGGCGTCCGCCGTAGCGGCCAGCATGCTCAGCAGCACCGCGCGCAGCGCGTCGTCCAGCGAACGTCCGGCCTGCAGCGACCGGGCCAGGAAGAAGCCGCCCGAGCGGTAGTGCAGCAGCGCCGGGTCGGTCGGCCGCAGCGCCTCGGCCACGTAGGCGTTGGACTCATGGCCCGCCGAGGCGATCGTGTAGTGGCCGCGTCCGGTCTCGCGCATGCGGCGGGCGTGGATGTCGAGCAACCGGCTGCCGGCCATCGCGTCGAACAGGCTGAGCAGGGCCGGATCGTCGCTCGCGGGCCGGTCGACGAGCTCGGCCAGTTGCTTGCGGACGTGCTCGTCGAGATCGTCGTGCTGCGACGCGGTGCCCGGCGGTGTCACGTCCGGCATCATCCCGCACGGCGGGCTTGGCGATAACAGTTTCAGTGTGTATAACTATTAGGGTGTCTACAAGCGATGCCGAGCGGGCATGGACGCTCATGCAGCGCTTCGTCACCGACCACAACCGGCACGGCGACCTGGCGAAGGCGATCGGGTTCCGGCTCGGCGCCGGACGGGGCAAGGTGTTGTTCGCGCTGCGCGACGGTCCCCGCACGCTGTCCGAGCTGGCCGAGGCCCATGGCTTCGACGCCCCGTACACGACGCTGGTCGTCGACAAGCTGGAGGCACACGGGCTGGTCGAACGCCGGCTGCACCCCGACGACCGGCGCCGCAAGCTGGTCACGCTGACCGCCGCCGGTCAGGCCGCGGTCGCCACCGCCGACGCCATCCTGCTCGTCCCGCCGCCGGCCGTCAGCGCCCTGCGGGCCGAGGAGCTCGCTCAACTCACCGCGCTGCTGGGCCACCTGCTCGAGCTCGACGCCGGCGCCGCGGCCCACTCCGATGTTTAGACAGGCTAACTATCATGACTGACGTGCCCGAACTGAGTCGACGCCGGCGCTTCCTGATCCTCGGGATCTGCTGCATGAGCCTGCTGATCGTCGGCATGGACAGCTCCATCGTCAACATCGCGCTGCCGTCGATCCGCACCGACCTGCACGCCTCGCTCAGCGGCCTGCAGTGGACGGTCGACGCGTACACCGTCGTGCTGGCCAGCCTGCTGATGCTCGCCGGCTCGACCGGCGACCGGCTGGGCCGGCGACGGATCTTCCAGCTCGGCCTGGCCGTCTTCGTCGTGGGTTCCCTGCTGTGCAGCCTCGCCCCGACGCTCGGCTGGCTGATCGCCTTCCGTGCGGTGCAGGCCGTGGGTGGCTCGATGCTCAACCCCGTCGCCATGTCGATCATCACCAACGTGTTCACCGAGCCCCGCGAGCGGGCTCGCGCCATCGGGATCTGGGGCGGGGTAGTCGGGCTGTCGATCGGGCTCGGCCCTGTCGTCGGCGGCGCGTTGATCGACGCGGTCGACTGGCGGGCGATCTTCTGGGTCAACGTGCCGATCGGGGTGGCCGCGTTCGTGCTCACCGCCCTGTACGTGCCCGAGTCGCGCGCGCCGCGGGCCCGCCGCCCCGACCCTGTCGGGCAACTGCTCATCATCGTGCTGCTGGCCGGGCTGACCTACGCGATCATCGAGTCGCCGCGTGCGGGCTGGACATCGGCGCAGTCGATGATCGCATTCGCCCTGGCCGCGGTAGCTCTGATCGGCGTGCTGGTCTACGAGCCGCGACGTCGCGACCCGCTGCTGGACCTGCGTTTCTTCCGCAGCGCGCCCTTCAGCGGTGCCACCGTCATCGCGATCTGCGCCTTCGCGGCCTACGCCGGGTTCCTGTACCTGAACACCTTGTACCTGCAGGAGGTGCGCGGCCTGCGACCGCTGATCGCCGGCCTGTGCACGCTGCCGATCGCGGCGATGACGCTCGTGCTGGCGCCGGTGTCGGGCCGGATCGTGGGAAATCGCGGGCCTCGGCTGCCCTTGCTGATGGCCGGCACGCTGCTGACCCTGGGCGCTCTGTCCCTGGTGCCACTGTCGGCCACCTCGTCCTACCCGAGGTTGTTCCTCAGCTACGTCGTGTTCTCGGCCGGCTTCGGGCTGGTGAACGCGCCCATCACCAACACCGCGGTGTCGGGCATGCCGCGCGAGCAGGCAGGCACCGCGGCCGCCGTCGCCTCGACGAGCCGGCAGGTGGGTTCGACGCTCGGCGTCGCGGTGATCGGCGCGCTGCTGGCTGCGCGGCTCACGGGCACGTTCGAGTCCGGCTTCGTCTCGGCCAGCCGGCCCGCCTGGTGGCTGATCGCAGCCCTCGGTGTTGTCGTGCTCGCGCTGGGCGCGGCCACGACGGGGACGCGGGCGGTGGCCAGCGCGCGCCGTACCGCCGCGTCGGTGCAGGTGGACGTGCAGGGGGACGTGCCGGAGGGCGCGGCGCCCGAAAACGGCGTGCCGGTCGCCGCGGAGTGACCTCGGCGTCAGGCCGAGCGTCGGACGTGCAGCGCCCAGGTGATCAGCGGTAGCTGGGCCGGGAGCCGCAGGACGGTGCCGGCTTGCTGCACCGCGGACTCGCTGCTGCGGGCGTCGAGCGCCATCTTGATGTTGCCGGGCAGCACGCCGGCGAACAGCGCCGCCGCGGCGAGCGCACCGACGCGACGCGTCCGCGGCGCCAGCACCGTCACCCCGACCACGAGCTCGGCGGCGCCGCTGCCCTGCGTCCAGACGCGTGGCCGGCCGGGCAGGAACTCGGGGATCATCGCATCGAAGAAGGCCGGTGCTGCGAAGTGTGAAACACCCGCGCCGACGAGCAGCGCGGCAAGCGCGGGTGCAGGGGGATACCGAACGGGCACGACGGCAGGATCTCACGGCCGGCATCGTCGTGACACGGCGGTGGAGGCAGCGTTGCTAGGCTCGGGGGCCAGCTCGGTCGGGAGGTTCACGTGGCGCGCACGCGTCGGTCGAGACCTGCCCCGCAGGATGATTTCTTCCCCGGCTATGCCGATGTCGACGAGATCGGCGTCGGCAGCCTGGCCACCGTCTACCGCGCTCGCGAGGTTGCCACGAACCGGCTGGTGGCCCTGAAACTGCTCAACGTCGACGACGCCTCGCCGCGCGCGCTGGAGTCCTTCGAACGCGAGTCGATCGCCCTCGGCGCGGTCAGTTCGCACCCCAACATCGTCACGCTCCACCGCTCGTTCCGGGCCGTCGACGAGCGACCTGTTCTCGTCCTCGAGCTGTGCCACGGATCGGTCGGCGACCGGATGCGCGGGGGAGCGGGGTTGGCTGTGACCGAGGTGGTGGCGCTCGGGATCAAGATCGCCGGGGCGCTGGAGACCGCTCATCGGGCCGCGATCCTGCACCGCGACGTCAAGCCGCAGAATCTTCTGATCACCGAGTTCGGCGAGCCGGCACTGGCCGATTTCGGTGTCGCCGTGCTGCAGTCCTCGACACAGACCACCGCGGGCCTGTTCGACTTCACCACCCTGCACGCCGCGCCCGAACTGCTTGAGGGCGGCGAGGCCTCCGCAGCCACCGATGTCTATGAACTGGCCTCGACGCTCTATCAGCTGATCGCCGGCCGCGCGGCGTTCCGGGCCTACGAGGGCGAATCACCGGCGTCGGTCATCCTGCGCATCCTGCGCGATCCGGTACAACCGCTCGTGAACACGCAGGCGCCCGGATCGCTGTCGGACCTGCTGCTCTACGCGATGTCGAAGGACCAGGGCAGCCGCCCGTCGACCGCGATCGAGTTCGCCGCCGAGCTCGCGGCCGTCGAGGTCGAGCAGCAGTGGCCGCGCACCCAGTTCCTGATCCGCGACGCCGCCGGCGGCGCGACGACCGGGCTGTCGCCGTTCACCCGCCGGCCGGCGATCAGCCGGATGCCGGACGTCGCCCGCCCGATGTCGGGGCTCCCCGCGTTTGCCCTGGACAACTGGTCCGAGGTCAGGATCGTCGAGGCCCGCGCAGCCCAGGTCGAGCCGGCGCCCGTGCCGGCGCTCGCCGAGCTTCCGCCGCCCGATCCGGCCACGCGCATCGATCGGCCCGTCGAGCCGGCCCCGGTCGATGACGTGGCCGACCGCCTCCAGGCACATC
>CAZZVT010000018.1:0-31929 GCA_964657545.1 uncultured Jatrophihabitantaceae bacterium
GGTGATCGGGTTGCCGTCCTGGTCGTACAGGCGCACGTTCTTCAGCACCGAGCCGTCGGGCCCGACGGGGTAAATGTTGCTGACACTTGACGTGTCGGTCCCGGTGTTGTCGCCAACGCTGTCGACGTAGGTCTGTACCGGTTCGGTCGCCTGCCGGACGAGTGCGAAACCGTAGACCGCGAGCACGATTCCGAGGACTACGGCAGTGATTCGCTGCCAGTTCCGCACGAGGCCCCGCCGCCCGAGCCATACCGACCCTATGAGGGCAAGCGCGAGCAGGACGGCGCCGGCGACCCTGTTGCCGCCGATCTCTGGCACCAGCAGGTCGGTTCCGGAGCGCTGCGTCGCAGCGGTGCACACCTCGACGGCCAGGTAGGCCCGCACCAACCACCACGCCGGCGCCAACGCGCGCAGGAGATCGACGAACCGCTCGTAGCCGAGGATCGAACCGAGCCGCTCGTCGAGCCCCGTGAGTCGACGTCGCAACGACTGCCAAGGATCGACAGCCACAACGTCGAGGCCGGCTGTCGCCCGCAGCTCCGCGGCGTAGTCCTCGGGCATGCCGAGGAGGTCGGTCAGGGCGCCGCTGCGGTCGGCATGCACGTCGGCGAGGTGCTGGGGCAGGTCGTCGAGCAGGTCCTCGCGCTCGGCGTCGGGCAGATCGGACAGAGCGGCATGCACCGCGGCGACGTAGTCCTCGATCTCGCGCGTCGTGGTGCTCATGCGGCGTCCTTCCCGGTGATCAGCTGCTGCATCGTGTCGGCGAAACCGCTCCAGACCTTCGTCGAGAGCTCGAGCCGGGCCCGGCCTGCCTTATTGATCGCGTAGTACTTGCGATGCGGCCCCTCCTCGCTGGCCTCGACGTACGTGGTCAGCGCGCCCGATTGGAAGAGGCGCCGCAGCGTGCCGTACACCGAGGCGTCGCCGACGTCGTCGAGTCCGGCTGCGCGCAGTCGACGGACGATGTCGTAGCCGTACCCGTCGGCGTCGCGCAACACCGCGAGCACCGCGAGGTCGAGCACCCCTTTGAGGAGCTGGGTCGTATCCATGCGACGCACAGTACTACGCGCTGCACAGTACCGTCACAAACGCGTTACCGCGTGTCGCCAGCGACCGGGGGCAGCGTGAAGAGGGCGAAGAACCGCTCCGCGTCGCGTGCTGCACCCGCCACGGTGAGGTCTCCGTCGGCCACCGCTGCGTCGAGCGGACGCCCGCCGTAGACGACCGACGCGATCATCGGCGGCGAGCCGGCGACCACCGGGTCCGACTCGGTCGGCTCGCCGCGCTCGATGGACAACACCGCGTCCGTCACCGTGGCGAGGAAGGTGTCGTCGCCGCACCGCAGCGCCACCCGAACGTCGACGTCGGCCGCGAGCCCGGCGTCGAAGTTGGTCCGCAGCGACAGCACCAGCGACGTGACGCTGAAGGCCAGGTCGCGCTGGTGGGCGGGCGAGCGGGCCGCCCACCGGCCCAGCACCTGCATGACCGGCTCGAGCTCGCGGCCCCAGTCGGACAGTTCGTAGACCCAGGATGCCGCGGGCGGTGGCAGCCGGCGCCGGCGCACCACCCCGGCGGTCTCGAGCTCACCCAGCCGGTGGGTGAGCACGTTGGCGCTGATCCCGGGCAGGTCGTGCGTGAGGTCGGTGAAGCGCTTGGGGCCGAGCATCAACTCGCGAGTGACGAGCAGCGCCCACCGCTCGCCGACGAGCTCGAGGCCGTGCGCCACTCCGCACGAGTCTCCGTAGCTGCGGGAAGTCGCCATGCGCCGATAGTAGCAGTCACTCATTATTCAGGAGTAAATGCTTGCGCAGATGAAGTGAAGCCCTATACGGTCTGGGCACCACACCAACCCAGGGAGTCCCGATGCAACGCATGATCTTCGTCAACCTGCCGGTCACCGACCTCGAACGGTCGGTCGCCTTCTACAAGGCACTGGGCTTCACGCAGAACACCATGTTCAGCAACGAGCACGTCGCCTACCTCGCGATCGAGGACAACATCGCGCTGATGATCGGCACCGCCCAGCACCTCGGTCAGTTCGTGCGGGAGGGCCACTCCCTGACGTTGCCCGAGCAGGGCGTCGCGCACCTGATCGCGCTCTCGGCCGAGAACCGCGAGGAGGTCGAGGCACTGACCGCCGCCGCGCGCGCCGCCGGCGCCGGCGAATGGCTGCCGCCCCAGGACTACGGCCACATGTACGGCACCAGCTTCACCGACCCCGACGGTCATGTCCTCGAGGTCATCTGGATGGACCTCGCCGTGGCGACCGAACAGTTGCAGCAGGCCGCCGTCGCGGTCAGCTGATCGGGCCGCGCGCGATCTTGTGTGGTGCGGCCTGCGCGATGGGCTTGACCACGAGCAGGTCGACGTTGACGTGCGCGGGCCGGGTGACGGCGAAGGCGATCATGTCGGCGATGTCGTCCGCGACGAGCGGGTTCTCGACGCCCTCGTACACCTTGTCGGCCGCAGCCTGGTCGCCGCGCAGCCGGGTCAGCGAGAACTCCTCGGTGTGCACCATGCCCGGCGCGATCTCGGTGACCCGGATCGGTCGGCCGTTGAACTCGAGCCGCATGGTCTCGACGACCGCGGTCGCCCCGTGCTTCGCGGCCGTGTAGCCGGCGCCGCCCTCGTACACGAGGTGCCCCGCGATGGAACCGACCACGACGACATGACCGCCGCCACCCACCTCCAGCGCCGGCAGCAGCGCCTGGGTGACCCGCAGCACACCGAGCACGTTGGTGTCGAACATCTGCTGCCAGTCGGCCGGGTCGGCGGCGGCGATCGGCTCCGTGCCCAGCGCACCGCCGGCGTTGTTGACGAGCACCGCGACGTCGTCGAGCGAGGCGGCGAGTTCGGCTACCGACTCGGCTGACGTGACGTCGAGCGTCACCGCTCGGATGCCCTCGACGGACGCGGCCAGTTCGTCGAGGCGATCGCGCCGCCGGGCCGCGGCGACCACGTCGTAGCCCTCGGCCGCCAGGCGCCGGGCGGTGGCCGCCCCGATACCGCTGCTCGCACCGGTCACCACTGCTGTTCCTCGCGACATGCGACAAGTCTGCCTGCCGGTCCTCGGGCATGATGCGGAGGGACTTATTCGGCTGTGTCACGCGTTCGGGCACGGGATGGTCGACGGAAGGACAGATGTGGGGTTGCAGCGCGTCGCGATGCTGAGCGTGCACACGTCCCCTCTCGACGCCCCGGGCGGCGGTGATGCAGGCGGCCTGAACGTCTACGTCGTCGAGACCGCCAAGCGTCTCGCCGCGGCCGGTGTCGACATCGAGATCTTCACCCGTGCGACGTCCAGCGAGCAGCCCCCGAAGCAGCCGCTGTGTCCTGGGGTCACCGTCCGCCATGTCACGGCCGGGCCGTTCGAGGGCCTGGCCAAGAACGACCTCCCCGCCCAGCTGTGCGCCTTCAGCGCCGGTGTGATGCGCGCCGAAGCCCGCCACGAACCGGGCTACTACGACCTCATCCACTCCCACTACTGGCTGTCCGGCCAGGTCGGCTGGCTCGCCCGCGAGCGCTGGGGCGTGCCGCTGGTGCACTCGGCCCACACCCTCGCCAAGGTCAAGAACGCCTTGCTGGCCGACGGTGACGAGCCCGAACCGCGGGCCCGGGTCATCGGTGAGGAGCAGGTCGTCGCCGAGGCGGATCGCCTGATCGCGTCCACCGCCGACGAAGCCGCCCAGCTGCTCGACCTCTACGGTGCCGATCCGGGGCGCGTGCGCACGATCGCCCCCGGCGTCGACCTGGAGAACTTCGTCCCCGGTTCGGCAACGGCCGCCCGGCACCGACTGGGCCTGCGACCCGACGCGCTCATCCTGCTCTTCGTCGGTCGCATCCAGCCTTTGAAGGCGCCCGACGTGCTGCTGCGCGCGGCCGCGCTGGTGGGCGCCGACCCCGACCTCGTCGGACGGCTGCAGGTCGTCGTGCTCGGAGCGCCGAGCGGGTCGGGTCTCGAGCGGCCGCGGCACCTCGAGACGTTGCGCGACCAGCTCGGCCTCGCCGGTGTCGTCGAGTTCCGCCCGCCCGCGTCGCGCACCGTCGTCGCCGACTACTACCGCGCGGCCGACGTCACGGTCGTGCCCAGCTACAACGAGTCCTTCGGCCTGGTGGCCCTCGAGTCGCAGGCCTGCGGGACGCCGGTCGTTGCCGCCGCGGTCGGGGGATTGCCGACCGCCGTCGCCGACGATGTTTCGGGACTGCTCGTCGACGGGCACGATCCCGCGCAGTGGGCGAAGGTGCTCACCGACGTGCTCCGGACGCCCGACGACCTGCAGCGGCTCGCCGCCGGCGCGCGGACGCACGCCGAGCGGTTCTCGTGGAACCGCACGGCCGACGGACTGCTCGTCGCCTATCGCGAGGCCGTCGCCGAACTCAGCGCGTTGCGGAAGGTGGTAAGTCGATCGTGACGTCCGTGCAGGACACCATCGAGAGCACGCTGGGCGAGCTGGAGCTCGAGTGGCAGCGGGTCGACGACGCCACCTTCGCGGTGGCGCTGCCCGGCGAGAAGCGACTGAAGACAGCCTGCCTGCTGACGGTCGGCGCACACGCGCTGCAGATCGAGGCGTTCGTGCTGCGCGCGCCGGAGGAGAACCGAGAGCAGGTCTACAGCTGGCTGCTGCAGCGCAACACCCGCATGTACGGGGTGTCGTGGTCGATCGACAGCACCGGCGACGTCTACCTCACCGGCCGGGTGCCCCTCGGTGCCGTCACCGCCGACGAGCTCGACCGGCTCTTCGGCGCGGTGCTCGAGTACTCCGACGGGTCGTTCAACCTGCTGCTGCAGATGGGCTTCGGGTCCTCGATCAAGCGCGAGTGGGCCTGGCGGGTCAAGAACGGCGAACCGCTGCACAACCTGCAGGCGTTCAAGCACTTCGCGCAGCTCCCCTGATCCTCCGACCGGCCTGTCGCTGGCAGGATGACGGGTATGGCGACGCTGGTACTGCTCCGTCACGGCGAGAGCGACTGGAACAACAAGAACCTCTTCACCGGCTGGGTCGACGTCGACCTCACCGAGAACGGCGAGGCCGAGGGCCGGCGCGGCGGGCAGCTGCTCGTCGAGGCCGGCTTGCTGCCCGACGTCGTGCACACCTCGCTGCTGCGACGAGCGATCCGCACCGCCCAGCTGTCGCTCGACGCCGCCGACCGGCACTGGATCCCGGTGCGTCGGTCGTGGCGGCTCAACGAGCGGCACTACGGCGCGCTGCAGGGCAAGGACAAGGCGCAGGTGCGCGAGCAGTTCGGCGACGAGCAGTTCATGCTGTGGCGCCGCTCGTACGACCAGCCGCCGCCGGCCCTGGCAGACGACGACACCTACAGCCAGGTCGGCGACCCGCGCTACGCCGATCTGCTCGAGACCGTGCCGCGCACCGAATGTCTCGCCGATGTCGTGCGCCGGATGCTGCCCTACTGGTACGACGCGATCGTGCCCGACCTGCGTGCGTCGGGTGTGGTGTTGGTGGCCGCGCACGGCAACTCCCTGCGCGCGTTGATCAAGCACCTCGACGGGCTGTCCGACGAAGCGGTCGTCGGCCTGAACGTACCTACGGGTATCCCGCTGCACTACGAGCTCGACGACACCACGTTCACGCCCACGGGGCCGGGCACCTACCTCGACCCGGCCGCCGCCGCATCGGCGATCGAGGCGGTGGCGAACCAGGGCAGGGGCTCAGCGCAGGGGTGAGATCCCGTTCGGCGCCGGCGTCGGACGCTCGCCCGTGACGATGAAGATCGTCCGGCGGGCCACCGCGACCGCGTGGTCGGCGTAGCGCTCGTAGTAGCGCCCCAGCAGCGTCATGTCGATCGCCGCCTCGGTGCCGTGGGCCCAGCGGGGTGAGAGCACCAGCGTGAACAGCTTGCGGCGCAGCGCGTCCATCGAGTCGTCCTCGGCCTCGATGGCCTGGGCGAGCGAGATGTCGCGGCCCTGGACGACCTCGCCGACCTTGACCACCAGCGAGTGCGCGACGTCGCCCATCTGGGCGATGACGTCGCGGGCCTCGTCGGGCACGGCGGCGTCGGGGAAGCGCAGTCGCGCGATCTTGGCGACGTGCAGTGCGAGGTCGCCCATGCGCTCGAGGTCGGCCACGAGGTGCAGGGTCGTGACGACGACGCGCAGATCGGTGGCGACCGGTTGCTGCAGCGCGATGACCTGGAATGCGCGGTCCTCGAGCGAGACGCGCAGGTCGTCGACCTTCTGGTCTGCGTCGATCACCCGCTCGGCACGGTTGAGGTCGGCGTCGAGCAGCGCACCGGTCGCCTGCTCCATGGCAACGGCGACCAGGCGGAGCATCTCGGCGACGCCGTTGCCGATCTCGTCCAGCTCGTCGTGGAATACGTCACGCATACGAGGGACCATCCGCGGGCCGAACGACAGCGCCATGCTCGTGTGATGAACGGCGCCGGGCGTCGAGGTGAACAGCAACTAGCGCCACGATGCCTCACCTCCTCCGTGACGGGCCGGACGGGTCGTCGGCACCTACCATCATGATGTGCCCACGTCGGCGTTGGTTATTGCGGTCGCGGCCCTCGCTGTCGGTGTGGCGATCGGGCTGGCCCTCGGCGTATCCCGCCGCCGCTCCGCCGAGGCCCGGCCGGCCGGCCGGTCCGGGCGGGCAGGCCACTCGGTGATCGCCGCGGCGTCCACCCCCGAGGTGACGGAGCGACGGGCCGGGCAGCCGCTCGCCTCGCTGGTCGTCGAGGCCCTGGATCACGGCGTCATCGTCGTCAACCGCGAGGAACGTGCCGTGCTCGTCAACCCCGCAGCCCGCGGGATGGGCGTGCTCGACGTCGACACCCTGGCGTTCCCCGATCTCGTGTCGATCGCGCGTCGCAGCATGGAGACCGGCGTCAACGCCACCCGGGTCATGGACCTGCCGATCGGCCGGCTCGGCCGCGAGCCGATCGCGTTGACGGTCACCGCCGTGCCCCTGCGACCCAGCACCGATGCCCGCGTGACCGGCGTGTGCCTGCTGCTCGCCGACGTCAGCGAGCAGCGACGGCTGGAGGCGGTTCGTCGCGACTTCGTGGCCAATGTCTCCCATGAGCTCAAGACGCCGGTCGGCGCACTGACCCTGCTCGCCGAGGCGATCCAGGACGCTGCCGACGAGCCCGAGATGGTCGCCCGCTTCGCCGGCCGCATCCAGCACGAGGGCCTGCGGCTCGCGAAGCTCGTCGGCGAGCTGATGGAGCTGTCCCGGGTGCAGGGCGCCGATCCGATGCCCGGCGCCACCGAGGTCGACGTGCGTCACATCCTGGACGAGTCGATCCAGCGCACCCGGCTGGCTGCGGAACAGGCCTCGATCCAGGTGACGGTGTCCTGCTCGCCGGGCCTGCGCGTCCGAGGGAACGCCGCGCAGCTGGCCACCGCGGTCGCCAACCTCGTCGACAACGCCATCGCCTACAGCGGAAGCGGGACGAAGGTGGCGGTCACCGGCCGGGTCGACGCCGACGACACCTCGGGCAAGACCGTCGACATCTCGGTCACCGACCAGGGCATCGGCATCGCCGAGGTCGACCGCAATCGGATCTTCGAGCGCTTCTACCGGGTGGACCCGGCGCGCTCGCGGGCCACCGGCGGCACCGGCCTCGGGCTCGCGATCGTCAAGAACATCGTCACCAACCACCTGGGTTCGGTGTCGGTGTGGAGCGCCGACCGGTCCGGGTCGACATTCACCATCCGTCTACCGCGCGTTCATGCGGATCGGCCATCGTCACCCCAGGACAGACCGGCTCGTAACCAAGAGATGAACATTTCTGCGACCTTGCCGGTCGTGGTGGAGGGATCACAGTCGAGATGACCGCACCACTCGCTCGGAGGATGCGCGGATGACGCGGGTACTGGTCGTCGAGGACCAAGGACCGCTGTGGGCACGCACTGTTGGGACGGAGCGCGGATGACGCGGGTACTGGTCGTCGAGGACGAGGAATCGTTCTCCGACGCCCTGTCCTACATGCTGCGCCGCGAAGGTTACGAGGTCGAGGTCGCCGGGACAGGCGTGGAGGCGCTGACCACCTTCGACCGCACCGGCGCCGACCTCGTGCTGCTCGACCTGATGCTGCCGGGGCTGTCGGGCACCGAGGTCTGTCGCGAGCTGCGCAACCGCTCGCACGTGCCGATCATCATGGTCACCGCGCGCGATTCCGAGGTCGACAAGGTGGTGGGTCTCGAGCTCGGCGCCGACGACTACGTCACCAAACCGTTCTCGTCCCGCGAGCTGGTGGCTCGCATCCGCGCGGTGCTGCGGCGCGGCATGGAGCCCGAAGAGCTCATGCTCAACGTCGTCGAGGCCGGCCCGGTCCGCATGGACGTCGAGCGCCACGTGGTGTCGGTCGACGGACAGCAGGTTCCGCTTCCGCTCAAGGAGTTCGACCTGCTCGAACTGCTGCTGCGCAACGCGGGCCGGGTACTCACCCGCGGCCAGCTCATCGACCGGGTGTGGGGCGCCGACTACGTCGGCGACACCAAGACCCTCGACGTCCACGTCAAGCGATTGCGGGCGAAGATCGAACCGGACCCGGCCACGCCGAAGTACCTGGTCACCGTCCGCGGACTGGGTTACAAGTTCGAGAGCTGAGCCGCGGCCGTCGCCGGATGGACGGCCACCAGGCCGAGCTGCAGCCGTTTGGCACAGATCGAGGCGAGTTCGTCGTAGGCCTTCTCGCCGACGAGAGCGATGAGCTCGGGGCCGTAGGAGCGGTACATCGGCTCGCCGCCGACGTGTGCCTCGGGCGAGGACGTGCAGTACCAGTCGAGGTCGTGGCCGCCCTCGCCCCACCCGCGACGGTCGAACTCGGCCAGCGTGGAACGCAGGATGCGGGTGCCGTCCGGGCGATCGATCCATTCCTGCTCGCGGCGCACCGGCAGCTGCCAGCACACCTCGGGCTTGGTCTCGAGCGGGTTCATACCCAGGCGTAGCGCCAGGCCGTGCAGCGCGCACCCGATGCCGCCCGGGTGGCCGGCGCGGTTGGCGAAGATGCAGGCGCCGTCGACGGTGCGCGTCTTGTGCCGCTTCTCGCCGGCGGCCAGCTCCTCGGCGGAGATCTCGTCGTCGGGCACCCGTTCGGAGATGTGCAGCTTGCCGTTGCGATGGCCCTCGTCGAACAGGTGCCAGTCGTCGCGGGTGAGCTGGGCGGCGAAGCGCTTGGTGCGCGCCCGATCGTCCTTGTCGGAGAAGTAGGCGCCGTGGTTGCAGCACCCGGTGTCGGCCTGGCCGGCGACGGTGCCGTGACACCCACGCCCGAAGATGCACGTCCAGCGCGAGCAGAGCCAGGTGAGATCGGCACGGATGACATGCCCGGTGTCCGACGGATCGACGAACTCGATCCACTCGCGGGGGAAGTCGAGGGAAACCTCACGCTGTGGCACGGCGTCGAGCGTACGGAAAACGGCGGCCGGCGTTGCACGGTGATGCCCTAGTCTGCGCGTTATGAGGCTGGGCGTGCTCGACGTCGGTTCCAACACCGTCCACCTCGTGATCGTCGACGCCCACCGCGGTGCCGAGCCCACGCCGCAGCATTCGGACAAGGCCGAGTTGCGCCTGGCCGAGAACCTCGACAAGCGCGGCAACCTGACTGCGCGCGGGGCCGACGCGTTGGTCGGTGCGGTGTCCGACGCGCGCAAGCAGGCCGTCGCCCTGGGCTGCGACGAGCTGCTGGCGTTCGCGACCAGTGCGGTGCGCGACGCCAACAACAGCACGCAGGTGCTCAAGCGCGTGGCGCGCGAGTCCGACGTCGACCTTCAGGTGCTCTCGGGCGAGGACGAGGCGCGGTTGACGTTCCTGGCCGTGCGTCGCTGGCTGGGCTGGAGCGCCGGCACGATCGTGTCGCTCGACATCGGCGGCGGCTCGCTGGAGCTGGCCGCCGGCGCCGACGAGGACCCGCGCGTCGCGGTGTCGGTGCCGCTCGGCGCGGCCCGCCTCACCCGCGACTGGTTCGAGGAGGACCCGCCGTCGAAGTCGGCGATGCACCGGCTGCGAGAGCACGTCGAGGCCGAGCTCACCCGGCCGGCGAAACTGCTGCTCGAGGCCGGCCCACCCGACCGCGTCGTCGCTACCAGCAAGACCTTTCGCACGCTGGCCCGGCTGTCCGGTGCCGCGCCCAGTTCGGCGGGCCCGCGCGCGCGGCGCGTCCTCACCCGCACCGGGCTCACCCAGGTGACGTCGTTCATCTCGCGGATGGCCTCGATCGACCTCGCCGAACTCGACGGCGTCAGCGTCGGCCGGGCGCACCAGACGCTCGCCGGCAGCATCGTCGCGGCCGCTGCGATGGACGCACTCGGCGTCGACCAGCTCGACATCTGCCCGTGGGCGCTGCGCGAGGGTGTGATCCTTCGTCGTCTGGACTGGCTCGAGAGCCCGTGACGCCGGATGACGGGCTAGCGTTCGGATCATGGCTCGGCTGACGGGGGACGCTCGACGCGGTCTGCGTACCTCGCGCGCGAAGGTCGGGCTCTCGACGGCGTCGGTGTACCCGGAATCCACCGCGGTGGCCTTCGAGCTCGCCGCCAAGCTCGGCTACGACGGCGTCGAGGTGATGGTCTGGACCGACCCGATCAGCCAGGACCCGTTCGCCCTGCAGCGACTGTCCCAGCAGCACGGCGTCGCGATCCTGGCGATCCATGCGCCGTGCCTGATCATCACCCAGCGGGTGTGGACGGTCGATCCCTGGACGAAGCTGCAGAAGGCGCAGTTCGCGGCCGAGCTGCTCGGGGCGCAGACCGTGGTGGTGCATCCCCCGTTTCGCTGGCAGCGCGAGTACGCGCGCAACTTCCGCGCCGGAGTGCAGCGCCTGTCGCAGGAGACGGACGTCCGCTTCGCGGTCGAGAACATGTTCCCGCTGCGGGTCCGCGGCCGGGAGGTCTCGGCCTACCAACCCTCGTGGGACGTCGCCGCCGAGGAGCCGTACCGGGACTACACCCTTGACCTCTCGCACTCGGCGGTGTCGCACTCGGACTCACTGGCCATGCTCGACGCGATGGGTGATCGCCTGAGCCACCTGCACGTCGCCGACGGCACGGGCCTGCCGAAGGACGAGCACCTCGTGCCGGGTCGCGGGGACCAGCCCTGCGCGGAGATCCTCGAGCGCCTGGCGCAGCGCGACTTCACCGGCCACGTCATCGTCGAGATCAACACGCGTCGCGCACTCGACCGTGTCGAGCGTGAGCGTGACCTGGCCGAGGCGCTGGCCTTCTGCCGGTTGCACCTCGTGGCCGCGCGGGTCGGCGACCCGGGTCGTGCGCACTAATCTGGGCCCATGCTGCGCACTGCGATCCGGGCGGCCGCCCGGAACCCGACCATCGAGCGCATCGTCACGACGGCGCCGGTGTCCCGCTCGATCGTCGATCGCTTCGTGGGCGGGCCGGGTGCCGACGCCGCTGTCGAGTCCAGTCGGGCACTTCTCGCGCGCGGACTGACCGTCACGCTCGACCACCTCGGTGAGGACACCACCGAGCGGGGTCAGGCCGACGGCGTCGTCGCCGCCTACGCCACCGTGCTCGACGCGCTGCACGAGGCCGGTCTCACCGAGCGTCTGGGCCCGCTGTCGGCCCGCGTCGACGTCAGCGTGAAACTGAGCGCGGTCGGCCAGGCGCTGCCGCGCGACGGCGCGCGGATCGCGCTCGACAACGCCCGACACGTCGCTCAGCACGCCCGCCAGGTCGGGGCCACGGTCACGCTCGACATGGAGGATCACACCACCGTCGATTCGACGCTCGGCATCCTGCATGAGCTGCGCCTCGACTTCCCCGACACCGCGGCGGTGCTGCAGGCCTACCTGCGGCGGACCGAGGCCGACTGCCGCGACCTCGCCCACGCCGGCAGCCGGGTTCGGCTGTGCAAGGGCGCCTACGACGGTCCGGGGTCGGTGGCCTTCGACAGGCGTCTGGACGTCGACCGCTCGTACGTCCGGTGCGCGAACACCCTGCTCGCCGGCGGCGGCTACCCGATGTTCGCCACCCACGACCCGCGCCTGATCGAGATCGTCGGCGAGCGGGCCCGGGTGCACGGCACCTCGCAATTCGAGTACCAGATGCTCTACGGCATCCGGCCCGACGAGCAGCACCGCCTGGCCGAGGCGGGGCACACGGTGCGCGTGTACGTGCCCTACGGCGCACAGTGGTACGGCTATCTCATGCGGCGTCTCGCCGAGCGCCCGGCCAACCTGGCCTTCTTCGCCCGCGGCCTGCTCTCGAAGGGCTGACGACGATGACGGACCAGGTTCCCCGGACGGTGGCGATCCTCGGTGGCGGCAAGATCGGCGAGGCCCTGCTGTCGGGCCTGCTGCGCGGCGAGTACCGCAGTGCCGACCTCGTGATCAGCGAGAAGTACGCCGGCCGGGCCGAGTACCTCGCTGCGACCTTCGGCGTGCAGGTCCTCGATCCGGCGGTGGCGGTGCGCCGTGCCGAGGTCGTCGTCGTCGCGGTGAAGCCGCAGGACATCGACGCCCTGCTGGCGGAGATCTCGCCGGCCATCGGGCCGGGACACGTCATCGTGTCCGTCGCGGCCGGGGTGACGACCGCCCACCTCGAACGGCACCTGCCCGACGGCGTGGCGGTGGTGCGCTGCATGCCCAACACCCCCGCGCTCGTCGACGAGGCGATGACCGCGGTCTGCGGCGGGGCGCATGCCCGGGCCGAGCACCTCGAGATCGCCGAGGCTCTGCTGTCCGCGGTCGGCAAGGTGGTGCGCGTTCCGGAGTCCCAACTCGACGCCGTCACCGCGCTGTCGGGCTCCGGCCCGGCGTATTTCTTCTTCCTGGTCGAGGCCATGATCGACGCCGGGATCCTGCTGGGCCTGCCGCGAACGCTGGCGGCCGACCTCATCGTGCAGACCGCGATCGGGTCGGCGGTCATGCTGCGCGATTCCGGCGAGCATCCGGTCCAGCTGCGCGAGGCGGTCACGAGCCCCGCCGGGACGACGATCTCGGCCATCCGCGAGCTCGAGGTGCACGGGGTGCGGGCTGCGATTCTGGCCGCCGTCGAGGCCGCGGCGCTGCGTTCGGCCGAGCTGGGCTCCGCGGAGTGATCGTCAGGAACCCGACAAATCAGGCGAATTCGGTTGCTGATGTCGCTGTGTGCCGATTAACGTTGCGCTCAGCTATCGCATAGGCCACTTCCGTACCGCTAGTCTCAGGACAGCACGTGCGTGTCCCGTTGTTCGGTGGGGAAGCCGAGCACCGACACGTGCCGAGAGTTCGGTGACCCACCCATGCCCGACAAGTCCGACGACCAGCCCGTCCCGCGCCCACGGGCCGGCGAACCTGCCCCGATTCGGCCGGCCGACACCGTCGGGGCCGGTGGTTCGGCCGACGCCGCGCTGTCCGACGTCCGGTTCCTCACCGTCGCCGAGGTCGCCGCCGTCATGCGGGTGTCCAAGATGACGGTCTACCGAATGGTGCACGCCGGCGAGCTGCCGGCCGTCCGTGTCGGGCGATCGTTTCGGGTACCCGAGAAGGCCGTGCACGACTACCTGCGCGACGCCTTCATCGAAGCCGGCTGACCGAGCCCCCGTCGCCGGTCAGTAGACTGGCGTTTTCGCCCGGCGGTCGTCCGGGACGGACGATCTAGGTGGGGACTATCTATGGGCTCAGTCATCAAGAAGCGCCGCAAGCGGATGGCGAAGAAGAAGCACCGCAAGCTGCTGAAGAAGACCCGCGTCCAGCGACGCAACAAAAAGTAGCTTCCGGCTGCGGCTGATGGGCCAATCCGGCTGCGCGAGTCATGGCTGACGTCGTACTGGTCACCGGAGTCAGTCGATACCTCGGCGCCCGGCTGGCAGCCCAGCTCAGCGCGGACCCCTCGATCGAGAGGGTCATCGGCATCGACACCGCGCCACCCCGTCAGGCTGATCTCGAGCTGATCGGCCGCACCGAGTTCGTCCGGGCCGACATCCGCAACCCACTGGTCGCCAGCGTCATGGCGCAGGCGCGGGTCAGCGTCGTCGTCCACGCCGCGCTCATCTCCTCGCCGCGCGCGGCGGGTGGGCGGGCGGCGATGCAGGAGATGAACGTCATCGGGACGATGCAGCTTCTCGCTGCCTGCCAGAAGTCCGACGACGTCCACCGTCTCGTCGTCCGTTCCACCACCGGCGTCTACGGCTGCACCAGTCGCGACGCTGCGGTCTTCACCGAGGAGATGGGGCCGAGCGCAGCCGTCGACGACGGTTACGCCAAGGACGCCCTCGAGATCGAGGCCTACGTCCGTGGCTTCGTGCGGCGGCGGCCGGACGTCGAGGTCAGCGTGCTGCGTCAGGCACCCGTCCTGGGCCCGACGATCGACAACTCGCTGACCCGCTATCTCGCCGGCCCGCTCGTGCCCACCACCCTCGGGTTCGACCCGCGGGTGCAGCTGCTGCACGAGGCCGACGCCGTCGAGACCCTGCGCCTGGCCACCGTCTCGTCGCGTCCCGGCGTGGTCAACGTCGCCGCCGACGGCGTGCTGGCGCTGTCCCAGGTCATCCGTCGGGCAGGTCGGCTCCGCCTGCCGGGCGCGCGGATCGCCGCGCTGGCCGCCCTGCTGAGCAACGGCAACGCCGGCGAACTGACCGGCGAGGATCGGCAGTGGCTGCGCTTCGGACGAGTCGTCGACACCACCGCCCTGCACACCCGCTTCGGCTACTCGCCCCACTACACCACCGGCACCACCATCGACTCGTTCGCCGCGGCGCAGCGTCCGCTGCCCCACGTCGCTCGGGCCGGGCTGCGGGTAGGCTCGAGCGCATTACGGGCGCGCCGCGGGCACCGTCTTGCGGCCCCCGGAGCGTGACCGTCCGATCGGCCGCCGGAGGTGACGACATCGACCGCCGCATCCCCGACGACAGCCCGCCCGACACCGCACAGGTCATTGCGCTGCACAGTGCCGGCGATCAGTCCTCCGGGCACTTCGAACGGGCCCGCCGACTGACGGCCCGCCGCGGGCGACCGCGCCCGGCTCCGCGCGGGGCCACGTCGTCGGTGTCGTCGGTGACCACGCTGCCCGCGCCGCCGGCCGAGGCGACCCCGCCCGTCGCGACGGAGCGCCCGCCCGCTGCCCGCCTCGAGGACCTCTTGGCCTTCGTGCAGCGGCGCTTGTCGGGCGACTACGCGGTCGACGAGTTCGGCTTCGACCCGGACCTCACCGACAACGCCGTGCTGCCGGTGTTCAAGACGCTCTACGACCACTGGTTCCGGGTCGAGGTCAACGGGGTGCAGAACATCCCGGCCGAGGGTGGGGCGCTGCTGGTGTCCAACCACGCGGGCGGCCTGTGGGCGCTGGATGCCACCATGGCCGCCGTCGCGGTGCGCACCGAGCACCCCGCCCACCGGCATCTGCGGCTGCTCGGCGCCGACCTGATCTTTCGCACGCCGGTCATGGGTGCGGTCGCCCGCAAGGCCGGCGCCACCATGGCGTGCGCGCCCGACGCCGAGCGGTTGCTGCGCGCCGGTGAGCTGGTCGGCGTCTTTCCCGAGGGTTTCAAGGGCATCGGCAAGCCGTTCAGCGAGCGCTACCGGCTGCAGCGCTTCGGTCGCGGCGGGTTCGTCCACGCAGCGCTGCGCACCGGTGTGCCGATCATCCCGGTGTCGATCATCGGCTCGGAGGAGATCCACCCGGTACTGGGCAAGGCCAAGACCCTCGCCCGGGTGATGAACCTGCCGTACTTCCCCCTCACCCCGACCTTCCCGTGGCTCGGCCCGCTCGGGCTCGTCCCGCTGCCCAGCAAGTGGTACATCGAGTTCGGGACGCCCATCCCCACCGACACCTACGGCCCCGGCGTCCCTGCAGCCGACGATCCGGCGGTGGTCTTCGACCTCACCGATCAGGTGCGCGAGACCATCCAGAGCACGCTGTACCGGCTGCTGGTTCAGCGGCGTTCCGTCTGGCGTTGACGTCCGGAGCTGACGGGCGGACGTCAGGCCGCGCGGCGGCGCACGGCGAGCCCGGCGGCCAATCCACCCGCGGCCGCACCGACGCCCAGGGCGGTGGGGATGCCGATGCGAGCGGCCTTGCGGGCGGTACGGAAGTCGTGGATCTCCCAATCCCGCCGCCTGGCCTCGGCGCGCAGGGCCGAGTCGGGGTTGACGGCGACGGCCCGGCCGACGAGCGAGAGCAGCGGCAGGTCGTTGATCGAGTCGGAGTACGCCGAGCAGTGGGCCAGGTCGAGCCCTTCACTGGCCGCGAGCCTGCGTACCGCGTCGGCCTTCGCCTCACCGTGCAGCACCTCGCCGACGAGACGCCCGGTGTACACGCCGTCGCTGGTCTCGGCGACGGTGCCGAGCGCGCCGGTGAGCGAGAGCCGGTCGGCGATGATGGTGGCCAGTTCCACCGGGGTGGCCGTCACCAGCCAGACCGGCTGCCCGGCGTCGAGGTGCCGGCGGGCGAGGGCGTGGGTGCCGCGCCAGATCTTGTCCGACATGGATTCGTCGTAGATCTCCTCGCCGAGCGTCACGAACTCGTCCACCTTCTTGCCCGCCACGAAGGCGAGGGCGGACTCGCGGGTGGAGTGCATGTCGTCGTGCGACTCACCCCGCACCCGCAGCCGCACCTGCCGGGCCGCGAAGGTGGTGAGGTCGCGCCAGGTGAAGAAGTCGCGAGCCGCCAGGCCCCGGGCGAAGTGGTAGATCGACGCACCGATCATGATCGTGTTGTCGACGTCGAAGAACGCGGCGCCGTGGTCGGGGCTCGCGACGTCATGGCCGTTCGGCCTGCCCGTCGCACGCACCGCGTCAGCGTAGCGAGGTGCGCCGATCGCTGGAGCGCTCCGTCAGGAGTGTGACGGACACCCGCCGACACCGATGCCGATCGGCCCGAGCGAGACCGAGACGCCGCAGCTGCCGATGGACACCGGCGCACTGGGCAGCCGTATCACCGGGGGCGACGTGGACGTCCGGGCCGCGGGGGACGAGATCGGTCGGGCCGTGATGCCGGTGGTGCTGGACCTCGACACGGAGGCACCGGGTGCGGAGGCGCCGGGGGCATCGGGGCTGCTGTGCGTGGTGGTCTTGCCGACGCTCGGTGCGGATGACGGGGCCGTCGAAGTGAGCGGCGAGGACGGTGTCCTGGCGGTGCCGGGGGTTCCGGAGGTGCCGGTGGTGCTCGGGCTGGCGGCACAGGTGGGAACCGGCCCCAACCGATCACTGTCGTCGGTCGAGGCGCACCCGGAGGCCACCGCCGGCGACAGCGTCCGCGCCCGGGTCAACGCCGACTTCGTGAGCGTCCACGAGGTCGTGGTGCGGTTCTGCAGCGGCCCCTGGGGCAGCGCGTCGGCGAGGTCGTGCAGGCGATCGAGCTGACCCGGCGCCCAACTGGTGATCAGCGAGATCGGGCTCTGCGTCTTCGAGGTGACTGCTTGGGTGTCGAGCAGCCTGGTGCCGTTGCGCAGGTCCGAGTCGGCCGATGCCAGGTTCGTTTCGATGAGCGTGGCGGTGGACTTGGACAGCCCGCCCGCCAGCGTTCCCGCGCCCGCCGCCGAGGCCGAGTCACGGCGCAGCAACGCGCGAGCCTCCTCGACGCGCGTCTGCGCGAGCGACAGGTACTCGTCCCCGCGATCGGTCTGGCCGGAGGACAGGGCGAGCTGCACGTTCTCGCTGGCCCGCTTCAATCCGTAGAGGGAGTCCCCGGGCAGCGACTTCTGGCTCTGCCAGACCGCGCCTCCGAACAGCAAGAGGAACGCGGCCGCGACACCGAGGGTGAGGGCGACCGGGCGGGTGAAGCGACGGTGATGCGACCGCGCACCGGGGGCGACGGGCACCGGGCCGGCTGCGGCCGGTTCGGCCTCGGCGGGCGTGCTCTCGGAGATGATGCGCGGGGCCACGGCGACGAGTTGTGCGCGCAGTTCGGCGCGAAAGTCCGGTGAGGGCGCCGGGGCGTAGTCGACGGACTTCAACACCTCGACCAGGGACAGGACCCGCGGGTCACGCGAGTGTTCGGGGTCCGGCTGCTTGAGCCGACCGAGATGACTCCCGCGGCGGAGCGCGGAACCGAGCATCGAGACTCGATGCACCCTCATGTCGCGGTACCGGGGGTCCATGTTCGGGCCTTTCGCGCCGCCGGCAACGGTCTGTTTCCGTTGTCCAATCGTCCCAACGATCCGGTGGTTTTAACGATACGGCAGGTGCGCGTTTCGACGGGAGATCGGGACCTTGGACTGCCCGTCATCGCAGGTCGTCGCCGAGCAAGTCGGCCAACTTGCGCACGGCTCGGTGCTGCAGGGCCTTGATGGCCCCCTCGTTCTTGCCGAGCACCGAGGCCGTCTCGCTGACCGACAGGCCCTGCATGAAGCGCAGCATCACGCAGTCGCGCTGTTCGTCGCCCAGTTGGCCGACCGCTTCCATCAGCCGTTCCGAGGCCAGGCTGCCGAGCACCGCGCTCTCGGTGCTCTGCTCCCGTTCGTTGCCCTCGATCGTCTCGCCGGTCGGGGTCTCGAGACGGTGCCGGGCCGACTTCACGTGGTCGAGCACGATGTTGCGTGCGATGGTCACGAACCAGGCGCCGATGTCGCGGCCCTGGTAGGTGATGCCGCCGATGCGCCGCAGCGCCCGGACGAAGGTCTCGCTCGTGAAGTCCTCGGCGAGAGCGCGGTCGTTGACGCGGTAGTAGATGAAGCGGAACACCGAGTCGACGTAGCGGTCGTAGAGCATCCCGAACGCCTCGCCGTCGCCCTGCTGGGCGAGGTGGACGAGGTGCCAGGTCTCGACGTGCTCGTCCTCGATCGCCGGATCGAGCTGTTCGCGCTCGTCGCCGGTCGGTGTCCGGGGAACGATGCTGGTTTCGAAGCCACGTGACGCCCGCCCGCGAAAGCGTGCGGGTCGGCTGGACGCAGGCGACTCGACGGCGGACATCTGCGCAGCGTGGGCCGCGAGGGGTACCGGGCCTATGTCCGTCAGCGTGGCGTCGAGCAGCTCGGCGAGGGCCCGCACGCCCGACACCGCGCCCTGCCGCCGTGGGTCCCGTCGGGGGTCAGGGGAGGGTGCACGCGACATCGGCGGCATCCCTTCCGTGTGGAGCGGCCCGGGCTGGCGACAGTCAGCAGGCCGGCGACCCGCCAATGTGAAGACCGTGCTAACTATAGGTCGTGATTGGCTGAGTGGGTAGGGGCTTGTGAATCGAGCTTTCCCAGCATCCCGGAGCACTCACGGTCATGGATCGGCACACTGGACCCCACGTGATTCCCCCATTCACGGAGGAGACCCAGGTATGGCACCCGCTGATCATGTGGTGACCCTGCTCACCCGGACGGGGTGTCATCTGTGCGAGGTCGCCGAGAACCAGCTCAGGGCGTTGCGCGCCGAGCTGGGTTTCGGCTATTCCGAGATAGATGTCGACACCTCCCCGCCGTTGCTGGCCGAGTACGCCGACCGCGTTCCGGTTGTGCTGATCGACAACCGGGAACACGGCTTCTGGCGGGTGGAGGAATCCCGTTTCCGCAGAGCCGTCGCCCGCTGATCCGTGCTGGAGGGGCCGTTTTCCGGCGGTTCAGGGCCTTAGCACGGGCACCGTCGATTTGGGAAAAGTTTCACGAGCGGCGTACCGTCCGAACTCGTACCAGCCAGCCCTACCACACCGGTCTCGGCACCGGCGTAGTGGTCGGCGGAATCCTTCCGCGCCGACCCCCACGCGGCCCCGGACGGGTCCACCGAGGTGCCAATGTCTGCTCCGCGCGATGCTCGCGGCGCCGCTGTCGCCGGCGAACGCGCCGAGCGGCCCGAGCCGCCCGAGCGGCGTAGCGATCGCGTCGACCCAATGCGGTCCGACATCCGGGCCGTGCCCGACGCCACCGTGGCGCGACTGGCCACGTACCTGCGGGTGCTGACCACCTTCGGCGACGACGCGATCAGCACCGTCTCCTCCGAGGAACTGGCGTCCGCCGCCGGCGTGAACTCGGCCAAGCTACGCAAGGACCTCTCCTACCTCGGCTCCTACGGGATCCGCGGCGTCGGTTACGACGTCGGCACGCTCACCGAGCAGATCTCGCGCACGCTGGGGCTCACGGTTCATCACTCCGTCGCCCTGATCGGCGTCGGCAACCTGGGCCAGGCGCTCGCCGGCTACGCAGGCTTCGCCTCCCGCGGGTTCCGCATCACGGCGCTGCTCGACGCCGACCCCCGCCGGGTCGGCACCGAGATGCGCGGGCTCGTGGTGCGCGACATCGGCGACCTCGAGGACGTGCTGGTCGAGCACGACATCACCATCGCAGTGCTCGCCGTGCCCGGTGAGGTGGCTCAGGCAGTGTGCGACCGGCTCGTCGCCGCCGGAGTGAGCAGCATCCTGAACTTCGCGCCGGTCGTGCTGTCCGTGCCGCCGCACGTGCACCTGCGCAAGGTCGACCTCGCCGCCGAGCTGCAGATCCTGTCCTTCCACGAAACCCGCAAGGCCGCGTCGGCGCTCGGCGCGCGCGACGCGTTCACGGAGGCGGTCCTGTGAGCGTCCTGGTCGTCGGGTTGTCGCACCGCAGCGCACCGGTCGCGGTCCTCGAGCGGGCCGCTGTCGCCGTCGACGACGTGCGCAAGACGGTCGAGGAACTGCACCGCACCGAGATGATCAGCGAGGTCATGCTGGTCTCGACGTGCAACCGCATCGAGGTCTACGCCGACGTCGCGCGCTTCCACCCCGCCGTCGCCGATGTCACCTCCGTCCTCGCCCGGCACTCGGGGTTGGCCGTGTCCGACCTGTCCGACCACCTCTACGTGCACTTCGCCGAGGCCGCTGTCGAGCACCTGTTCACCGTCGCCTCGGGGCTGGACTCGATGGTGATCGGGGAGTCGCAGATCCTCGGCCAGTTGCGCAACGCCTACACGGTCGGCACCGAGATCGGGTCGGTCGGCAGCGTGCTGCACGTCCTTGCCCAGACGGCGCTGCGCGTCGGCAAACGGGTGCACAGCGAGACCGGGATCGATCGGGCGGGCGCGTCCATCGTGTCGGTGGCGCTCGACCGCGCAGAGTCGGTGCTGGGCTCGCTCACGGGTCGCAGTGCCGTCATCGTCGGTGCCGGCTCGATGGCCGCACTGGCCGGTGCCACGCTGCGCCGCCGCGGCATCGGCGAGATCGTCGTCGCCAACCGGTCGATGGAGCGCGGTGCACATCTGGCCGAACGCCTGGGTGGAACCGCGGTTGCGCTGGCCGGGCTGGGGGATGCCATCGCCGACGCCGACCTGCTCATCTCCTCCACCGGATCCACCGGGCTGATCGTCGAGGCCGACGACATCGGCGTCCGTGACGCGCGGCCGCTCGTCGTGCTCGACATCGCGCTGCCCCATGACGTCGACCCGTCGGTCGCGCTGCACGCAGGCGTCACCTATCTCGACCTCGAGGCACTGCGCGACGGCGGGGCCATGGTCAGCGATGCCGAGGTCGCCGCTGCGGTGTCGATCGTCGCCGACGAGCTGCGCGACCACCTGGCTGCCCAGCAGCAGCTGGCCGTCGCCCCCACCGTCACCGCGCTGCGCGCCCGCGCCAACCAGGTCATCGACGGCGAGCTCGCGCGGCTCGCGGGCCGCGTCCCCGACCTGACGTCCGGCGAGCGGCGAGAGGTCGCCGACGCGGTCCGCCGTGCGGTCGAGAAGGTCCTGCACGCGCCCACGGTGCGGGTCAAGGAACTGGCGGCGACCCCCGGCGGCGACCAGTACGCCGCGGCCCTTCGCGAGCTGTTCGACCTCGACCCGGCTGCGGCCGAATCGGTCGCCGCGGTCAAGAAGACGGGCCTGTCATGACCGCCGTGCGCACCCTGCGCATCGGGACGAGGGCCTCGGCCCTGGCCCGCACGCAGACCGATCTCGTGGCCGCTGCGCTCGGCGTGCCGACCGAGATCGTCCCGATCGTCACCGCCGGCGACCGCTCGTCAGCGGCGCTGACCCAGATCGGCGGTACCGGTGTCTTCGTGTCGGCCCTGCGCACGGCGCTGATCGGCGGCGAGATCGACGTCGCGGTGCACTCGTTCAAGGATCTACCGACCGCACCGGCGCTCGGTATCGCACTTGCCGCGGTACCGCCGCGCGAGGACCCGCGCGACGCCCTCGTGGCCCGCGACGGACTCACGCTCGGCGAGCTGCCGCCCGGCGCGCGCGTCGGCACCGGCTCGCCGCGCCGTGCCGCGCAGCTGCATGCGCTCGGGCTCGGCATCGAGATCGTCGGGCTGCGCGGCAATGTCGACACTCGCCTGGGCAAGGTCGCCGACGGCTCGCTCGACGCGGTCGTGCTCGCCTACGCCGGCCTGCGTCGACTCGGGCGGGCGCACGAGGTCACCGAGGTGCTCGACCCGATCCAGGTACTGCCCGCCCCGGCGCAGGGCGCGCTGGCGATCGAGTGCCGCGCCGACGACGCCGCGGCGCTGGCCGTGCTGGCCACGCTCGACGATGCCGACACCCGCGCCGCCGTCCTTGCCGAGCGAGCACTGCTCGCCGGGCTCGAAGCCGGATGTTCCGCGCCGGTCGGCGCTCTGGCCGAGATCGTCGAAGGCGACGACCCCGCCAGCGGCCCAGAGATTTTCCTCCGTGGTTCGGTCACCGCGGCCGACGGCAGCGACGCCGTCCGGCTCTCGGTCACCGGGCCCACCACCGATGCCGACGGCGTGGGGCGGCGGCTTGCCGCCGACCTGCTCGCCGACGGCGCAGACACCATGATGGGGAGCACCACATGACCCGCGCACGCAAGGCCGTAGGCCGAATCACCTTCGTGGGAGCCGGTCCCGGCGACCCCGGGCTGCTGACCACCCGGGCTGCCGAGGCGATTTCGAGTGCCGACGTCGTCGTCGTCGACTCCGGGGTGCCGGCGGCCGTCGCCGCGCTCGCGAGCGTCGACACCCGGCCCGCAGAGCTCGCGCCGGGCGAGACCGTCAAGGCGGTGCTGGTCGACGCCCGTGCCGGGCTGAACGTGGTCCGACTCGTGCCGGGCGACCCGTTCGTGAGCGACGCCGTGGTCAAGGAAGCCCTGGCCGTCGCCCGCACGGTCGTCCCGTTCGAGGTCGTCCCGGGAATCGGGCTGGGCGCCGGAACAGCTGCGTACGCGGGCGTCCCGGTCGGCCCGGTCCGCACCGAGGCCGACCTGCGTGACCTCGACACCGCCGACTACGACGCGCTCGCCCACGCCGCCGGCACCCTCGTGCTGACCGTCGACGCCGCCGACGTGCAGTCGGTGGGCGAGCAGCTCGTCGCGTTCGGCCTCAAGCCCGACACGCCCGTCACGATCAGCTGCGACGGCACGACGACGGGCCAGCAGACCGTCGCCGGTCTCGCCGGCGACCTCGAGCTCGCCGCTGTCGGCATGACCGGCCCGGTCGTCGTCGCGGTCGGCAAGGCTGCGTCCCAGCGCGAGAAGCTCGCCTGGTGGGAGTCCCGCGCGCTGTACGGCTGGAAGGTCCTCGTGCCGCGGACCAAGGAGCAGGCCGGCACGATGAGCGAGCGGCTGCGCGGCTTCGGGGCGGTGCCGATCGAGGTGCCGACCATCGCCGTCGAGCCGCCGCGCACGCCGACCCAGATGGAGCGCGCGATCAAGGGCCTGGTCACCGGCCGCTTCGAGTGGGTCGTGTTCACCTCCACCAACGCGGTGCGGGCCGTGCGCGAGAAGTTCGAGGAGTTCGGCCTCGACGCCCGGGCGTTCGCGGGCGTCAAGATCGCCTGCGTCGGCGAGGCCACGGCCGAGGCCGTGCGCGCGTTCGGCATCAAGCCCGAGCTCGTACCGGCCGAGGACGCGGCGTCCTCCGAGGGCCTGCTCGCGATCTTCCCGCCGTTCGACGACGTGCTCGACCCGATCGACCGGGTGCTGCTGCCGCGCGCCGACATCGCCACCGAGACGCTGGCCGCCGGCCTGCGCGAGCTCGGCTGGGAGATCGACGACGTCACGGCATACCGCACAGTACGGGCGGCGCCGCCGGCGGCCGGGATCCGCGACGCGATCAAGTCCGGTGGCTTCCAGGCCGTCTGCTTCACGTCGTCCTCGACCGTGCGCAACCTCGTCGGCATCGCCGGCAAGCCGCACGCGCGGACCGTCGTGGCGTGCATCGGCCCGCAGACAGCCGCGACGGCCATCGAGTTCGGCCTGCGTGTCGACGTCCAGCCCGAGCAGGCCACCGTGCCCGCCCTGATCGACGCGCTCGCCCAGTTCGCGATCGAGCGGGCGGCGAATGAGAAGGAGAAGGCGGCGGCCACGGCGGCGAAGAAGGCCACCCGGCGCGCCTCGCGCTGACCCACCCCGCCTTCCCCATCGCCGTGGTCGCGCACCTGCCTCCGCACCGACCACAGTGATGGGGAAGGCGAACGGGGGAGCGCGGCGGTAGCCTCGAACCGGTGAGCCTGCCCGACCTGCCGCCCTTCCCGATCTCCCGCCCGCGTCGGTTGCGGCGGACGCCTGCGCTGCGGCGGCTGGTGTCCGAGGTCGTGGTCCGGCCGTCCGATCTTGTCCTGCCGATGTTCGTCCGCGAGGACCTCACCGAGCCCCACCCGATCGCCTCGATGCCCGGGGTCGAGCAGCACTCGCAGGAGTCGCTGGTCAAGGCGGCGGTGAGCGCCGTCGAGGCCGGCGTCGGCGGCCTGATGATCTACGGCATCCCGGTCACCAAGGACGCGACCGGCTCGGGCGGCGACGATCCGCAGGGCGTGCTGAACGTCGCGCTGCGCAATCTGCGGGCCGAGCTCGGCGACAGCACGGTGCTGATGTCCGACCTCTGCCTCGACGAGTTCACCGACCACGGGCACTGCGGGGTGCTCGACGCACACGGCGCGGTCGACAACGACGCCACCCTGCTGCGCTACGCGTCCATGGCCGTGGCCCAGGCCGAGGCCGGCGCGCACCTGCTCGGCACCAGCGGCATGATGGACGGCCAGGTCGCGGCGGCGCGCCAGGTGCTGGACCGCGCCGGGTACGTCGACACCGGCATCCTGGCGTACGCGCCCAAGTACGCCTCCGGCTTCTACGGGCCGTTCCGTGAGGCGGTCAACTCCTCCCTGCAGGGCGACCGCGCGGCCTACCAGCAGGACGCCTCGCGCACCGTCGCCGATGCGCTGGCCGAGGTCGCGCTCGACGTCGCCGAGGGGGCCGACGCCGTCATGGTCAAGCCGGCCCTGCCCTACCTCGACGTCCTGCGCGCGGTGGCCGACGCCTCGCCGGTGCCCGTTGCGGCCTACCAGATCAGCGGCGAGTACGCGATGGTCGAGGCGGCCGCCGCGAACGGCTGGCTCAACCGCGACCGGGTGATCGCCGAGACGCTGACGTCGATCAAGCGGGCCGGGGCGTCGATCATCCTCACCTACTGGGCGGCCGAGGTGGCTGCGCTCGCGTCGTGACGGACGCCGGCGTCGCGCCCGACGTCGTCTACCGCGAAGAGGCCCGGAGCTACCGCAGCGTGGCGTTGTCGCTAGTCGCGGTCCCGACGCTGTTCGGTGTCGACCTGGCCGTCACCGGACGGCGCAGCGCGGTGGCCCACCTCCCGGGGTGGGTCCTCGCCGGAGCGTTGATCGTCGGGATTCACTGGCTGTTGCTGCACGCCGTGCGCAGCACGCACTCGCTGTACGTGACGCCCGACGAGCTGGTCGTCGGCGAGGAAGCCGTCCCGCGGGCCGACCTCGTCGGTGTCACGCCCGGCCGTGCCAAGCGTGTCCAGAGCGATCCCGACCTCGTCACCCTGGGGTGGGCGAACGGCTTCCCGCGTGCGATGAAGGCGGTCACCGTCCGGCTGGCCGACGGGCGCGACGTCCTGGTGCCGACACGCTTCCCGGACCGGCTGCGGGACGTCCTGCAGGTCGGGGCACCCGAGCCGGAGCGACCCGTCGACATCCGGGTGGCCGGGCCGGCCGACCTCGCCGAGATCCCCACCATCGACGAGCGGGCCGAGGCGATCTTCCGGGTGGCCGGGTACGCGCTGCCGGCACGTGCGTTCGACGACGCGGCACTCGACTGCGCCAGGCTGGTGCTCGTCGTCGACGACCCCCCGGCCGGCTTCGTCTGGGTGGACGAGCTCGACGACGAAGCCCACCTGCGCGAGTTGTCGGTGCTCCCGCGGGCGATGCGTCGGGGTCACGGCAGCCGGCTGCTCGAGGCCGCGTGCCGATGGGCGAGCGAACAGGGCTACCCGGCGATGACGCTGACGACGTTCGTCGACGTGCCGTGGAACGCGCCGTTCTACGCCGCGCGCGGATTCGTCACCGTCGACGCGCCGGGCCCGGAGCTGCAGGCGGTGCGCGAGCGGGAACGGCTCGCCGGTCTCGACGCCGTCGGCCCTCGCGTGGTCATGCGGCGCGAGCTGCCGTCCGTCGCTTTGCCAGACTGAACGCATGGACACCACCTCGCAGTCGGCCGCCCTGTTCGAGCGAGCGCAGCGGGTGATCCCGGGTGGCGTGAACTCGCCGGTACGCGCCTTCAAGTCCGTCGGGGGGACGCCGCGTTTCATGGTTCGCGGCGCGGGTGCGTACCTCTGGGACGCCGACGGCAACCGCTACGTCGACCTCGTGTCGTCGTGGGGGCCGATGATCCTCGGGCACGCCCACCCGGCCGTCGTCGAGGCCGTGCAGTCGGCCGCGTCGCAGGGGCTGTCGTTCGGCACCCCGACGATCGGCGAGGTCGAGCTGGCCGAGGAACTCGTGTCGCGGGTGGCGCCCGTGCAGGAGGTGCGCCTGGTCAACTCCGGCACCGAGGCCACGATGTCGGCGGTTCGGCTGGCTCGCGGTTTCACCGGCCGGCACCGGATCGTGAAGTTCGCGGGTTGCTACCACGGTCACGTCGACTCGCTGCTGGCCGCGGCCGGCTCGGGCGTCGTCACCCTCGGTCTGCCGGACACCCCCGGCGTCACGGGCGCGCAGACCGCCGAGACGATCGTGCTGCCCTACAACGACCTCGGCGCGGTCGAGGCCTGCTTCGGCGAGTTCGGCTCCGACATCGCCTGCCTGATCACCGAGGCGGCGGCCGGCAACATGGGTGCGGTGCCGCCGGCGCCCGGGTTCAACGCCGGGCTGCGCGAGATCACCGCACGCCACGGCGCGCTGCTGATCATGGACGAGGTCATGACGGGCTTCCGGGTCTCGCGCTCGGGGTGGTACGGCCTCGACCCCGTCGACGCCGACCTGTTCACCTACGGCAAGGTCATGAGCGGTGGGCTGCCGGCGGCGGCGTTCGGTGGACGCGCCGAGGTCATGTCGCGGCTCGCGCCGGCCGGCCCGGTGTACCAGGCCGGCACACTGTCGGGGAACCCCGTCGCCGTGGCGGCCGGCCTCACGACGCTGCGCACGGCCGACGACGCGGTCTACAAGCAGTTGGACGAGACCGCGCAGACCATCGGAGCCATGATCGGCGCGGCCCTCACGCGCGCCGGGGTCACCCACCGGATGCAGTACGCGGGCAACATGTTCTCGGTGTTCTTCACCGACAAGCCGGTGCACGATTTCACCGGCGCGCAGGCGGCCGAGACCTTCCGCTACCCGCCGTTCTTCCACGCCATGCTGGCTGCCGGGGTCTACCTGCCGCCCAGCGCGTTCGAGTCCTACTTCGTCAACGCAGCGATCGACACCGAGGCACTGGCGATCGTCGAGCGGGCGCTGCCGGCGGCGGTCGAGGCTGCAGCAACGGCGGTGGGCGCGTGAGCGTCGTCCACGTGCTGCGGCACGGCGAGGTCTACAACCCCGACGGCGTGCTGTACGGCCGCCTGCCGGGGTTCCGGCTCAGCGTGCTGGGCGTGCGCCAGGCCCAGGCGGCCGCGGCCTGGTTCGCCGACCGCGACGTCGCCTACCTGGCCTGCTCGCCGCTGCAGCGCGCTCGCGAGACCGCGGCGCCGGTGGCTGCTGCGGTCGGGCTGCAGATCGCGATCGACGACCGGCTGATCGAGGCCGACAACGCCTTCGAGGGTCAGCCGGTGGCCGGCGGGAAGGGCCTGCTGAAGAACCCGTCGTACTGGAAGTACTTCCGCAACCCGCTGCGGCCCTCGTGGGGCGAGCCGTACGACCAGATTGCCGACCGCGTGATGGCTGCGGTGACCGATGCGCGCGAACGGGCCGGCGGCAGGGAGGCCGTGTGCGTCAGCCATCAGTTGCCGGTCGTGATGGCCGCGCGTCGGGCCGAGGGCCTGCGTCTGTTCCACGACCCGCGCAAACGCAGGTGCGGACTGGCCTCGGTCACGTCCCTGACCTTCGACGGCGACGTCATCACGCGGGTGCAGTACACCGAGCCGGCCGCCGGTCTGCCGGCCGGTCGGGGCGCCGGCGCCTGAGGTAGGTAGCTGCCTCGTCACACCTTGCTGAGGCCCGTTTCGAGGTGATCGGATGCGAGGCGCACACTGGTTGCGATGCCTCATCACGGTCGGTCCCTGCGCCTGCTCGCCGCTCTCATCCTCAGCGGCACGCTGGCGCTGTCGGCGTGTTCGAGCAGCTCCGGCGGCGTCGACTACCACTTCACATCGAAGACCACGGTCGGCACGGTGATCCCCGAGGGGAAGCGCAAGCCGGCGCAGGACGTCAGCGGTGAGTTGATCTCCGGCGGGAAGACCAGTCTCGCGGCCAGCAAGGGCAAGGTCACCCTGCTCAATTTCTGGGCGTCGTGGTGCGGCCCGTGCAAGGTCGAGACCCCGCAGCTGGACTCGCTGTACCGCCAGATGAAGGGCAAGGGCGTCGACTTCATCGGCTTCGACACCAAGGACGACAAGGACGCGGCGAAGAGCTTCATCACCCAGAACGACATCACCTTCCCGGTCGTCTACGACCAGCAGGGCAAGGTCCAGCTGACGCTCGGCAACATCCCGGGTTACCTGCCGTTCACGGTGCTGATCGACAAGCAGGGTCGCGTGGCTGCCGTCTACATCACCAAGCTCGCGCCGAAAGACCTGCAGGGCCCGCTGAGCACGCTGCTCGCGGAACGCTGATGCTGCTCGCGTCGGGCTTCACGAGCACCGTCCAGAGCGGGCCGCTGCTCGTCGCGATGGGCGTCGCGGTGCTCGTCGGCGTCATCGGCTTCCTGTCGCCGTGCGTGTTGCCGCTCGTGCCGGGTTACCTGTCCTACGTCGCCGGGCTGGCCGGCACCGACGAGCGGCCCAGCCAGCGCCGGATGGTCGGCGGTGCGTTCTTGTTCGTCCTCGGCTTCACGGCGCTCCTGACCTTGCAGGGCGCGCTTTTCGGCCAGCTCGGCGACAGCATCCGCCAGCACGCGTTGACCATCGAACGGGTGCTCGGCCTGGTCACGATCGTCATGGGCGTCGTGTTCCTGGGCGGCATCGGCTTCCTGCAACGCGAGATCAAGTTCCATCGCCTGCCACGTGCGGGCCTGCTCGGCGCGCCACTGCTGGGCTTCGCGTTCGGGCTGGCCTGGACGCCCTGCCTGACGCCGACCTTCACCGCAGTGGTGGGGCTGTCGGTCTCGCAGGCCAGCGCCGGCCGCGGCGCCCTGTTGATGCTGTTCTACTGCCTCGGTCTGGGCATCCCGTTCATCCTCGTCGCCCTGGGATTCGGTTGGGTGTCGAGCGCGCTGGGCTTCGTGCGCACCCATCGGCGGGTCGTCAGCGCCGTCGGGGGTGGGTTGCTGCTCGGCGTCGGTGTCCTGCTGGTCACCGGTGAGTGGAACTCGCTGATGATCCAGCTGCAGACGCACTTCTCGGCCGGCTCGGGGATCGAGGTATGAGCACGCTCCCGGTTCGGTTGCTGCGCACGCCCTGGCGGCGCCTGACCTCCATGCGCACGGCGCTGATCCTGCTGTTCCTGCTCGCGCTCGGTGCGGTGCCCGGGTCGCTGCTGCCGCAGCGCCCGCTGGACCCGACCAAGACGTCGAACTACATCACGTCGCACGGCGCCTGGGGCACCTTCCTCGACCGCATCGGCATGTTCGACGTGTTCGGCTCGGTGTGGTTCGCGGCGATCTACCTGCTGCTGTTCATCTCCCTCGTCGGCTGCCTGATCCCGCGCATCCGGGTGCACGCCCGGGCAGTCGCCCGCAAGCCGCTGCCCGCGCCGCGCAACCTGTCGAAGCTGCCCGAGTCGGGCCGCTTCGACGTCGAGGTCGCGCCCGACACCTATGCCGCGTCCGCGCGCGAGACGCTCGGACGCCGGTGGCGGGTGGCCGAACGCCGCGAGGACGGCGGCGTCGTCACGCTGTCGGCCGAGAAGGGGTACAGCCGCGAGACCGGCAACCTGGTCTTCCACGTCGCGCTGCTCGTCGCGCTGGTGCTCATCGCGATCGGCCGGCTCTACACCTACGAGGGCCTGAGGATCGTCGACCAGGGCACCGGGTACTGCAACAACGTCGGTAACTACGACACCTGGAAACCGGGCCGCTTCGCCGCGGAGGGCAAGGTCACCCCCGCGCCGTTCTGCCTCAACGTCGACAAGTTCACCGCCACGTATTCCTCCAGCGGCGAGCCGCGGGAGTTCGCGGCGAAGGTCGCCTATCAGACCTATCAGCCGGACGGCACCAAGGCGGCGACGAAGCGGTCGACCATCTCGGTGAACCATCCGCTGCGCCTCAAGGGCGACCGCGTGTACCTGACCGGACACGGCTACGCGCCGACGATCACCGTGCGCATGCCGAACGGCACCACGCAGACGCGCATCGCGGACTTCCTGCCCACCAACGCGACGACGCTGTACTCCGAGGGCGTCTACAAGATCCCGGGCAACGGCTCGACCACCGACATCGGCATCTCGGGCTTCTTCGCGCCCTCGCCCGTCGAGCAGGCCAACGGCTCGATCGGCTCGTCGTCGGCGAAGGTCGACCATCCGGTGCTCGGTGTGTTCGTCTACGAGGGCAACCTGAACGCGACCGGCCTGCCGGAGTCCGTCTACTCCCTCGATCACTCGAAGATGAAGCAGATCGGCGCCGAGAACCTGGTCATCGGGCAGACGAAGACGCTGTCGAACGGGGTGCAGATCACCTTCAACGGGTGGACGCCCTGGGTGAACCTGCAGGTGTCGCACGACCCCGCTCAGGGCTACCTCCTGGGTGCCGCATTGGCAATGGTCATCGGCCTCGCAGCCTCGCTCGGGGTGCGGAGACGGCGGGTCTGGTTGCGTGTCGGACCCGATGACACCGGGGCTACGCTGGTGCGAGTCGGGGGCCTGGCCCGCAGCGACTCGGGCAATTTCACCGGTGAATTCGCCACCCTGCTCGAGCGGCTACGAGCCGCTGGATCAACCGCGACGACGACGTCGCAGCGTCTGGAAGACCGCGACGTTATTCATGCTGGGAAGGACTGATCGTGGCTGGTATCGACGGCTCCATGGCCCACCTCTCCGACGGGCTGTTCACGACGGCGATCGCGACGTACGCGCTCGCAATGGTCGGCTACACCGCCGAATTCGCGTTCGGCCGGGTGGCGAGCACCAAGGTGCGCACCGCCGCGCCCGCGCGCGAGCTGGTCGGTGCGGGCGGGCCCAACGTGACGGCCCCGCCGATCGAGCCGCCACCCACCGCACCGTCGGCGAAGCGGACGACCGCCGATCGGATCGGGCGCTTCTCGGTGCTCGTGACGATCATCGGAATGGCGGTTCACACCGCCTCGATCGCTGTGCGGGCAATCGCGGTCGACGCGGTGCCGTGGTCGAACATGTACGAGTTCTCCTCGGTGGCCGGCCTGGTCGGCGTCATCGCGTTCGTCGCGGTGATGTGGAAGGCACCGCAGATCCGCTTCCTCGGCGGGTTCGTGCTGCTGCCCGTCATCCTGGTGATGTTCCTGGCCGGGACGGTCTTCTACTCGCGGGCGCAGCCGCTCGTGCCGGCACTGCAGTCCTACTGGCTCGCGATCCACGTGACGCTCGTGTCCTTCGCCGAGGGCGCGCTGATGACCTCTGCCGTGCTCACCGTGCTGTTCCTGCTGCGCTCGCGCTACGACAGGCAGGTCGCGGCCCCGGGTTACCGTCCCGGGTCGGTGGCCACCCTGGCCTCGCGCCTGCCCAGTGCCGAGACGCTGGACAAGGCCGCCTACCGGGTCGTCGCCTTCTCCTTCCCGCTCTACACCGTCGCGATCATCTGCGGCGCGATCTGGGCCGAGGCCGCCT
>CAZZVT010000019.1:0-31655 GCA_964657545.1 uncultured Jatrophihabitantaceae bacterium
TCAGATCGACCGACTCCAGCAATTCGCTCACGTGTTTGATTTTATCGGAAAGCGGGCCGCATCACCACCCTGCAGCCCAACAAATCCGGGAAATTTCGCGCACGACGAACGAGCGATCACGGGCCTTATGAGGACCGAATGCCCTCATCTCTGCGCCTAATCATTGCCATCAACCCATAATCGCCACGTGACGGTTCTGGCGCGGGGCACCGAGATCGACGGCACGACCTGGGAACTCGACGTCTCGGGCGGGCCGTCCATGCTCAGCCTCTCGGTGAGCGCCACCCTCGTCGACGGCCAACGGCAGTGGGGATCGGGCAGCAGCGGCTCGGCAGTGCATCGAGGAAATCGGATCGTCGTGACCACCGGTTCGAACGACACCGGCCCGCTCACCTTTATCGCCAGCGTAGCACCCGACGTGCGCGCGGTCGTGGTGACGCTGTCCGACGGCACCCGCGAGGACCTCGTGCTCCACGGTGACCCGGACCGCTGGGGTGCACGAATCGCCGTGCTTCTGCATCCCCGTGACGTCGACATCCACCGGGTCGATCTGTTCGACGCCGACGGCGCACCGCTGCCGGAACGCGATCTGACCGACCACTGACCCCGACGCCGAAAGCGCTAGCCGAACGCAGCGTGCGCCAGTGCGACCGTGTAGTCGACCCCGACGGACAGGGCGCGCTCGTCGATGTCGAACGTCCCTTGGTGCAGGTCGAAGGCCTGACCGCCGGGCGCACACACGCCCAACCGCGCGAGGGCGCCGGGCACCGTGCCGAGGTACCAGGCGAAATCCTCGCCGCCCATGCTCTGCTCGGTGTCGGTGAGGGCGGCCTCGCCGAGCGCAGCGAGCACCGCCGAACGCTGCACATCCACGGCGAAGGCGTCGTTGACGACCGGCGGCACGCCGCGGGTGTAGGTCAGGTCGGCGTGCACCCCGGACGGCGCGACGACCTGCGCGACGAGCGATCGGAGCAACGGTTCGGCGTCGTCCCACGCGTCGCGGTCGAAGACCCGCAGCGTGCCGCGCAGCCGTCCGGACATCGGAATGGCGTTGGCCGCACGACCTGCCTCGACCGCGCCCCATACCAGCGACAGCGCGGCCCGCGGGTCGACCCGGCGCGACAGCAAGGCCGGCAGTTCGGTGATCAACTGACCCAGTGCGAACACGACGTCCTGCGTCAGGTGCGGACGCGCCGTGTGCCCGCCCGATCCGGTCAGCGCGACCTCGAGGTGGTCGCACGCCGCGGTGATCGGCCCTACGCGCAGCCCGACCTGCCCGGTGGCGATCCGCGGATCGCAGTGCAGCGCGAAGATCTGCGCGACGTCGTCGAGCACGCCGGCGTCCATGGCGGCCGGCGCGCCGCCGGGCACCGTCTCCTCGGCGGGTTGGAAGATCAGGCGCACCCGGCCGGCCGGCGGTGCGGCCACGAGAGCAGCCGCTGCGCCCAGCAGGATCGCGGTGTGCGCGTCGTGCCCGCAGCCATGGCACACGCCCTCGACCGACGAGCGGTAGGCAACGTGCTTGTCGTCGGTGATGGGCAACGCGTCGATGTCGGCCCGCAGCGCCACGACCGGGCCGTCACCCGAGCCGAGATCGCACACCACGCCCGTCCCTCGCGGCAGGACCGTCGGCCGCAAACCCAGTCCACGCAGGGCATCCACGATCACGCCGGTGGTGCGGTGCTCGGCGAAGGCGAGTTCCGGGTGCCGGTGCAGATCGCGACGCACCGCCACGACGTCCACACCCGTCATAGATGCAGACCGTCGCGCATCTCGGCCAGCAACTGGTCGACGACCGGTTCGAGCCGGCCGCCGTTGCGCGCCGCGACCGCCCGCTGCCGCTCGTAGCTGCCACCCCGCTCGACCAGCTTGGGGATCAGCTCGAGCTCGTCGGCGCAGTCGAGGCGACGCGCGATGGGCAGCAGGTCCTCGACGACGTCGAACAGCGCCTGCTTCACCGGTTGCACGCGGCCGGTGTTGTCGATGACGATCTCGGCGTCGAGGCCGTAGCGAGCCGCGCGCCACTTGTTCTCGCGCACCAGCCACGGCCGTGGTTCGGGCAACGTGTAGCCGTCGTCGAGCTGGCGGTCGAAGCGCTCGACGAGGCACTGCGCCAGCGCCGCGATGCAGGTGATCTCGTCCAGCGAGGGCAGCCCGTCGCAGATGCGCAGCTCGACGGTGCCGAAGTTGGGGTGCGGACGGATGTCCCACCACACCTCGCGGATCGACTCGATCGCGTTGGAGGAGATCAGGATCTCCATGTAGTGCTCGAACTCGTCCCACCCGGACAGTTGATACGGCAGACCGGCCGTCGGCAGCGCCTCGAACACCTTCGAGCGGTAGGACGCAAGACCGGTGTCGGAGCCGATCCAGTAGGGCGAGGACGCCGACAGCGACAAGAAGTGCGGCAGGTACTGCAGCAGCGCGTTGACGATCGGAATCGCCTTCTCCGGCGCCCGGACACCGCAGTGCACGTGCACGCCGAAGATCTGCAGCTGGCGGGCCATCCACTGGTTGCGCTCGATCAGCGCGTGGTAGCGCTCGGTGTCGGTGATCTGCTGCGTCGACCAGTCGGTGATGGGGTGCGTGCCGCTGCACATCAGCCCGACGTTCCGCTTCGCTGCGTAGCCGGCGAGCTCGGCCACGGTGCCGGCGAGGTCGGCGCGGGCCTCGGCGACCGTCTGGCACACCCCGGTGATGACCTCGACGCACGACTGCAGCAGCTCGTGCTTGGCCTTCGGGTGCTCGCCGTCGCCGTCGGCCGAGATCTCGGCGAGCAGCTCGTTCGAGACGCCCGTGAGCTGCCGGGTGTCGAGGTTGACGAGCTCGAGTTCCCACTCCACCCCGAGACTCGTCCGCTGGGACGGGGTGAAGTCGATGCGCACGTCAGGCAGCCTATCGACCGTCAGGCGCGGAACGCCGAGTCCGGCCGCTCGTCGTCGTCGGCCAGGGCCAGCACTTCGTCCCCGGCGCGCAGTTCGGTGTCGCCGCGCACCTGTACGAGCCGGCCGTCACGGCTGACCATGCTGACCCAGAAGTGCTGGCCGACGGCGAGCCCGCGGATCGAGGATCCGTCGGCGGGCGACCCCGCCTCGACGACGTAGCGGTGCAGCCCTTCGGGCTCGTCGCGAAAGCGCATACCGAGGGCGAACGGCTCGGGTTCCAGGACCCGCATCGGCACGCCGAACACCCGGGCGGCCGGCGGGACCAGGCTGCCCTGCACCAGCACGGACAGCAGCACGACGACGAAGATGATGTTGTAGATCTTGTGCGCGTCGGCGGCGTGCTCGGCGAGCACGTAGGTACCCAGCAGGATCGGCACCGCGCCCTTGAGCCCACCGAACAGCACGAACGCGCGCTCGCCGCGGGTCATCGACAGTGGCAGGGTCAGCAGCCCCACGAGTACCGGACGCACCACCAGGACGAGCAGGACCGCGATGCCCAGACCGATCCAGACGACGTCACCGCGGAAGACGTCGCGTAGGTCGATGGACAGCCCGAGGACGACGAAGGCGACGATCTCGGCGATGCTTGCCAGCGCTCCGGTGAACCGCTCGATCTCGCGCTTGTAGGGCGCGCGCTCGTCGCCGATGAGGATGCCGGCGATGAATACCGCGAGGTATCCCGACCCCTCGGCCACGGTGGCCAACCCGTACAGCGCCAGCGCGAACGCCACGGTCTGCACCGGGTACAGCGCCTCGTTCGGCAGCGGCACGCGACGCATCGCCTGCAGCAGCAACCACCCGCCGCCCAGGCCGACGACCGTGCCGACGGCGAGCTGCAGCGCGAAGTGCCCCGCCCCGCTGCCCACGGCGCCGAGGCCGGCCCCGGCGGCACCCAGAATGCTGATCAGCAAGGCGATCCCGACCGGATCGTTCGCTCCCGACTCGCCCTCGAGGATCGTCCCGGAGGGGCCGGAGATCTCCCGCCGGCCGAGCACCGAGAAGACCACGGCCGGATCGGTCGGGGCCAGCGCGGCTCCGATGATCAGGGCGCTCCTCCACTCGAAGCCGAACAGGTAGTGCGCGCCGAGGGCGAGGGCGCCCGAGGTGACGATCGTTCCCGCGACCCCGATCCACGCGACGCTGCCGGCCGCCGGCCGCATCCGGCCCCAGCCGATGTGCATCCCACCGTCGAACAGGATCACGACGAGGGCGACGGTGACGATGCGCTGGTTGGTGACGACGTTCAGCGAACCGAGATCGGGCACGACGTTCGAGGCCACCGCGGCGACGAGCAGGAACAGTGCCGGCGCGGGGATGCGCAGCCGTTCGGCGACCCGGTTCGAGCCGACGGCGACCAGCAGCGCCGCAGCCAGCGCGAGGATCACGCGGGCATACGGGATCAGGTCGTCCATGGTGGGCGCAGCTCCCTCGCGTTCTTTGTCCGAACTGTGAACAAATCCGGTGTGAAACGGGGTACATCGGCCGCTTTCCCGCCTGATCCGCGGATCGGTGCTGCGTACCATGATTTTGCGGACCCACCCCCAGGTCCTGCATCACCGAGGAGCGAGCGAGGTCGACCAGATGCGTGCTACCCCGACGTTCGACGTCACCCACACCTCGCGCCGCATCGTGAGCGCATTCGCCAGTGTCGCCGTCGCCCTGACGATGGTGCGCTTCGCCTTCGGCCGGCGCCCGCGACGCGCGGACCACGACCTGGAATTCGTCGACTGACTCAGCCGGCGTTGTGCGTCGAGTCCAACTCGGCCAGCACCGCGGTGGCCGCCTGATCCGGCGTCCGCCCGCCCGCTCGCACCTCGGCCTCCGCGAGCCGGATCGCGTCGCGGACCTGCGGCGCCTCGAGCCGCGACAGCAGCCGGTCGCGCACCATCGCCCGCGTCCACTGCACCAGCTGCTCGCGTCGCTTGACCTCGAGCCCGCCGTGCGCGTCGAGCCAGTCGCGGTGGCGGCGCACGTGCTTCCAGACCCGGTCGAGGTTGACGTTGTGCAGGCCGCTGCAGGTGACCACCGGCGCCTGCCAGTCGTCGTCGCTGCCACGTAGCAACCGCAGCGCGCCGGACAGTTCGCGGGCCGCCCGCTCGGAACCGTCGGCGTGCTCCTCGTCGGCCTTGTTCACGGCGATGACGTCGGCCAGCTCGAGGATCCCGCGCTTCATGCCCTGCAGCGAGTCACCTGTCCGGGCGAGCGTCAGGAACAGGAAGGTGTCGACCATGTCGGCGACGACGTACTCGGACTGCCCGACCCCGACGGTCTCGACCAGCACGACGTCGTAGCCCGCCGCCTCCATGATCAGCATGGTCTCGCGGGTGGCCTTCGCGACGCCGCCGAGCGTGCCGGCGCTCGGGGACGGCCGCACGAACGCGTGGTCGCTGACGGCCAGCCGGCCCATGCGGGTCTTGTCGCCCAGGATCGAGCCACCGGTGCGCCCGGACGACGGGTCGACGGCCAGCACCGCCACCCGGTGACCATCGGCGACCAGGTTGACCCCGAGCTGGTCGATGAACGTCGACTTGCCGACGCCGGGCACGCCACTGATGCCGATCCTCTCGGACCGACCCGTGTCGGGGAGCAGATCGGCCAGCAGGTGCTGGGCCTGCTCGCGATGGTCGGCACGGCGCGACTCGACCAGCGTGATCGCCCGCGCGATCGACGCCCGCGCGCCCGAACGCACGCCGTCGGCGAGTTGCGGCGTGCTGCTCACCCTGTGTGCGACAGCTGCTCGTCGAGCTTGTCGAGCATCTCGATCGCCGACCGCGCGATCACCGTGCCGGGCGGGTAGATGGCCGCCGCACCGGCTGCGCGCAGCGCCTCGAAGTCGCCGGGGGGGATCACCCCGCCGACGATGATCATGATGTCGGCCCGGCCCTGTGCGGCGAGTTCGTCGCGCAGCTCGGGCACCAGCGTGAGGTGTCCCGCGGCCAGCGAGTTGACGCCCACGATGTGGACGTCGGCCTCGACCGCCTGACGGGCCACCTCGGCCGGGGTCTGGAACAGCGGGCCCACGTCGACGTCGAACCCGAGGTCGGCGAACGCCGTCGAGAGCACCTTCTGCCCGCGGTCGTGACCGTCCTGGCCCATCTTGGCCATCAGGATGCGTGGCCGCCGGCCCTGCGCCTCGGCGAAGGCGTCGGTCGCCGTCCTGGCCTCGGCGATGAGTTCCGTGTCGCCCGCCTCCTGCCGGTAGACGCCGCTGATGGTGCGGATCGTGGCCTGGTGGCGGCCGTACACCGCCTCGAGCGCGTCGCTGATCTCGCCGACTGTCGCCTTCGCCCGCGCCGCGTCGATCGCGAGCGCGAGCAGGTTACCGCCGGCCTTCGAGCCTGCCGCGTCGGTGAGCGCGTCCAGGGCCGAGCGGACGTCGTCGCCGTTGCGCTCGTCGCGCAGCCGCCGCAGCTTCTCGGTCTGCTCTCGACGCACACCGGCGTTGTCGACCTTCAGCACGTCGAGCTCGTCCTCGGTCTCGAGCCGGTACTTGTTGACGCCGATGAGCGGCTGACGGGCCGAGTCGATGCGGGCCTGGGTGCGGGCGGCGGCCTCCTCGATGCGCATCTTGGGCAGGCCCTCGTCGATCGCGCGGGCCATGCCACCGGCCTGCTCGACCTCGGTGATGTGCGCCCACGCGCGTCGGGCGAGGTCGTAGGTCAGCTTCTCGACGTAGGCCGAGCCGCCCCACGGGTCGATGACCCGGGTGGTGCCGGACTCCTGCTGCAGCAGGATCTGCGTGTTGCGCGCGATGCGCGCGGAGAAGTCGGTCGGCAGTGCCAGCGCCTCGTCGAGGGCGTTCGTGTGCAGGCTCTGCGTGTGGCCCTGCGTCGCCGCCATGGCCTCGACGCACGTGCGGATGACGTTGTTGAACACGTCCTGCGCGGTGAGCGACCAGCCGGACGTCTGCGAGTGCGTACGCAGCGAGAGCGATTTCGCGCTCGTCGGATCGAATTGCTGCACGAGTTTGGCCCAGAGCAGCCGACCGGCCCGCAGCTTGGCGACCTCCATGAAGAAGTTCATGCCGATGGCCCAGAAGAACGACAGCCGTGGTGCGAATGCGTCGATGGTCAGGCCTGCGTCGAGGCCTGCCCGGATGTACTCGACGCCGTCGGCCAGCGTGTAGGCCAGCTCGAGATCGGCCGTCGCCCCGGCCTCCTGGATGTGATAACCGGAGATCGAGATCGAGTTGAACTTGGGCATCCGCTGCGAGGTGAACTCGAAGATGTCGCTGATGATGCGCATCGACGGCTTCGGCGGGTAGATGTAGGTGTTGCGCACCATGAACTCTTTGAGGATGTCGTTCTGGATGGTGCCCGTCAGCTGCTCGGGATCGACGCCCTGCTCCTCGGCCGCCACCACGTAGAGCGCAAGCACGGGAAGGACCGCACCGTTCATCGTCATCGACACCGACATCCGGTCGAGCGGGATGCCGTCGAAGAGCTCGCGCATGTCATAGATCGAGTCGATGGCCACGCCCGCCATGCCGACGTCGCCGACCACCCGCGGGTTGTCGCTGTCGTAGCCGCGGTGGGTGGGCAGGTCGAACGCGATCGACAGGCCCTTCTGCCCCATGGCCAGGTTGCGGCGGTAGAAGGCGTTCGACTCGGCGGCCGTCGAGAAGCCCGCGTACTGCCGGATCGTCCACGGCTGGTTGACGTACATCGTCGGGTACGGGCCGCGCAGGAACGGCGCCATGCCCGGGAAGGTGTGCAGCGTGTCGAGGTCGGCGAGATCGGCCGCGGTGTAGACGGGCGGCACGCTGATGCCCTCGGGCGTCTCCCACGTGTGGCCGTCGGCGGCCGCTGGGGCGGCATGGGGGGCCACCGTGCCCAGCGTGGCCTGCGAGAAGTCCGGAATGCCCATCACTTCACTCCCAACGTCTCGAGGGTGCTGCGCAGGACCGCCAGTGCGTCGCAGCCGACATGGACGTACCCGTCCACGCCGTCGGTTTCGTGCTTGCCCGCGAGCCACAGCTGGCCCGCTCCGGCGTCGCGCAGTGCGAGGGCGGCGGGAGCCGCGACGTCGGCGTAGATCTTGTCGGTGGAGCACAGGCAGGCGACGTTCGTGCCGCTGTCGCGGAACGCGGTCACCAGCTCGTCGACGTCGCCGGCTGCCACGACACACTCGATGCCGGCGGCCTGGAACAGGTTGGCCGCGAAGCCCGAGCGGCCGCTCGACGCGGCCGGTGAGCCGAGTCCGGCCAGGAACACCTTGGGGCGCTCGCCGGTCGCCGCGGCATGGTCGTCGGTGCGGTCGCGCAGCTCCTCGAAGTCCTGCGCGTACCGCAGCGAGGGCAGCAGCGCGCCGGACGTGTCGCAGCTCGGCGCGGGTGGGCGGTGCACCGGCGTCTCGCCGACGAACGCGAACTCGGTGACGCCGGTGATCGGTGCCCGACGGTGCGCGATGTCGTCGGCGCGCGCGTCCTGGGTGGCGGCCAGCAACGTGCGGATCGTGCCGTCGTCGAGCGCGGCGAGGGCACCGCCGTGCCGCTCGAGGTCGGTGAAGACGTCCCACGCCTTGTGGGCCAGTTCGTCGGTGAGCGACTCGACGAACCACGACCCGCCGGCCGCGTCGAGGACACGCGCCAGGCTGGACTCGTCGTGCAGCACCGCGTGGGTGTTGCGGGCGATGCGCCGGCTGAAGTCGTCGGGCAGGCCCAGCGCGGCGTCGAACGGCAGCACCGTGATTGCGTCCGCCCCACCGATCGCAGCGGCGAAGCAGCCAATGGTGCCGCGCAGCAGGTTCACCCACGGGTCGCGGCGGGTGAGCATCGCCGCGGACGTCACCGCGTGCTGGCGCTGTGCGGCGCGGTCGTCGGCGGCGTCGCTGAGTTCGGCGATGCGGTCCCACACGCGGCGTGCCGCGCGCAGCTTGGCGATGGACGGGAACTGCTCGTCGGTGACCGCGTAGCGGAACTCGAGCAGGTTCAGCGCGTCGTCGACCGGCACCCCGCCGTCGACCAGCGCACGCAGGTAGGCGACACCCACCGAGGCGGCGATGCCGAGCTCCTGGCCGTCACTGGCCCCGGCCTCGTGATAGGCGGTGGCATCGATAGTTGCCACCCGCAGGTTCGGCGCCCGTTTGCTCTGCTCAGCCAGGGTGAGCAGGACCCCCGGATCCGCGGCTGCGCCGGTGCGGGCACGCAGGCCGATCGGGTCGGCGCCCAGCGATCCGGACAGCTCTGCCGGGTCGGTGCCGCGTTGCTCAGCCAGACTGAGCAGAGCGTGTCCTGCCCGCTCGGACTGAGCACCAGCGTCGAGCACGATCGCCGCAAGGTCGAGGTAGACGCCGTCGAGCACCGCGGGCAGGTCGTCGACGGCGATGCCGGCGTCGCCGAGCACGAGCCAGAGCGACGTCGCCCCGCGCTCGAGGTCGTCGAGGACCGCCTGCCTGGTGCGGACGGGATCGGGATCGGCGTGCCGGGCGCGGACGTCCCACCCTGCGGAGGGCTGTGCCCCCCACCTGCCCCCCGAACCCTCCCCCGTGGCGGGCGCGTCGTCGGCGGTGTACAGCGGGCGGATCGTGATGCCGTCGTAAGTGGTGAAGGAGAGCTCGGCGACTGGGTCGACGCCGTCCGCGACACCGGATCTGGTGAGTACCGCCGACACCGCAGCCCGCCATTGCGCAGCGTCCGCCGGCGGGAAGTCAGCGGCCAGCGAGAGCGTGTCAGGTTCGGTCGGCGGCTCGGGCTCGGCGGGCATGGCCTCGATCGTAGGCAGCCGGGCCGGTCCGCGCGTGGCGGAGGTGGCCGATCTCTCGCGCTCAGACGGTGGTGCGCGCGCCGCCGTCGAGTCCGAACAACGTCGCCAGACCGGCGATAGCCACGGTGCGCATGGCCGACGGCGGCACAGCATCGAGGACGAGTTCCTTGCCGGTGTCCTCGGCGGCGTTGCGCAGCTCGATCCAGCAGCCCAGACCCGTCGAATCCAGGAAGGACAGCTCGGCAAGATCGAGGACGAGCGTCGAGCAGGTCGGGTCGTCGAGCGCCGGCCGGGCGGCCTCGCGCAACTGGGCCACGGTGGCGAGGTCGAGTTCGCCCGCCAAGGACACGATCGAACGGTCGGCATCGCGGCGCGTACTCAACGTCAACGAACTCACTCCATTACTCTGTCACAGCGATCGGCGGGCACGGGGGCACGGACCGCTCGGCGCGCAGACCCGAACTTCAGACACGCTTCGGCAGGGGGAGACGCAGGCGATGTCCGCGATCGAGCGCGAGTTCCCGGGAGCTACGACCGCGCCGTCCGACGCGCGGCAGTTCGCCCGGGAGGCCCTGCTCGCGCTGGTCGGCGGAGTCGTGGCCGACGGCATGTTCGGGGCCGACGTCGAGCTGATCGTCAGCGAGCTGGTCACCAACTCCGTGCGGGCCGACAGTCCCACCGTCCACGTCGCACTCTCCCTCACCGAGGCCAAGCTCCTGGTCAGTGTGGGCGACGCGGCCGCCGGCTGGCCCGAACCCCGCGAGGCCGGCATCCACGACACCGGTGGCCGCGGCCTGCCCCTCGTCAGCGCCATCAGTTCGTCCTGGGGCGTGCGGATGCTGGCGACGGGCAAGACGGTCTGGGCCGAACTCGACGTCCCGGACTGATCGTCGCCGGTCTCAGCGGATCCCTCATCGGGTCACCGGAGGTTCGTGGGCCTCCCGAGCAGTGTCACGGGTGTCGGCGAACATCGCATCGAGGAGTCCCCATGACGCGCACCGCATACCCGCTGGGAAAGTCACCGAGCCCGACCACCATCGACTCGATGCGCCGGACCCTCATCACCCAGCGCGACTTCCGTCTCGAGCAGCTCGCGGAGCTCGACCGCCAACGTCACGGACGGGCACTGTCGAGCGCCTATCGCGAGGTGTACGTGTCGCTCGCGGTCGGCGCGCGGACGGCTCTGCTCGACGCGCAATCGGCGCTGTCGCGCATCGACGACGGGTCTTTCGGCCGGTGCGTGACGTGCGGTGCCGACCTCGACCGGGATCTGCTCGAGACGCTGCCGCAGACCGCGCGGTGCCTCGGCTGCCAGGGCGCTGCCGGTAACGTCGGCGGGCGTGACCGGAGCCGATCCCGCCGTTGATCCCGCTGGTGCCGCCACCGATGCCGCCGCGGCGCTGGCCGAACGGACCGGCGTCGCCCGCCACGACATCGCGATCGTGCTCGGCTCGGGCTGGGTGCCGGCCGTCGACGCGCTCGGGACGCCCAGCGCCGAGTTCCCGGTCACCGACCTGCCGGGCTTCCTGCCGCCGGCCGTCGCTGGGCACGCCGGGCGCATCCGCTCGCTGGAGGTCGGCGGCCGGCGGGTGCTGGCGTTCCTGGGCCGCACCCACCTGTACGAGGGTCGCGGCGTCGAGCCGGTCGTGCACGCCGTGCGAGTCGCCGCCGCCGCGGGTTGCACCACGATCGTGCTCACCAACGCCTGCGGCTGCCTGACCCAAGGCATCGCCGTCGGCGAACCGGTGCTGATCAGCGACCACCTCAACCTCACCGGACGGACCGGGCTGGTCGGGCCGCGGTTCGTGGACCTGACCGACGTCTACGCCCGCCGGCTGCGCGATCTGGTGCACGAGATCGACCCGACGATCGCCGAGGGCGTCTACGCGCAGTTCCCCGGCCCGCAGTACGAGACGCCGGCCGAGGTGCGGATGGCCGGCATCCTCGGTGCCGACCTGGTGGGCATGTCGACGGTGCTCGAGGCGGTCGCCGCGCACGCCGAGGGCTGCGAGATCCTCGGCATCTCGCTGGTCACCAACCTGGCAGCCGGCCTCGGCGACCCGCTCGACCACGAGGAGGTCCTGGCCGTCGGCACGGCGTCGGCCACCCGCATGGGCAAGCTCCTGGCCCAGGTCATCCCACGAATATGACGGTGCTGCTGACCGGGGCGGCGGGCCGAATCGGCACTGCCCTGCGCTCGCGCCTTCCCGGCCTCGGATGGGACGTCCGGAGCTTCGACCGCACTTCCATACCTGGAGGTATGGTCGGTGATCTTTCGTCGGACTCCGACCTCGACGCCGCCGTCGACGGCGTGTCCGCGATCGTGCACCTGGCCGGCCAACCCACCGAGGCACCGTGGCCGGTGATCAGGGACGCCAACATCGACGGTCTCGTGCGGCTCCTCGAGGCCGCCCGCCGCGCGGGTGTGCCACGGATCGTCCTCGCGTCGTCGAATCACGCCACGGGTTTCACGCCCGTTGCACCCGAGCTCGACACCGACGGGCCGAACCGTCCGGACACCCTGTACGGCGTCAGCAAGGTGTTCGGCGAGGCACTCGGGCGCTACTACGTCGACCGCTACGGGCTGCAGGTCGCATGCATACGCATCGGTACGTTCGCCGACCGGCCCGAGGACGTGCGCACGCTGTCGACCTGGCTGTCACCCGACGACGCCGCACGCCTGATAGACGCCTGCCTGCGCGCGCCGAACCTGACGTACTCGGTGGTATGGGGGGTCTCGGACAACACCCGTCGGACGTGGAGCCTCGAGTCGGCGCGTGCGCTCGGGTACCGGCCGCAGGACGACGCCGAGGACCACGCCGACTCGCTCGCCCGGCCAACACCCGACCCCTCCGACGGTCTGGTCGGTGGCGGCTTCACCTCACCCGGCTTCGGCATCGACGAGGTAGCGAGCCGATCGTGACCGAGATTCAGGCCTGGATCGCCGACGACGTCGACCCTGCGGCCGCAGCGGAACTGCAGTCACTCGTCGATGCCCACGCAGCTGCCGAGCTGGCCGACCGGTTCAGCGGACCGCTGCTGTTCGGTACGGCGGGGCTGCGCGGCCCGCTGCGCGCCGGGCCGAACGGCATGAACCGCACTGTCGTGCGCCGTGCCGCCGCGGGCCTGGCCGCCTGGCTCACCGAGCACGGCGGGTCGGGACGTCCGGTCGTGGTGGGCTACGACGCCCGGCACGGCTCGTCGGACTTCGCCCGCGACTCGGCCGCGATCCTCGCCGCTGCCGGCTTCGAGGCCCGCCTGATGCCTCGGGCGCTGCCGACCCCGCTGCTGGCGTTCGCGGTGCTGCACCTCGGCGCGGCCGCGGGGGTGATGGTCACCGCCTCGCACAACCCGCCGAGCGACAACGGCTACAAGGTCTACGTCGCCGACGGTGCGCAGATCGTGCCGCCGGCCGACCGCGAGATCGAGGCGGCGATCCGCGCCGTCGGGCCGAGCCGGGACATCCCGCTCGACCCGGGCGGCGTGCACGTGCTCGACGCGTCGATCGTGACCTCGTACGTCGACGCCGTCGTCGGCCTCATCCCCGACGGGCCGCGCGAGCTGCGCATCGTCCATACCGCGTTGCACGGCGTCGGTACCGAGACGGTGCGCGCGGTGTTCGACGCGGCCGGGTTCGTCGATGTCATTTCGGTACCCGAGCAGGCGCTGCCCGACCCGGACTTCCCCACCGTCCCGTTCCCGAACCCGGAGGAGCCCGGCGCACTCGACCTCGCGCTGGCGCTGGCCAGCAATCGGGAGGCCGATCTCGTCATCGCCAACGACCCGGACGCCGACCGCTGCGCCGTCGCGGTGCCCGGCCCCGACGGCTGGCGGATGCTGCGCGGCGACGAGGTCGGCGTGCTGCTGGCCGACGCCCTGCTCCGCGACGGTGCGCGCGGCACGTACGCGACCACGATCGTGTCCTCGGCGATGCTCGGTGCCCTCGCGCGGGCCCATGGCGTCGGCTACGTCGAGACGCTCACCGGGTTCAAGTGGATCGCCCGCGCCGCCGACGACCTGGTGTTCGGCTACGAGGAGGCGCTCGGCTACGCCGTGGCGCCAGACCTCGTCCGCGACAAGGACGGCATCAGTGCGGCGCTGCGTGTGGCCGCCCTGGCCGCCGCACTCCAGCGCGACGGCTCCTCACTGCTTGCCCGCCTCGATGAGCTCGCCGCACGGTACGGCCGGTTCGTCACCGACCAGGTGTCGCTGCGCGTCGAGGACCTGTCGCTGATCGGCGACACCATGCAGCGCCTGCGGGCCGAGCCGCCGGCCACCCTGCTCGGCGCGCCGGCGGTCGTCGAGGACCTGCTGCCTGCCACTGACGGGCTGCGCTGGCGCGGCGACGGGACGCGCGTCGTCATCCGCCCGTCGGGCACCGAACCGAAGCTCAAGGCCTACCTCGAGGTCGAGGAGCCGAGCGGATCGGCTGTCGCCGCCCACGCCACGCTCGCCCGGCTGCGCGCCGAGGTCGAGGCAGCCCTCTACCGGTGACGGATCAGCTGGTGTGGACGAGCCCGCCGGTCTGCCACTGCGACCAGGACACGTTCCAGTCGCCGTACCCCGCGCCCAGTGTCATGGCCGGCCCGGTGGCGTTCGGGTAGTTGACGACGTCGCCGACGCCGAGGAAGCCGTACAGCTTCTGCGCGTCCGAGGTCGAGAGGTTGGTGCAGCCGTTGGACGAGTCGACCTGACCGAGATGATGGTTCCACGGCGCGGCGTGCAGGTACTCGCCGTTGTACGTCAGGCGCTGGGTGAACTTGACGTGCGCGTCGTAGTAGCCGGGACCCCGCATGGAGATGTCCCGTCCCTTCTCCATGATCACCTTGATGCCCCGGGCGGTCGGGGTGTCATTGGCCCCGAGCGACACCGGGAACGTGCCGTACTTCGTGCCGTTGTCGACGACCGTCATCTCGTGCGTCGAGTCGTCGACGGTCGAGATGATCCGGTCGTGGGTGCTGAAGTCGAGCGTCAGGCTGTCGTCGTAGGACAGCCCGGTGCCCGCGGACAGCCCCTTCGCCGGGATCGCGAGATGGATCTTCGAGTTCGCCGGCCAGTAGTTCTGCAGGCGGTAATGACCCTCGATCGGGTAGCTCCTGCTTGCCGAGGAGTACTCGAAGTACCAGGCGCCCGTGGCCGCCGCGCCGTTCACGGTCACCGTCGTCGCGTCCTGCAGCGACTTCGCGTTCGTGATCTTCTTGCTGAAGTAGGCGATCACCGGCATGCCCACGCCGTAGTCGGCGCTGTCGCTGTTCAGCAGTTTGATGTGCACCGGTGTGCCGGCCGACGTCGACGACGACCCCACTGGCGACGGCCCGGTCGAGGCAGCGATCGGCGAGCCGGGCGCCGACGGTCCGGCCACCCGCTGGTCCTTGCCGTCGGAGCCGGCGGACACGAACGCAACCGTCAGCACCACCGCCAGGACCGCCGCAGCAGCGACCAGCGGCGCACCGATGCGGACCCAACGCCGATGCGGACTGGCAGCGGACTCATCTGCGAAACGCGGCGGCGGTGCCTGGGCGTGATCGCCGACCGCGGAGCGCGCCCGCGCCTCGAACGCGCCGGACAGCAGGTTCTCGAGCTCGTCGTCGTTCACAGGAGGTCCTCGCCGAGTACGCGTTGCAGGGCGGCCAGGCCGCGGCTGGCGGCCGACTTGACCGAGCCGGGCGAGATCGCCAGGGCTGCCGCGATCTCGCGCTCGGACAGTCCGGACCAGTAGCGCAGCACCAGCACCTCGCGTTGATGACGGGGCAGCGCCTTGACCGCCCGCAGCGCCGCGCGGTGCTCGTCGCGCAGCAGGACGTCGTGATCGGCGCCGGCCGTGGCCTCGGGCTCGGCCACCTTCAGGTGCTTGCGCGCGACCTGGCGGCGGCGGATGACCGAGCGGGACAGGTTCACGACCGATGTACGCAGGTAACCCAGCGCGGCGTCGGGGTCGCGTAGCGAGTCGGATTTGCGATGCAGGGCGACGAACGCGTCCTGGACGACGTCCTCGGCGCTGGTGATGTCGTCGACCAGCAACGCGGCCATCCGGACCAGGTACCGCCAGTGCGCGTTGTACAGCGCGTGCAGGTCGACGGGGTCGGCAGACGCCGCCGACCGACCGGTCAGCTGCACCGCACGTTCGTCCGCCTCCACCGTTGCCAACACTGCCACATGGGTTGGACGCCGCCCAGGCCGTCGAGGTTGCCTGCCCGGGCGATGTGATCCGAACTGCCGTACCTGCTCGACCGGCAATCAGGTGCGCCAGGCACCGGCCACCGTGCTCGTGTGCAGGACGGTCGCGTCGGGATCGGCGTAGACCGCGCTCCACAGCGCTGTCGTGGTCTGCGTCAGGGCGGCGGCCGTGCCGTCGGCGCAGTGGTAGGACAGGTTGACACCGCCGACGGTGGGCACGGTGCCGGTGGACGCGACGCAGCGCGTGCCGCCGGTCAGTTCGACGGCCCACGGGCGCGACGACCCGTCGGCGACCGGTGTCGGCAGTGCGCGGGTCAGGTGCAGCGTGGTCGCCGACGACCACGGGTCCTGGACGCAGATCACGCTCGCCGGGTGGGGCGTCGCCGGCGCGAAGCACGGGTCCAGGATCTGCGCGCTGCTGCCGGCTCCGGCGAAGCAGCGGAACGCAGACGGGCCGGTGGCGGCGAGGCTGGAATCCCAGCAGTAGCCGCTCTCGGTGCGCGCCGAGGCGACGGTGGGCGTGCCGTCGGCGCGGTAGGCGGTGAAGGTGTGGACGACGGTGCGCGCGACCGCGCTCGCGACCCCGGGGGTGGTCGGCGTCGACCGGACGCTCGCGGCGCCGGTGGGACCGCTGCCGCACGCCGTCAGCACCGAACCGACGACCAGCAGGCCGACCAACGCCGGCAGGACACGCACCCTCATGCTGGGAAGACGCAATGCGCGGCGCCCCCGTTCCACCTGCCGTCGGATTATCCGTAACGATGTGGTCACGGGCCGCTCGACGTCGACCAGGCAGGATGGACGCATGCAACGCGACATCCCCGGCCCCGGGCAGGAATCGGTGTGGGACTACCCCCGCCCGCCGGCCTGCCTGCCCTCCGACCGGCACGTCGTCGTCCGGCTCGGCGGCACCCTCGTCGCCGACACCACCGCGGCGTACCGGGTGCTCGAGACCAGCCACCCGCCGACGTGGTACCTGCCGCGTTCGTCGGTCGTCGACGGAATGCTGACCCCGTCACGGGCCCGCTCGACGTTCTGCGAATGGAAGGGCGACGCGACCTACTGGGACGTGCTCGGCGTCCAGGGCGGCATGTGGTCCTACGAGCACCCGACGCCCGGTTTCACCGCCATCGCCGGTTTCGTCACCTGCTACCCGTCGGCCTTCGAGTGCTTCGTCGACGACGAGCGGGTGCGCCCCCAGGAGGGCGGGTTCTACGGCGGTTGGATCACCGACGACGTCGTCGGCCCGTTCAAGGGCGGCCCGGGCACCTGGGGGTGGTGAGAGCCGTGTCGCGGCTCGGCGTGCTGATGCTCGCCCTGCTGATCGTCGTGGGCTGTGGGTCCTCGGCCGCCGGTGCGCAACCGGCCCGCAGGGTGTCGTCGCCCCCTGTCGGCGCGGTGTTCGACTACCAGCTCGGCGGCTCCTACCGACCGGCCGCCGACGTGCGGATCGTCGACCGCGACCGGACGTCCACGCCGGCCCGCGGCGTCTACTCGATCTGCTACGTCAACGCCTTCCAGACCCAGCCCGAGCAGGCCACGTGGTGGCGCAGGCACCACCCGACGCTGCTGCTGCGCTCGCGCGGCCACCTCGTCCAGGACCCGGGCTGGCCCGGCGAGTACCTGCTGGACACCTCCAGTGCGGCCAAGCGCAGGGCACTGCTGACGATCGTCGGCGGATGGTTCGACGGTTGCGCCCGAAAGGGGTTCAGGGCTGTCGAGCCCGACAACCTGGATTCCTGGACGCGCCAGGGCGTGCGAGGTGCGATCACCCGGGCCGACAACATCGCGTTCGCCCGGGCCCTTGTCACCCGAGCACACGCTCGCGGCCTCGCCATCGCCCAGAAGAACACGACCGAGCTGACCTCGGCCCGCATCGGCTTCGACTTCGCGATCGCCGAGGAGTGCGAGGTCTACCGGGAATGCGGCACCTACACCTCGCACTACGGGCGGCACGTCATCGAGATCGAGTACACCGACAACGGCCGCGCGGCCTTCACACGTGCCTGCCGGGCGCGGGGACGAAGTGTCTCGGTGATCCTGCGCGACCGCGACGTCGTCGCCCGGGGCGACCGCGCCTACCGCTACGCCCACTGCTGACGCGGCCAGCCTCCCCTCCGCCGAGGTCGAGCGGGGACGGGGCTAGCGCGGACCGAACTGCCTGTCCCCTGCGTCGCCGAGGCCGGGGACGATGTAGGCGTTCTCGTTCAGCTTCTCGTCGATGCTGGCCGTGAACAGCCGCAGGTCCAGCCCGGACTCGTCGAGCGCCCGGACGCCGTCGGGGGCGGTGAGCGCGCAGACGACGGTGAGGTCGGTGGCACCGCGCGTCGCCAGCAGACGCAGCGAGTGCAGCAGCGAACCGCCCGTCGCCAGCATCGGGTCGAGCACGATCACCGGACGGCCGGCCAGTGAGTCGGGCAGCGAGGCCATGTAGGCGTGCGGCTGGTGGGTGTCCTCGTCGCGGGCGACGCCGACGAAACCCATCTGCGACTCGGGCAGCAGGTTGAACGCCGCCTCGGCCATACCCAGACCGGCCCGCAGCACCGGCACCAGCAGCGGCGGGTTGGCGATGGCCGTTCCGGTCGTGGGCCCGACGGGGGTGGTCACCGGCACGTCGCTGCGCTCGAGATCGCGGGTGGCCTCGTAGACCAGCAGGGTCGCGAGTTCGCGCAGCGCGGCGCGGAACTCGGAGTTGGTGCTGCGCTCGTCGCGCATGACCGTCAGCCGGGCCTGGACGATCGGGTGCTCGACGACGGTCACGGTGGCAGCCACGCCCAGACCCTAACGCCGGATCCCTACGATGGGCGGGTGACGGTCACCGACGCACCGACCCTCGCGGACGTGTCCCGCGACGACGCCGCGCTGCGACGATTCCTGCACGGGTTGCCCGGTGTCGATCAGGTCGGCGCCGAGGGCCGCGCCGCCGCGCTCGCCACCCGCAGCATCAAGAACTCCGCGAAGGCATGGGCCGTCGACGCCGCGATCGGGATGGTCGACCTCACGACCCTCGAGGGTTCCGACACCCCGGGCAAGGTCCGCTCGCTGTGCGTCAAGGCCGCCCACCCCGACCCGTCCGACGCCTCGTGCCCGCCGGCCGCGGCCGTCTGCGTCTACCCCGACCTCGTCGAGACCGCGGTGCTCGCGTTGCGGGGTTCGCGCGTGCAGATCGCCTCGGTCGCCACCGCGTTCCCGTCCGGCCGGGCAGCGCTGGACACCAAGCTGCACGACGTCCGCGACGCGGTCGCGGCCGGTGCGACCGAGATCGACATGGTGATCGACCGCGGCGCATTCCTGGCCGGTCGGTACCGGCAGGTGTTCGACGAGATCGTCGCGGTGAAGGACGCCTGTGGCGGCACCCACCTCAAGGTCATCCTCGAGACCGGCGAACTCGCCACGCTCGACAACGTGCGCCGCGCGTCGTGGCTGGCCCTGCTGGCCGGCGGCGACTTCGTCAAGACCTCCACCGGCAAGATCAGCCCGGCTGCGACGCCGCCCGTCGCGCTGGTGATGCTCGAGGCGGTGCGCGACTTCCACGCCCAGACCGGCGAGCGACGCGGCGTCAAGCTCGCGGGCGGAATCCGGACGACGAAGGAAGCCGTCCGCTACCTCGTCATGGTCAACGAGGTCGCTGGGGCGGCCTGGCTGACGCCGGCACTGTTCCGCTTCGGCGCGTCCAGCCTGCTCAACGACCTGCTGCAGCAGCGGCACAAGCTGAGCACCGGCGCCTACGACGGGCCCGACTACGTGACGGTGGACTGACCCGTGTCCAGCCCCTTCGAGTACTCCCCCGCACCCGAGTCGCGCGACCTCGCCCGGCTCCGACCGAGCTATCAGATCTTCGTCGACGGCGCGTTCCGCGACGGTGCGGGCGAGGCGATCAAGACGATCAACCCGGCCGATGAGCAGCCGCTGGCCGAGGTCGCCGAGGCCGGGCCGTCCGACGTCGACGACGCGGTCCGGGCGGCGCGTCGCGCGTTCGACGGCCCGTGGTCGGCGATGTCCGGCGCCGAGCGTGGCAAGTACCTGTTCCGCATCGCCCGCGCGATCCAGGAACGCGGCCGCGAGCTGGCTGTGCTCGAGTCCCTCGACAACGGCAAGCCGATCCGCGAATCGCGCGACGTCGACATCCCCACTGCCGCGGCGCACTTCTTCTACTACGCCGGCTGGGCCGACAAGCTGGAGTACGCCGGCTTCGGGCCGGCCCCGCGCCCGCTCGGCGTCGCCGGACAGATCATCCCGTGGAACTTCCCGCTGCTGATGGCGGCCTGGAAGATCGCGCCCGCCCTGGCCACCGGCAACACCGTCGTGCTGAAACCGGCCGAGACGACCCCGCTGACCGCGCTGGTGCTGGCCGAGATCATCGCCGAGGCCGACCTGCCACCGGGCGTGGTCAACATTCTGGCCGGCGGTCCGTCGATCGGGCAGGCGATTGTGGAGCACGGCGGCGTCGACAAGATCGCGTTCACCGGCTCGACCGACGTCGGGAAGATCATCCAGCGGACGGTCGCGGGCTCGGCGAAGAAGCTGACGCTCGAGCTCGGCGGCAAGGCCGCGAACATCGTGTTCGACGACGCCCCGATCGATCAGGCCGTCGAGGGCATCGTCAACGGCATCTTCTTCAACCAGGGCCAGGTGTGCTGCGCCGGATCGCGGCTGCTCGTCCAGGAGTCGATCGCCGACGAGCTGATCGCCTCGCTGCGGCGCCGGATGGGCACGCTGCGCGTCGGCGACCCGCTCGACAAGAACACCGACATCGGGGCCATCAACTCCGCCGAGCAGCTCGCCCGGATCCGCTCGCTCGCCGACACCGGCGAGGCCGAGGGGGCGACGCGCTGGTCGCCGCCGTGCGCACTTCCGGAGCGCGGGTACTGGTTCGCGCCCACCGTGTTCACCGACGTCTCGCAGGCGCACCGCATCGCGCAGGACGAGATCTTCGGCCCGGTGCTGTCGGTGCTGACGTTCCGCACGCCCGACGAGGCGGTGGCCAAGGCCAACAACACCCCCTACGGCCTGTCGGCCGGCATCTGGACCGAGAAGGGCTCACGCATCCTGTCGGTGGCGAACCGGCTGCGCGCCGGCGTGGTGTGGGCCAACACCTTCAACCGCTTCGACCCGACGGCCCCGTTCGGCGGCTACCAGGAGTCCGGCTTCGGCCGTGAGGGCGGCCGGCACGGGCTGGAGGGCTACCTCGATGTGTCTTGACAGACGCTTGCGGAGCGAACATGTCACCTGACCGGTTGGACGTGCGCAAGACCTACAAGCTGTACGTCGGCGGGGCGTTCCCGCGCTCGGAGTCGGGTCGCTCGTACCCGGTGCACGGCCCGGACGGACGCGTGCTGGCGCACGCCGCGCAGGCCTCGCGCAAGGACGTCCGCGACGCGGTGGTGGCGGCGCGGGCCGCGTTCGCGAAATGGTCGTCGGCCACCGCCTACAACCGCGGCCAGGTGCTGTACCGGGTCGCCGAGATGCTCGAGGGCCGCCGGGCGCAGTTCGTTGACGAGGTGCTGGCGTCCGAGGGCGGGTCCGAAGCGGCGGCCCGCGCGCAGGTCGACGCCGCGGTCGACCGGTTCGTGCACTACGCCGGTTGGACCGACAAGTACGCACAGGTCGTCGGCTCGACCAACACGGTGGCCGGGCCCTACTTCACCTTCTCGCTGCCCGAGCCGACCGGCGTGGTGGCCGTACTCGCACCGCAGGAGTCGTCGCTGCTCGGCCTGGTGTCGGTGCTCGCACCGGTGATCGCGACCGGCAACACCAGCGTCGTGATCGCCTCGCAGCCGCGTCCGCTGCCCGCCGTGGTGCTGGCCGAGGTGCTCGCGACGTCCGACCTGCCCGGTGGCGTGGTGAACCTGCTGACCGGGTTCACCGCCGAGCTCGCGCCGTGGCTGGCCTCGCACCGCGACGTGAACGCGATCGACCTCACCGGCGCGGCACCCGACGCCCGCCCCGCGCTGCAGGTCGCCGCGGCCGACAACGTCAAGCGCGTCCACATCCCGCGCTCGACCGACTGGACGGCCGCCCCGGGGCTGTCGCGGCTGTCGGCGTTCGTCGAGACCAAGACGGTGTGGCACCCGATCGGCGGCTGAGCTCAGCCCTTCGCACCCCGCAGCACCTCGAGCAGGGCCGTGCCGACGGGGACGCCGAGACCGGTGCACGCGTCCCAGCCGGGCTTCGCCGAGTAGGCGCCGTTCGAGCCCTGCGTGATGTCGCGGAAGCCGGGCGCGACGGTGCCGGCTGCGGCGCCGGCGTAGAGGGCCGGCTGCAGCAGCCCGAGCGGCCGGCCCAGCGCGGCGGCGAGGCGGCAGACGATGCCGGCCCACAGCGGTGACACCGCCGACGTGCCGCCGATGACCGTGGCCGTGCCATCGACGAGCACCTGGTAACCGGTCGCGGGATCGGCCACCCCCGCGACGTCGGGCACGCCGCGACCGGCCTTCCCCGCGCTGCCCGCGCGAACCGGGACACCGGCCTCGGCCTGCCAGGCGGGCAGCGGGAACGCGTCGCTGACGCCGCCGCCGGTGGCGCCGCCCTGCCCGCCGTCGTTCCAGACCGTCTCGGACTTCGCCGCCCCGTCGCTGCCCAGGTGCAGGGCGGTGCCGCCGCAGGCCAACGCGTGCGGCGACGAGGCCGGGAAGTCGGCGTGCTGCGCCCCGCCGGTCTGGGAGTCGGTGCTGCCGTTGTCGCCGGCCGCCACGGTGACCGTGACGCCGAGCAGCGCAGCGTCGGCGAGTGCTGCGTCCATGGCCGTGCGGGCCTGCGCGCTCCACTGGTCCTCGCTCTGGCCCCAGCTGATGCTCATGGCCGTGGGCGCGGGATCGGCGTGCGCGGCCTGGGTGATCGCGTCGACGAAGCCGTCGTCGGTGTTCGGGGCGAAGTAGACGAATTGCTTCGCGGCCGGCGCGATGGCCCCGGCGACCTCGATGTCGAGCAGCACCTCGCCGTCGGCGCCGTTCGGGTCCTGGCCCGCCACGTTGGACGCGCCGTCGACGCCGACCGCGGTCACGGTCGGCGGGGTGAGCCCGAGCCCGCCGAAGTAGCTGTCGAGGTCGGACTGGCCGAAGCCACCGCCCAGTTCGATGACGGCGATGATCTGCCCCGACCCGTCACCCGGCGGCAGGTCGTAGGCCTTGGCCAGCTGCACCGGCGTGTAGGACACCGACACGGCGGCGGGACGCGCCGCGCGGAACCGTGCGGCGGCCTGCGGGCGGTCGTCGAGCCCGAGGACAGCGGTGACCACGCCGTCGAGCTCGGCTGGTACGGACAGCTCGCCGGCCCGGCGGCGCTGCCCGGGCACGTGGGCCGCGGCCTGCTGCAACGATGTGCCGAACAGCTGGCTCAAGTCCGCCGCCGACCCGCGCACCCGCACCAGACGGGTCGCCGCATCGGCGGACAGCACCTCGGCGCCGGCCGCGGTGACGGCCGAGGTGACCGCCTCGATGTCGGCCGGGTCGGCGCCGTAACGCTGCGCCAGCTCGGTGCGCGACAGCGGAGCAGCGGTGAACGCCGCCGCAGCGGGCTCGGCACGCCGACGCAGCACGACCGTGGTCTCGACGACGGTGTTCGGATCGAGCGGGCCGTCGAGGTCGGTCGGGTCGACGGCGGGACGGGTACTGCCGGGAAGGGTGTGGCGTTCATCGGTCATGGCTCCCAGTGTGCGGTCAGCACCGACACTTTTGGTGCAATCCACAGCCGGTACGTTCGTGGGCATGACGAGCCAAGCGGCGTCCATCGTGCCGATCACCCTCACCGTCGACGACCGCACCGGCCTCACGCTGTACGCCCCGCCGTGGGAGGACGAGGACGGGGAGCAGTGGCAGGGCTTCCTCGGCGACGGTCGCAAGATCCTGCTCTACCCGAGCACCGACGATCTTGCTGCCTTCATCGCCTCCGGCGAGGAGAACGACCTGTCCGACCACCCCGGGTACGGACAGGTCCTCAAGGCCACACCTGACGATCTCAAACCCACGCCCGAGGCCCACTACGACCTCGACCAGGTCTACGACTGGGCCGCCGGCGAACCCGATCCGGTGCACGTCAGCGCGCTGGCCGACGTCGTCGACATGGTGGCCCGCATCGCCGACTGCTGCGACGACGGCGCGCTGCGTCGGCTCGTCGAGGGCACCCCCGCGTACGCCGAACTCGTCGACGAGGACGTCTCCTACCAGGGCAAGGACGGTCGCAAGCGCTGGAACGAGCTCGGCGACACGATCGCCGACTCGTGGGAGCGCGCGATCAAGCGGACGTCCGACTGGCTCGAATGGGTCGGTGACTTCAGCGAGACGGAGTTCCACGCCGAGGACTCGGTGTGGGAGCGCGTCGGTGCCGAGCCGATCGCGATCCGCATCGGTGAGCAGACCTACCTCACCGTCCGGGCCGACATCCCCGTCGACCCCGACACCGACGAGGTCGAGATGGCGTTCCTCGGCGACGACGGCAAGGTCGCCGTGTTCACCGACGTCGCCGACCTCGCCCGCTACTGCCGCGCGGCCACCGGCCACCGGCTGCACAAGCTCGAGTGGTGGCAGGAGCTGGCCGAGCTCGACGACGAGGACTTCACCCCTGACGACGATGCCACCTTCGACCTGCGCAAGCCGACGGAGCCCGGCGCCGAGCTGGTCGTCGAGCTTGCCGAGTTCTGCGGGCTGGAGGCCGATCTCGACGTCCTCGACGGCCCGAACGTCGACCGCGACGACTGGCGGGCGCTGGTCGAGGAGATCCATACCTGCCTGCAGCTCCAGGACTGACGGAACAGCACCTGCCGCTGACGCGTTCCCACCGGTGTGACCGAGCTGCCGCGCGTCCCGCTGTCCGTACTCGACCTCTCGCCGGTCGGCGACGGCGCCAGCACCACCGACGCCCTGCGCTCGACGATCGCTCTCGCGCAACGGGCCGACGAACTGGGGTTCACCCGCTTCTGGGTCGCCGAGCACCACAACATGGCCGGCATCGCCAGCTCGGCGCCCGCCGTCCTGATCGGCGCGATCGCCGGCGCGACCCGCCAGATCCGCGTCGGGTCCGGCGGCGTGATGCTGCCGAACCACTCCCCGCTCGCGGTGGCCGAGCAGTTCGGCACCCTGGCCTCGCTCTACCCCGGGCGCATCGATCTCGGCCTGGGTCGCGCCCCGGGCAGCGACGGCCTCACCGCCGCCGCCCTGCGCAGGACCAACAATCTGCAGGCCGACCGCTTCCCCGAGGAACTCGGCGAACTGGCCTGCTTCCTGGCCGACGACTTCCCGGCCGACCACCCCTTCGCGCGGGTCAAGGCGGTGCCCGCCGCCGACCTGCAGCCGCCGCTCTGGCTGCTCGGATCGAGTGACTTCAGCGCCGAGCTCGCCGGGATCCTCGGCCTGCCGTTCGTCTTCGCCCATCACTTCAGCGGGGCGAACACCGTCCCGGCGCTGCAGACCTATCGCAACTCGTTCCGTGAGGGCGGCCTGCTGACCAAGCCGTACGCGATGGTCACCGTCAACGCGGTCTGCGCGCCCACCGACGCCGAGGCCGACCGCCTTGCCCGTCCCGGCGTGCTGTCGTTCCTGCGCCTGCGGCAGGGTCGGCCGGGGCGGTTACCCACGCCCGAGCAGGCCGCGGCCCATCCCTGGACGCCGCAGGAGGAGCAGTTCGCCCTCCAACGTCGCGCCGGTCAGGCCGTCGGCAGCCCCGACACCGTCCGCCGGGAACTCGCTCGCCTGCTCGAGGCCACCGACGCCGACGAGCTGATGATCACCGCCCAGATCTACGACATCGACGATCGACGGCGCTCGCTCGAACTCGTCCGCGACCTGTTCACGGACGCCCCGCTGGGCCTCCCGCTGGGATTGCAGCAGGGTTGACCCGCAGGGGCTGAACCGCAGCCCTCCGTACAGTGCGGGGATGCCGATCCGAGCGGGGCGATTCGCCGCGCTCACCGTCTGGCTCACGCTCTGCCTCGCAGCCTGCACGTCGGGTGAGTCCGATCCGGCGCGCACGTCGGTGTCGGCAGCCGGGTCGGCCGCCCGGCCGCCGACGGGCGTGTCCGGACTCCCGAGTTCGGCGGGCACGTCGACGTCGCCCGCCGGTCCGGCGCAGGCGGTGTTCGCGGCCATGAGCCTGCGCCAGCGCGTCGGGCAGTTGCTGATGGTCGACTGCCCGAGCTCGGGGGTCGCCGACGCAACCGTCTCGGCCATCGGGAAGTACGACGTCGGGTCGGTGATCCTCGACGGCACGACCACCTCCGGCTCGGCCGCGATCCGCGCCCTCACCTCCCGGTTGCAGCGCTACGCGCCGAAACGCACCGGGCTGCTCATCGCCACCGACCAGGAGGGCGGCATCGTCCAACGGCTGCAGGGGCCCGGTTTCAGCGCCGTGCCCGCCGCGACGCAACAGGGCACCGTCGCCCCATCCGTTCTGCGCTCGGACGCCCGCACGTGGGGCAGTCAGCTGAAGGAGGCCGGGGTCGACGTCGACCTCGCGCCCGTGCTCGACACCGTCCCGTCCGCCGGCCAGGGCAACCCACCCATCGGCGACCTCGACCGCGAGTACGGGCACACGCCGAGCGTCGTGCGCAGCCACGGCCTGGCCGTCGCGCAGGGGCTGATGGACGCCGGCGTCGCGCCGACGGTGAAGCACTTCCCGGGGCTCGGTCGGGTGTCGGGCAACACCGACGTGACCTCCGGCGTCACGGATTTCGTGACGACCCGCACCGACGCCTACCTCGCCCCGTTCCGGGCCGCCGCGTCGGCCGGTGTGCCGTTCGTGATGATGTCGACGGCGATCTACTCGCGCATCGACCCGGACACTCCGGCCGCGTTCTCGCGCACGATCGTCAGCGGGATGCTGCGCGGCGACCTCGGCTACCGCGGCGTGATCATCAGCGACGACCTCGGGGCGAGTCGCCAGGTCGGCTACCTGTCGCCCGGGCAGCGCGCGGTGCAGTTCGTGCGGGCCGGCGGCGACATCGTGCTCACCGTCGTCGCCGACCAGGCCGAGACCATGACCTCGGCCCTGGTGGCCGAGGCAGACAGCAGCCCCGCGTTCCACCGACAGATCGACGCCGCGGCGCTGCGGGTGCTGCAGGCCAAGCAACGCGCCGGCCTGCTGTAGGCAGGATCAGGTGGCCAGCAGCGTGATCGACAGCAGGGCCGGAGGTGCGAAACTGGGCCGTCCGTGATCGTCGACGATGTGCCAGTACGCGGCGAGGGTGCCGGCCGCGTCCGGGACCGTGATCTTGAACAGGACGTCGACCGTTCCGCCCGGCGCGCACGGCGGGATCGGCACCGACGGCTCGCTGGAGATCAGCCGCAGCGCGGTGGGCGCCCCGACCCGTGCCAACGCCCGCCCTGTCCACGGGATCGTGCCGGTGTTGCGCAGCGTCCAGCCGGCGGCGAGATTGGCCCCGATCCGTGCTGTCTCACCCGATGCCAGAACCGAGGACGCCACCTCGAACGCATCCCCGGGCAGCTGCGCTGCACCCGGCCGGCGGGTGGCGGGCGCCGTGTGCGCGGTGCGCGCCTCGACGTACATGCTCACCAGCAGCCCGTCCCCGCCCAGGTTCGCGTCGTACCACTCGACCTGCTCACGGTTGGCCCGGGCCCGGCCGTTCTCGACCTGCGACAGCGTCCCGCGGCCCCAGTCACTGGCCCGCTCGACGGTCCGTAAGGACTGCTCGGCCTGCTCCCGCAGTGCTCGCATGGTCGCGCCGACCTCGGCCCACAATTCGTTCGTCACTAAAACAGACCCCCCGTACGCCTTGCACCTGGAACTCGCATTCGGCGTGAATGTCCCATCGCCGACGGGTCGGCACACCTTCGTAACGAAACCCCGTACAAACCCGTACGCCGCCGGACACTGATCTACAGTCGGCTGCTGTCGCGCGCCGGATCGGGGGACCTACGTGGGCGAGGCTGCCAGCGTCGTCGATCCGACGACGATCCGTACCCGCGCCGAGTTCGGTGCCGGGTTGAACGCGCTGCGCGCGGCGGCCGGCTTCACGGTCCGCGAACTCGCCAAACGCATCGAGCGACCGCCCGGCACCCTCGGCGACTACCTCAGCGGTCGGCACGTGCCGTCGCCCGGCCAGCAGTCGCTGATCGTCGACGTTCTCACGGCCTGCGGTGTCACCGACGGTTCCGAGGTCGAGGCCTGGTTGACGGCGCTGCGCCGCGTCCGCGCCTCGTCCGATCGGCGCACGACCCGAAGCACCGCGCCGTACCGCGGGCTGAAGCCGTTCGAGCCCGAGGACGCGGCGCTGTTCTTCGGCCGCCGCGAGCAGACGGCCGAGATCGTGCAGCTGGTGGCGCAGCTGCGTCGCGAGCCCGGCCCCAGTCGCGGCCTGCTCGCCGTCATCGGGCCGTCCGGCTCGGGCAAGTCGTCCCTGCTTCGTGCCGGAGTGGTCGCCGCCGTTCGGGCCGGCGCGCTCGACGACGCCGGAGGTGACACGGACGGCGAGCGCTGGACCTGCGCGATCGGCACACCGGGCAACGACCCGGGCTCCGCGTTCGCCGCGGCGCTGGCGGCGCGCGGCGGCGGGCCGCACCTGGTGGTGATCGACCAGTTCGAGGAGATCTTCACCCTGACGCACGACGCCGAGTCCCGATCGGCGTTCCTCGACGCCCTGGCCACCACGGGCCCGGACGTCGTGGTCGTCCTGGGGATGCGTGCGGACTTCTTCGCCGAGGCGGCCCGCGAACCGGTGTCGCTGGCCGCCCTCCGGCATGCGCAGGTGGTCATCGGCCCGCTGACCAGCGAGCAACTGCGCGACGTCGTCGTCGGACCGGCGAATCAGATCGGCGTCGCAGTCGAGGACGGCCTGGTCGAGGTCGTCCTGGCCGACCTCGGAGCGCACCACACCGGCGTGTTGCCCCTGCTCTCGCATGCGCTGCTGGCCACGTGGGACCGCTCGAGCGGCCGTCGCCTGACCATCGCCGACTACCGGGCCACCGGCGGGTTGGACGCAGCCGTGCAGCGCACCGCCGAGGAGGTCTTCACCGCGCTGGACATCCCGCGGCAAGGCGCCGCGCACGACCTGTTCGTCCGCCTCGTGAACGTCGGTGACGATGTCGCCTTCACCCGGCGGCGGATCTCGCGGGCCGAACTCGATCTGGACGCGCCGGAGAACGCCGAGCGGGCCGGGACGGTGCGCGAGGTCGTCGACCGATTCGCCGAGCGGCGGCTGCTCACCCTCACCGAGAACTCGGTCGAGGTCAGTCACGAGGCGCTGCTCACCGCCTGGCCCCGGCTGCACGGGTGGCTGGCTGCCGACCGCGCCGGGCTGCTCATCCACCGGCGGATCACCGCCGGGGCCAACGCCTGGCTCGCCGCCGACCGTGACCCCGCCGCGCTCACGGCCGGCGCGACACTGGAGACAGCGCTGGACTGGGCGGCGCAGTTTCCCAATCACTGGGGCCTCAACGCCGTCGAGCAGTCCTACCTCGACGCCTCGGTCCGGCGGCGCGACGAACTGGCCAGGGCCGAGCGTCGCCGCACCCGGCGCCTCGTCCAACTGCTGGTCGCGGTGGCCGTGCTCGCCCTGGTGGCGTCGGGGCTGGCGATCGTGGCGTCCGTGGCTCGGCGCAGCGCCGATCACAGTCAACGAGCTGCGGCCGCTGCCCGTGACGACGCGCTCTCGCGTCAGGTCGCGATCCAGGCCCGCGAGCTCGCCACCTCCGACCCGAGCCTCGCCCAGCAGCTCGCAGTCGCCGGCTACCGCATCTCCGCCACGACCGAGGCCCGATCCGAGCTGCTGGACGCCGCGGCCGCGCCGGTGATCACGCGGGTCCTGGGCCCGGCCGGCCCGACCCCGCTCGCGGTCTCCTCGCGCGGGACCGTCGCGGTCGGGCACGCCGACGACGGATCGGTGCGGCTGATGTCCGTACCGAAGGGGCAGAAGGCGGCGCTGGGCACGATCCCCGGATCGGGGCAGGAGCTGTTCGGGCTCGCCTTCTCGCCCGACGGCCGGTTGCTCGCCACCGGCGGCGAACCCAGCGACGTCACGCTGTGGGACGTCCACGACCCGCGGCACCCGCGCCTGGTGAGTCGGGTGCCGACCGGTTTCGCCGGCGCGCTGCAGGCCCTGGCCTTCGCGCCCGACGGCCACTCGCTGCTGGCCGCCGGCGCCGGGCCGCACCCCCTCGACGAGTGGGACGTGTCGACGCCGGCACGCCCGACGGCACTGCCCGCGCCCCACGGACTGCCGAGCGGCAGCACGGTGCAGGCGGTCGCCTTCGACCGGACCGGCAGCTCGGTCGCTGCGGTGACCCTCGGCGGCGACATCGTGGACTGGTCGACTGCGCGCCCCGGTGCGCCGAAGCTCACCGGACGCAGCAGCGCGGGTCGCCTCAACGCCGTCGCCTTCGCCCCGACCACCGGCCAGCTGCTGACCGGCGGCAGCGGGGGCGGCGTCACGATCTGGAACACGACCGACGCGCGGCTGACGGTCGCGCGGGTGCTGCCCGGCAACTCCGACGGCCAGATCAACGTCCTGACGTTCTCCCCCGACGGGTCGCAGCTGTTGTCGGGCAGTTCCGACGACTCCGTCCGCCAGTGGCAGGTCGGCTCGTGGACCGCGCAACCCGCCACGCCGGGCCCCGGTCCCGTGACCGGGGCCGCGTTCTCGCCCGACGGCGCCTCCGTGCTCAGCACGTCTGCCGACGGGGCGCTACGTCGCTGGTCGACCCGCCGATCCGAGGCCCACGTGTCCGCCGGCACCGTCTTCAGCCTGGGTTTCACCGGCGACGGGCACACCCTCGCCGTGGCCCAGAACGGCGTCGGCGGCGGCGTGCAGTTGTGGGACGCGCGCAACCCGCGGGCGATGAGGCGCGTCGGACCACTGCTGACGATGACCGGCGGCCACGGTGCGATCGACGGTGTCAGCGCCATCAGTCGCGACGGCCGGCTCGTGGCTGCCGGCAACAGCACGGGTCAGGTCGAGCTGTGGGACACCCGCGACGTCGCCGAGCCGCGTCAGGTCGCTGCGCCGTTCACCGCCTCGACGGCCCTGATCGAGAGCGTGGCCCTGAGCCCCGACGGCATGCTGCTCGCCGTCGGCGGCGACGACCACGCCGTGTCGCTGTGGAGCCTGCGCGACCCGGCGCACCCCGCGCGACTGTCCGTGGTGCGTGCGGGCAACCTCGTCCTGGACGTCGCGTTCTCGCCCGACGGCCGGTTGCTGGCCGCGGCCAGCGCCGATCACACCGCGCATCTGTGGGACGTCAGCGATCCCCGCGCGCCGAGCGCGACCGCCACCCTGGGCGGCTTCGACCTCTACGTCTACGGCGTGGCGTTCTCCCCCGACGGGCGGATGCTCGCCGCGTCCAGCGCCGACCGGACGACCCGGCTCTGGTCGGTCCGTGACCCCCGGCACCCGGTCCGGATCGGGGCCGCGCTACGAGGCCCGACCGACTACGAGAACATCCCGTCCTTCGACGCCTCCGGGCGGCTGCTGGCCGTGCCGAGCAACGACCACACGGTGTGGGTCTACGACGTGTCCGCGCCCGCGCACGCCCGGGTGCTGGCCACGCTGCGCTCGCTGCACGGGAATGTGTTCGCTGCCGCGTTCAGCCCGGTCGGCCACGTACTGGTGGCAGGCGGGCGCTCGGTGACGGTGCCCGTGTGGTCGATCGACGCCGCCGCGGACACGCGGATGGTGTGCGCGGGCGCCGGCAGCCCGATCACGCGGGCGGAATGGCGCCAGTACGTCCCGGGGGCGCGCTACGACCCACCGTGCCCGTAGTGGGTCAGTCGCCCAGCAGCGCTGCGTAGCCCGGCTTGATCTGGGTGTTGATGATCGCCAGGCGTTCGTCGAAGCCGATGAACGCGCTCTTCATCGCGTTGATCGTGAACCACTGCAGGTCGC
>CAZZVT010000020.1:0-31238 GCA_964657545.1 uncultured Jatrophihabitantaceae bacterium
CGCGTCCCGAGGCACCGACCGCCGAGAAGGGCGGCCGCGGCCACCAACCGGCCCGCAAGGCCGGCGCGCTGGTCGTGCTGGTCGACGGTGCACTGGCGCTCTACGTCGAGCGCGGCGGGCGCACCCTGCTGTCCTTCACCGACGACGTCGGCGTGCTGCAGCCGGCCGCCGACGCGCTGGCCCTCGCTGTGCGCGACGGCGCGCTCGGCAAGCTGGCGGTCGAGAAGGCCGACGGCGCACCGGTCGCGGGTTCCACGCTCGGCGAGGCGTTGGCCGCAGCCGGCTTCCGGCCCACCCCGCGCGGGCTGCGGCTTCGTGCCTGAGGGCGACACCGCGTGGCTGACCGCGCACCGGCTGCACCAGGCGCTGGCCGGGCGGGTGGTCACGACCTTCGACCTGCGGGTGCCCGAGCTGGCGACGTCCGACCTCTCCGGTGAGACGGTCACCGAGGTGCTCGCGCGCGGCAAGCACCTGCTGACCCGGTTCTCCGGTGGCCTCACCCTGCACAGCCATCTGCGCATGGACGGCTCGTGGTACCTGTCGCGCACCGGCGGGCCGCGTCCGCGGCGGCACCCCGAGCACATGGTCCGGGCGCAGGTCGGCAACCAGGAGTGGACGGCCACCGGCTTTCGCGTCCACGACCTGCGCATCGTCACCCGACATGGCGAGGACACCCTCGTCGGGCATCTCGGGCCGGATCTGCTCGGGCCCGACTGGGACCCTGACGCCGCCGTGAGCAACCTGCTCGCGGCGCCCGAGGTGACGATCGGCGAGGCGCTGCTCGACCAGCGCAACCTGGCCGGCGTCGGCAACATGTACAAGTGCGAGGTGCTGTTCGTCGAGCGCGTCCATCCCTGGACGCCCACCGGCGGGGTCGCCGACCTGCTCGGGCTCGTCAACACCTCGCAGCGGCTGCTCCGGGCGAACCGCGACCACCCGGAACAGTCGACCACCGGCCAGCTCGGCCGCGGCCGCGAGCACTGGGTCTACGAGCGCGGCGGCGCCCCGTGCCTGCGCTGCCGGACCCCGATCCTGCGGGCCGATCAGGGCGAACCACCGCGTGCCCGAGGCACCTACTGGTGCCCGACCTGCCAGCCCGAGCAGCGCCACTGACCCAGCTCAGTCCTGCAGCGCTGCCCGCACCACGGCCAGGGCCTCGTCGGCGCCGATACCGGCGTCGCGCGCGTGCGCCGCATACCGCCGGGCGGCCGCTTGCAACCGTTCCCGCCCGTCGTCGCCTCGGGCCGACACGACCGTGCCCGCGCGGCCGCGGGTCTCGATCAACCCCGCGGTCTCGAGCTCGCGGTACGCACGGGCTGCGGTGTTCACGGCGATCCCCAGCTGCTCGGCCAGCGCGCGGACCGTCGGCAACCGGGTGCCGGCCACCAGTTGACCATTCGTGATCCGGGCAGCGAGCTGCGCGCGGATCTGGTCGAACGGCGCGGTCGCCGACGCAGGGTCCAGCCGCACGAGCGGTGCGCTCACTGCAACCCCCGGCGCCGGGTGGACCGTGCGACGAGCAGCAACCGTGCCCGTTCGAGCTGCTCGAGCGTGACCAGCAGGCGCAGTTGCTCGTGCAGCGCCGCGTCGAACACGGCGCGCGATCGCACCAGCACCTCGCGAGCCGCGCCGACGTGCGACCGCGAGACGTTCTGGATCTGCTCGAGCTGCTCGACGGACGCGACGACGACGTCGCGCTGGACCTGCAGGCCGTCGACGTTGGCGTAGTAGGCCAGGGCAGCGACCGCGCCGTCGTCGCGTGCGACGTCGTCGGCGACGCGGCGGGCGAGCGTCAGCGCATGGTCGAGTTGCACGAGCGCCAACCGCAGACGGCGCTGCTGCTCGTGCAGCGCGTGCTGAACCTCTGCCTGTCCGAGCAGGGCCGCAGTTGCTGCGTAGGCGGCCTCGTCGCGACGCTCGGTGAGCTCGACGATCGCGGCACGGATGCGGTCGACGGCCTGCTCGACCGGTGGGTCGTCGGCTCGTCGGCGCAACCAGGACATGACCTCATGGTGACCGCCGCGGGCAGGCGATGCCACCGTCGGCCCGGGTCAGGCCGAACGAACCTCGGAGCTCTCGACGCCGGCGGGCAGCACGGGCAGGCCGGCAACCAGGATCACGACATCGGCGACGATCGCGTTCGGCGATGCAGGGCTCAGCAGGAACGACCCGAGCCACCGGAGCACGGTGTCGGCACCGCCGCGGCCGGACTGCGCGAGCTGGGCTGCGACCGCGGCGCGCGCGAGTTGCCAGCCCTCGCTCGTGTCGTCGATGGCGGCCAACCGGGCCAGCGCCGCCGGCTCGATCGCGGCGAGCCCCTGCCGCACGCGGTGCCGCGCGATCATGATGGCGGTGTCGGCCAGCGCGCGCTCGATCGGCTTGCCCGCCGCGGCCTCGATCAGGGCGGTGACCTCGTAGGTGATCAGGGCGTCGAGCACTGCCTCGCGGGTGCGGAAGTGGTTGTAGAGCGTCGCCTTGGCCACGCCCGCCGCGGTGGCCACCTGGGCCATCGCGATGCGGGTACCGCTGACGGCAACGGCCTGGCCCGCGCCGGTCAGCAGCGCGATACGAGTGCGCGACATCGCGTTGCCGGCGCGGGTTCGGGTGCCCGTCACGCGTACGGGCGCGGCGGAAGCGATCGCGGGCGGCGAAGACGCCGACGGACGGTCGTCGGTCGCACCCCGATCTGCGGGCGTCGGCGTCGCCCTGCCACCGGAACGCGGCGCCAGGGTGGTCGGGCGGAAGAGGGTGTCGAACAGCGGGCCGCTCATCGGCAAAGAATCGCCGACTTCGTGCGCTGCCGAGGGGAGGCGCGTCGGCGGGTCGTCCGATCTGGGACGAATGAGTCAGATGGGACGGATGTGACTCGCCGTCAGGCGGCCACGGTGGACAGCGTGCTGACCTCGGCGGCGTGCGCCTGATCGCTTGCCGGAGCCGGGGTGATGCGTCCGGCACCCGCACCCGGGATGACCGCGACGCGGCTGTTGATCAGGGCGAGCTTCTCCTCGCGGCGCAGCGTCTGGCTGACCTCGCCGAACAACGCCGACAGCTCGACGTCCAGCGCGCCGCAGATGGCGGCCAGCAACTCCGACGACGGCTCTTTCTGGCCCCGCTCGACCTCGGAGAGGTAGCCCAGACTGACCCGGGCCTGGGCCGACACCTGACGCAACGTGCGGCGCTGACGCATGCGCTGCGCGCGCAGGGTCTCGCCCACAACCTCTCGGAGTACGGGCATGTGCTGACCCCCTTCACGGGTTAACGTCGACGACGTCCTGTCGGTTCACCGTACCCGCAGCGGACGACAGGAACCGGTGGTGCAGCCGATGTCCGCTCAGGGCGAACACCTCCACAACGATCGACCGGCAGGCTGGATTCCCCGGGTCAGCGGGCGGCAGCGAGCGACTCACGACGAAGCCGCACAGCACGCGCCACGTAGTCGACTCCGGTGGCCAGCGCGACCGCGAGCGCGGCGATCATGACCACCCACGCCACCGGCCGCAGCCAACCGCCGACCGGCAGCAGCACGAACAGTCCGGTGGCGACGGCCTGCAGCAGTGTCTTGAGCTTGCCGCCGCGGCTTGCGGGGATGACTCCGTGCTGCAACACCCAGAAACGCAGCAGCGTCACCCCGATCTCGCGGGCCAGCATGACCACGGTGACCCACCACGGCAGGTCGCCGAGCACGGACAGCCCGATGAGCGCCGCGCCGATCAGTGCCTTGTCGGCGATCGGGTCGGCCAGCTTGCCGAAGTCGGTGACGAGCCCTCGTTTACGCGCGATCTCGCCGTCGATGCGGTCGGTGACCGACGCCAATGCGAACACGACCCACGCCAGCACCCGCAGACCGGCCTGGTGACCCCCACCGGAGAACAGGGCAACGACGAACACCGGCACGAGCGCGAGCCGCAGCACGGTCAGCCCGTTGGCGATGTTCCACGCCGACGCAGGACTGGGCGGGTCACCGATGGGGTCCTCGGTGAGACGCGGCAGGGAGGGTCGCGCCCGTGGCGTCACCGTGCGCGTGTCGTCGGCGGCGACCGCCGGCGTGACATGCTCGGCGGCACTCACCGCGGGTCGCCGATCGGTTCGGCGATGAGGTCGACCCCCTCGGAGTCGATGACGAAGGCGTCCACGATCTGCCCGCGGCCGATGCCGACGCCGCCTGTCAGGCGAACCGCGCCGTCGACCTCGGGGCCCTGGTGGGCGCCGCGGCCGATCAGCTCGACGTCACCGGGCTCGTCGGACCAGACGTCCTCGACGAGCACCTCGACGCGGGTGCCGATGCGGTCCTCGGCGCGCTGGCTGGACAGCTCGTGCGCGAGCGAGCTGATCCGCTCGACCCGCTCGGCGATGACCTCGGCCGGCACCTTGTCCTCGAAGGCCACGGCGTCGGTGCCCTCCTCGTCGGAGTAGCCGAACACGCCGACGGCGTCGAGCCGGGCCTCGGACAGGAAGTGCTCGAGCTCGCGGACGTCGTCCTCGGTCTCGCCCGGGAAGCCGACGATGACGTTGCTGCGCGCGCCGAGGTCGGGCGCGATTGCCCGGGCCCGGGCGAGCAGGTCGAGGAAGGCCTCGGTGCCACCGAAACGCTTCATCCGGCGCAGTACCGGGGTGCTGGCGTGCTGGAACGACAGGTCGAAGTACGGCGCGACGCCGGGGGTCGCGGCGATCACGCGCAGCAGGTCGGGGCGCAGCTCGGCCGGTTGCAGGTACGACACCCTGACCCGCTCGATGCCCTCGACGCCGGCCAGCTGCGGGAGCAACGCCTCGAGCGCACGCAGGTCGCCCAGGTCCTTGCCGTAGGACGTCGAGTTCTCGCTGACCAGCACCAGCTCCCGCGCGCCGGAGTCGGCCAGCCAGGCCGCCTCGGCGAGAACGTCGGCAGGCAGTCGCGAGACGAACGACCCGCGGAAGGAGGGGATCGCACAGAAGGTGCAGCGCCGGTCGCAGCCCGATGCGAGCTTGAGGTAGGCCATGGGGGCGTCGTCGAGACGGCTTCGGACGGCCGCGGTCGGGCCCCACGCGTGCCCGGGCACCGCGACGTCGACGCTGGCCGCGGGCCGCTGCGTCGGTGTCACCGGAAGCAGGGTGCGGCGATCACGCGGGACGTGTGGGGCGACGGGCCGTCCGGCGGCGACGTCGTCGAGGCGGGCGGCGATGTCGGCGTAGGAGTCGAAACCCAGCACCGCGTCGGCCTCGGGCAGCTCGGCGGCGAGCTGATCGCCGTAGCGCTCGGCGAGGCACCCGACGGCCACCACCTTGCGGCCCGTGTCCGCAGCAGCCAACAGCGTGTCGATCGAGTCCTTCTTGGCCGAGTCGATGAAGCCGCAGGTGTTGACGACCACGACGTCGGCGTCGTCGGCGTCCTCGGTCAACGACCAACCCCCCGCGCCGAGGCGACCGGCCAGCTCCTCGGAATCCACCTCGTTGCGGGCGCAGCCGAGCGTGACGAGCGCGACGCTGCGGACGGACTGAGGCACGATCACACGTTACCCGCGAGCGGCCGTCCGGCATGCCGTGCGAACGTCCGCAGCAGATCTGGTCGCTCATCGCGTTCAGCAGGTATGCACACCCTGCACCGATCACGGGTCACGGACGAGGAGCTCAGCGTGGTGGACGACGTCGCCGGCAGTGGGCTCGACGAGTTCGCCGCCCAGCACGGCGTCGCCCTCGCCCGCTTCGCCTATCTCCTGTGCGGCAACCGCTTCACCGCCGACGATCTCGTCCAGGACACCTACCTCAAGCTGCACCAGCGCTTCGGCGACCGGTTCGCGGTTGCGGCACCGCTGGCCTACGCCCGGCGCACGCTGGTCAACCTGCACATCTCGCAGCGGCGGCGTCGCGCATCGGGTGAGATCACCCTGGCCGACCTGCCGGACTCCCCCGCCGAGGACGCCGTCGACCACGGTGCCCAGGACGAGATGTGGCGGATGCTCGCCGGCCTGAACGAGCGCCGGCGGGCGGTCGTGGTGCTGCGTTTCTACCTCGACCTGCCGGACGCGGAGATCGCCTCGATCCTGAACTGCCGCGAGGGCACCGTGCGCAGCCTCGCCTCCCGCGCCCTCGCCGAACTGCGCCACCACCCCCAACTCGCCCGAGCGAGAGGACAGGAATCATGAGCGACCTCGACCAGCTCCTGCGCGACACCCTGCACGCCCGCGCCGCGACCGTCACCGACGCGCCTGCGCTCGAAACCGACGCGCCGCAGCGCAGCGACCGGTCGCGCTGGCTGCTCGTCGCTGCGTCGGTGGCGACGGTTCTGCTGGCCGGCGCCGCAGTGGGCTACGTCGCCCGCAACGAGCACCAACAGACGCAGGCAGGCGGGGACGCGGCATCGGCGTGCGCGGCGGACCTACCGGCCTCGTGGCAGCACGCCGTCGACGCCGCGACCTTGACGGCCGACGGTGCTCAGGCCTACCCCGAGGAGGGCAGCACGAACGGCTCCATCATCGTGGGCACCTACTCGAAAGCGCTCGGCCAGAACCTTTATCTCCGTGCGAAGAACGGCGGATCGACGAAGCTGATGAACATCCCGTTCGACCGCATCAGCGGCAACACCTCGTGGGACGGCCGCTACCTGGCGGTGGGCAGTGCGCCCAAGATTCCGGCCGACAGCCCGGACACCCCGGTCGACGACATCGCCGTGGTGGACACCGTGCTGCATCGCACGACGCATCTGCTCGCGAAGTCCCCCACACCGGCCGGCTGGGTCGTCGGACGCGGTGCTGTCGTGGTCCGGAGCGGGATCGTCTACTGGGGCGCAACGCCGACGTCCGAGTCGGAGAGCGGGATCGTGCTCAGCTACGCCATGTCGACCCACCGCTACCGAATCGTCGCCCGGCTGAGCGTGTATCCCGCTGTGCAGCCCGATCCGCGGGGCGGTGTCGCGTGGCCCGGCGGCCGCGCGGGACGCATCGTTGCGCCGGCACGTGTGCCTCCGGTCATCGACGCGGCCGAAGGGATCCCGGCCTACGTCGTCAGCGACGGCAGGAACTGGGCCTGGACCTACCGGACCCACGACCGGGCGACGATCACCTGGGCGGCGGCGAGCGGCGCCGGGCGCAGCTTCGTCGTCGATCCCATTCACGATCGCCGCTTCCCCCCGTCGGTGAACGCCACGGCCGGCCCCTATGTGTTCTTCGGCCTCGACGAGTACGGATCGGTCAGCTACGTGCTCGACACGAGAACCGGTGCTGTGGCGCCGACCGGTAATGCCGAGTACCTGTCGACGCTGCCGGGCCGCCTGTTCGAGCAGACCTCGCAGGACGGGGCGTACCACGAGGTGGCGGTAGCCCGGCTGCCCGAGCTGCACTGCCGCTAGCGTGGTGCGGTGCCTGTCGTCGTCCGTCGTGCCCGAACGTCAGACGTCCCGGCCATCAAGGCGATCGTCGATCTGTACGCCGGATCGGGACGCAAGATGCTGGCCAAGGAACTGGTCGCGCTGTACGAGGACGTGCAGGACTTCCTGGTCGCCGAGCTCGACGGACGCGTCGTCGGGTGCGGTGCGCTGCACGTGCTGTGGGCCGACCTCGGCGAGATCCGCACGCTGGCCGTGCACCCCGAGCACGGCCAGCAACGCATCGGGCGCCGGCTGCTGGACGCGCTCATCGACGTCGCCCGGGAGCTCGGGTTGGGCCGGCTGTTCGCGCTGACGTTCCACACCGGCTTCTTCGGCCGGGCCGGCTTCGTCGAGATCGAGGGCACGCCCGTCGACCCCGACACCTACGACGCGCTGCGCCGCTCGTACGACCCGGGCGTCGCGGAGTTCCTCGGCCTCGAGTACGTCAAACCCAACACCCTCGGCAACGCCCGCATGCTGCTCGAACTGATGTGACGCGGTGGGACACGCCCTCCGCGCGCCTCACCCACGCCCACGGATCACCGGGCTAGCGTGCCGAGCACGGAGGTGAGTGTCATGGCGACAATCGACCGGATCGATACCGGCTTCTCGGCGTGGACACCGTCGACGGCCGGGATCGCGACCGAGGACGAGACCTACGTCGGGCGGCACCGCCGTCCCTCCACGGCAGCGAAGACCTTCTCGCTGCACCGGTTGCTGTACGCAGCACGGCACCGCGCGCACTGATTCGCGAGCACTGACCCGAGGGCCGTTGCGCTCAGAACGGTTCGGAGTCGGTCGGCAGCGGTTCGCTGGTCACCGGACCGGTCGGACGGTTGTCGCCGATCGGCTCGTCGTCGTCGGCAGACACGAGATCATCGGCCGTGCCTCCGTTGCGCAGCGTGTAGAGCAAACCGGCCAACTCATCGGGCATCACCAGCACCTCGCGCGCCTTCGACCCCTCGGACGGTCCGACGATCGAGCGGGACTCCATGAGGTCCATCAGGCGCCCGGCCTTGGCGAAACCGACTCGTAGCTTGCGCTGCAGCATGGACGTCGAGCCGAACTGCGTCGACACCACGAGCTCCACCGCGGACAGGAACACGTCGAGGTCGTCGCCGATCTCCTCGTCGATCTCGCGCTTGACCACCTGCGGCGCCGTGACGTCCTCGCGGTACGTCGGCTCGAGCTGCTTCTTGCAGTGCTCGACGATCTGGTTGATCTCGTCGTCGGTGACGAACGCACCCTGCATGCGGGCCGGCTTCGACGCACCCATCGGCAGGAAGAGCGCGTCACCCTTGCCCAGCAGCTTCTCCGAACCGGGCTGGTCGAGGATGACCCGCGAGTCGGTGACCGACGAGGTCTTGAAGCCCAGCCGCGACGGCACGTTGGCCTTGATCAGGCCGGTCACGACGTCGACGGACGGCCGCTGCGTCGCGATGACCAGGTGGATGCCGGCTGCCCGCGCGAGCTGGGTGATGCGCACGATCGAGTCCTCGACGTCGCGCGGGGCGACCATCATCAGGTCGGCGAGTTCATCGATGATCACGAGCAGATACGGGTAGGCCTGGTACACCCGCTCGGAGCCGGGCGGCGCCTTGAGCTCGCCGCTGTGCACCTTGCGGTTGAAGTCGTCGATGTGCCGCACGCCCGAGGTCTCCATGTCCTCGTAGCGCATGTCCATCTCGCGCACGACCCACTGCAGCGCGTCGGCGGCCTTCTTGGCGTTCGTTATCACCGGCGTCACGAGGTGCGGGATGCCCTGGTACGCCGCGAACTCGACGCGCTTGGGGTCGATGAGCACCATGCGCACCTGATCGGGGGTGGCGCGGGTGAGGATCGACAGGATGAGGGTGTTGATGCAGCTGGACTTGCCGGCGCCGGTCGCGCCCGCGACGAGCAGGTGCGGCATGCGGGTCAGGTTGGCGACGACGAACCCGCCCTCGACGTCCTTGCCCAACGCCACCAGCATCGGGTGCTGGTCGCGCTGAGCGACGCTGCTGCGCAGCACGTCGCCGAGCATCACGAACTCGGGGTCGGCGTTGGGGATCTCGACGCCCACCGCGCTCTTTCCGGGGATGGGGCTGAGGATGCGGACCTCGGCGCTCTTCACCGCGTACGCGATGTTGCGGGTCAGGTTGGTGATCCGTTCGACCTTGACGCCCGGGCCGAGCGTGATCTCGTAGCGGGTGACCGTCGGGCCGCGGTTGAAGCCGGTGACGGCGGCGTCGACGTCGAACTCGGCGAACACCTGCTGCAGAGCGGCGATGACCTCGTCGTTGGCCTTGGTGTGTGCGAGTGCCGGCGGGCCCGCCGCGAGATCCTTGATCGAGGGCAGCGTGTAGAGGCCGCCGCCGCCGGACAGCTCCAGCTGGATCGGCCGATCGATCGGCGGCAGGTCGGGCTCGGGCGGGGCCAGCTTGGGCTGACGCGGCTTGCGCGCCTTGGCCGGCGCCTCGTCGGGCGCTGGCTCGTCGAGGTCGGCGAGCGGGTCGATCGGGGGAATCTCCGAGGTGGACGAATCCGGATCGGACTCGGTCGCCGGCCGGCGCCGACGGCGCTTGGGCGCGTCGTCCGCGAGTTCCTCGACGACGAGGTTCTCGGCGTCGTCGGCGTCGGCGAAGGGCCGCCGGACGAAGTCGATCAGCACGCTGATCGGCGTGGCCGTCGCCACGAGGATCCCGAAGCATCCGACGACGGCGAGCAGCGGGACGGCGATGGCCTCGGACAGCCCGGTGGACAGCGGCATGCCGATCGCGTAGCCGAGGATTCCGCCGGAGTGTGCGCGGCCGTGGGTCGAGACGGGGTTGTCGGACCAGAGGTCGAGCAGGCCCAGGACGGCCAGCACGATCGCGAACGACCCGACGACGAGCCGACCGCGCGCCTTGGGCTCGGGAATCTGACGCAGCATGTGCGCGCCGCCGGCCAGCAGCACCAGGGGTACCAGGTACGCGCCGGTGCCCACGGCGAAGCGGTAGCCGGTGTCGATCCACGTGCCCACCGGGCCGGCGGCGTGGAACCACACCGCCATCACGCTGATCAGCCCGAGTGCGAGGACACCGAGGGCCACGCCGTCGCGACGGTGCTCGGGCGGCAGCTCACGAGCGGTGGCGGCGTTGCGGCCGACGGCGCGCGCGCTGCTGCCGACCATGGTGGCCAGCGCATGCCAGATCGCGCCGACGGCGCGTCCTGCACCGAGCAGCGGGGTGGCCAGAGGAGCCGGTCCGCTTCTTCGCGAGGCCGCCGAAGCGCGTCCGCGGGCGGTCGAGCCCCGCGACGAGCCTCGGCCCGACGTGCTGCGACCCGGCTTGCGTGCGGGCGGACGGCTGCGAGTTCCGGTTGTACCTGCCACTCGACGAATCTAACGGTCAGGTTGAGGGTTGCCGCGCAGGCTGGCCGCGTCCCTCTGATCAACTGCGCATGCCGGCGGTATATCGACGCGGATCCGCAGTTGATCACCAAGAGGGGCGGGGCGGGTGACAGCCGCGGAGCGGGTTAGAGGCCGGCGGCGGCGAGATCGGCCCGGAGGTGGCTGATCTCGTGGTCGGTCGCGTCGACGAGCGGCAGGCGCACCGGGCCGACGTCGATCCCGTGCAGCCGCAACCCGGCCTTGACCAGGATCGCGCCCTGGGTGCGGAAGATGCCGGTGTAGATCGGCAGCAGCCGGCGGTGCAGGCGAAGCGCCACGGCGTTGTCGCCGCGCTCGTGCGCCTCGATCATCGCCCTGGTCTCGGCAGCGCAGAAATGTGTGGCCGTACCGACGACACCGACGGCGCCGGCCGACAGCCAGGGCAGCGTGTTCGCGTCCTCGCCGCAGTAATAGGCGAGATCGGTCTCGGCCATCACCCGGCTGCTGGCCACGATGTCGTTCTTCGCGTCCTTGACCCCGACGATCCGGTCGTGGGCCGCGAGCGCGATCAAGGTCTCGGTCTCGATCGGCACGCCGGACCGCTTGGGGATGTCGTAGAGCAGCACCGGCAGGTCGGTGGCGTCGGCGACGACGCGGAAGTGCTGCAGCAGGCCGGCCTGCGGGGGCCGGGAGTAGTACGGCGTCACCAGCAGCAGGCCGTGGGCGCCGGCCTTCGCAGCCTGCTCGGCGAGCTGCACCGAGTGGACGGTGTCGAAGGTGCCGACACCGGCGACGATGTGCGCGCGGTCGCCGACCGCGTCGGCCACGGCGCTGACGAGATCGGCCTTCTCTGCGTCGGTGGTGGTGGGCGCCTCGCCGCCCGTGCCGTTGAGCACGAGACCGTCGTTGCCCTGGACGTCGACGAGGTGCTCGGCAAGGCGGACGGCAGCCTGGAGGTCGAGCTCACCGGCCAGTCCGAACGGCGTGACCATGGCGGTCAGGACGCGGCCGAAGGGCCGCTGCGGATCGGCGGGCATGGCGCTCAGGCTACCCGGCGGTCGAGGCAATTCTGGGCCGTCGGACAGCTCAGCCCTCGCTGACCATGGGGCTCGAGGCGACCTCGGTGCCGTCGGGCAGCGCGGTGATCTCGAAGTCGGCGAACGCGTTCGGGGCGATGCGACGCAGCTCGTGCAGACAGGCGATGGCCAGCTCGCGGATCTCGACGTCGGCGTGCTCGGAGGCGCGCATGGCCACGAAGTGCCGCCAGGCGCGGTAGTTGCCGGTGACGACGATGCGGGTCTCGGTGGCGTTGGGCAGCAACGCGCGCGCGGCCTGCCGGGCCTGCTTACGACGCAGGGTGGCGTGCGAGACGTCGGCGAACTTCTTCTCCAGGCCCTCGAGCAGCTCGGTGTAGGCACCGACCGCCGCCTCGGCGGCGGCGACGAACTTGGCGTGCAGCTCGGGGTCGGAGGCGATGACGTCGGGCTCGACCATCGCTGCGTCCTTCTCCGGGACGTAGCGCTGCGAGAGTTGCGAGTAGCTGAAGTGCCGGTGCCGGATCAGCTCATGGGTCAGCGAGCGCGAGATGCCGGACAGGTAGAAGGTGACGCTGCCGTGCTCGAGCACCGACAGGTGGCCGACCTCGAGGATGTGGTGCAGGTAGCCGGCGTTCGTGGCCGTGGCCGGGTTCGGTTTCGTCCACGACTGGTAGCAGGCCCGGCCGGCGAACTCGGCCAGCGCCTCGCCACCGTCGGTGTCCGTCTCCCACGGCACGTCCGCCGGCGGCTCGAAGTGCGTCCAGGCGATGGCCTGGACCTTCAGCGGAACGATGTCGGTCATGTGGCGAACTCCGTGTCGATGGGTGGTGCCCGACTCTAACGGGCACCCGTCGTGGTGCTGCGCCGCGACGCGCACCACATCTCGTGGTTGGCGGACTATCACAGCAGTGCCGCGAGTGTCGGCGCCAGATCGCCCCGCGGGCGGACGTCGACGGCGTCGAGACCCTGCCACCTCGCGACGAGAGCGAGCTCGGCGGCGAGTTCGGTGGCGACGTAGCGCGGGTCCTGACCGGGTTCGACCCAGGCACTCTGCACCCGCAGCACCTTGGCCTGACGATCGGATTTCAGGTCGACCCGCCCGACCAGCGTCTCCCCCAGCAGGAACGGCAGCACGTAGTAGCCGAAGCGGCGTTGCGGTTCGGGCACGTAGATCTCGATCCGGTAGTGGAAGTCGAAGAGCCGTTCGGTGCGGTCGCGGAACCAGACCAGCGAGTCGAACGGCGACAGCAGGGCACGGGCGGCCACCACCCGCGGTCGGCGTGCGTCGTGCCACATCCACGCCGGCAGCGACCAGCCACCGACCTGCGCCGGGACGAGCTCACCGGTCTCGACGAGGTCGGCGATCGCAGATTTCGTGTCGGCGCTGGGGAGCCGGAAGTAGTCGCGGAGGTCGGGCTCGGTGGCGACGCCGAGCGCCCGCGCGGAGATGCGGACCAGTTCGCGTTTGGCGTCACGCTCGCTCGGCGTGGGCAGGGCCCGAATATCGGCGGGCAGCACGCGTTCGGTGAGATCGTAGAACCGCTCGAAGTTGACGCGCCTGGCCGTGGTGATCCGGCCCGTCCAGAAGAGGTGTTCGAGCGCGGTCTTGCCGTCGTGCCAGTTCCACATGTGCCCCGGCCGTGGCGGCGGACGGGGAATGCCGGTGTCACCGGCGACGATCGGCCCCTGCTCGACGACGAGCTGTTCGACGTCGGCGACCAGTGTCGGATTCTCCGCAGCGATACGCCGGATGCTCTGCCACGGGTCGAGGTGCGCTCGCTCCATGCGCCAGCGCAGCAACGGGTGGTACCGCAGTGGGACCAGCGACGCAGCGTGCGCCCAGTACTCGAACATCTCGGGCCGGCGCGGCCGGGCGGTGTAGGCCGTCAGCTCGTCGAGCAGATCACGCGGGTAGGGGCCGAGCCGGGCGAACACCGGCAGGTAGTGGCTGCGGGAGAAGACATTGACCGAGTCGATCTGCAGCAGCCCGACGCGGTCGATGACACGACGCAGGTGGCGCACATCGACCCGGCCGTCCGGGCGAGGGTCGGCGAAGCCCTGCGCAGCGAGCGCGATCCGGCGCGCGGCAGCGATGCTCAGCTGCACGGGCGGACCGGTCATGGGCGGGACAGTACGAGACAGCACCGACACCGACACCGGCATCGGCCGACGCGGACAGCGTTCGCACGGGCGCCGCACAGCCAACCGTGGGAGCATTCAGGCGTGTTCGAAAGCATCCTGCGCAGTATCGGCGACACCGCGGGCTCCTGGCTGTATCTCATCGCCGGTGGGCTCGCGTTCGCCGAGGCGGCGATCCTGGTCGGCATGGTCCTGCCGGGCGAGACTGCGCTGCTGGTCGCGGGCGTGTTCTGCAATCACCAGTACGGCCACCTCAACCTCGGGGTCATGATGGCGATCGCCGCGGTCTGCGCGATCGCCGGTGACTCGGCGGGCTACGAGTTCGGCCGCAAGGTCGGCCCGGCGCTGCGTCGTTCGCGTATTGGCGCCTGGGTCGGCGAGCCGCGCTGGACCAAGGTCGACGACGTGATCCACAAGCACGGCGGCAAGGCGGTGCTCATCGGACGCCTCACGGCGGTGCTGCGCGCGCTCATGCCCTCGATGGCCGGCATGAGCGGCATGCGCTACCGCACATTCCTCGCCTGGAACGCCGCCGGGGGTTTGATCTGGGCGCCCGGCTGCGTGCTGCTCGGCTACGCGTTCGCCTCGGCGCTCGGCACCGTCAGCTCGACGCTCACCTGGGCCCCGCTCGGGATCCTGGTCGCCGTCGTCGTGGTCTACATCGCGTTGCACCTGCGCAGGCGCAAGCAGGAGCACGCCGACGAACTGGCCTACGAGCGCAACCTGGCGGCCAACCCCGACGCCGCCGCCGCAGGCCCCACCCGTGGCTGACGTCAGCGTCCGTCCGGCTGTCGCCGACGACGTGAGTGAGCTCGCGCGGATCCAGCTCGACACCTGGCGGCTGGCGTACGCGGACATCCTGCCCGCGCCGGTGCTGGCCGGCCTGTCGTTCGCCCAGGCCGAAGCCTCGTGGCAGCAGGCGGTCACGGCCGCACCCACGCCCCGGCACCGGGTGCTCGTCGCGATGGAACAGCAGTGGCGGGTCGGCTTCGTCGCCTTCGGTCCGGCCGACGACGTCGAGGCCGACGACCCCGAGCCCGACACCACGATCGCCGTCGGCCCGGTGCTCGTCGAACCCCGGTGGGGTCGTCGCGGACACGCCTCGCGGCTGCTCGCGGCCACCGTCGACCTTGCCCGCCAGGACGGCATGACCCGCGCCATCGCCTGGATCCCGGAGGGTGACGCGCCGACCCGCGAGTTCCTGCTGTCGACCGGTTGGGCGCCCGACGGCCTCGCGCGGGCCCTGGACACCGGCGCCGGAGAACTGCGCGAGATCCGACTCCACACCTCGCTGGTCGAAGCGGCTGCCTGAGCATGACGTTCGACGGGATTCCGCTCGCAGCCCTCGACTTCTACGAGGATCTCGAGAACGACAACAGCAAGGCGTTCTGGACCGAGCACAAGCACGTCTACGACGAGCAGGTGAAGGCACCGCTGCTAGCGCTGTCCGACGAGCTCGGCCCGAAGTTCGGGACGGCCAAGTTCTTCCGTCCGTACCGTGACGTCCGCTTCAGCAAGGACAAGACGCTCTACAAGACCAGCCAGGGCGTCTGGTTCGGCGAGACCTCGTGCTACCTGCACATCGGGCCGGCGGGGTTGTTCCTGGCCGCCGGCTACTGGAGCACCTCGCCGACCCAGGTCGGTCGATTACGGCGCGCGGTCGACGACGACCTGGTGGGCCCGCAACTGGAGAAAGTCGTGGCATCGCTGCGGCGCAAGGGTTACATCGTCGGCGGCGAGACGTTGACGCGCGTGCCGAGCGGTTTCGACCGCGACCACCCGCGCGCGGAGCTGCTGAGGCACAAGTCGCTGACGGCGTCGACGGACGTCGGCGCACCCGACTGGCTGAACACGCCGCAGGCGCGTATCGAGATTGCGAAGGCCTGGCGGGTGATGGCGCCGCTGGTGAGCTGGCTCGACACGCACGTCGGCCGCGACTGATCGTCCTGCGGAGCCCGGTTCGACCCGGCGCTCGCATTGTTAGGCTGCCGCGGTGATCGAGAGAACCGGCCCGTCGCACACTGCCCCGGCCAGCGACCTGACGTGTCCGCTGTGCGACAGGTCGATGGTTGCGCACCGGGTTCGCGACGTCTACCGGTGCCCGGCCGACGGGACCTGGCGCTCGACATTGGACGTCCGGATCAACCAGGAGACCGCCCGAACGTTGGACGAATCCGAGCGCAGCGACGCCCTGCACCAGCTGCGCGAGGAGAACAACCGCGCCATCCTCGACGCCGTCGGCGGGTACGTCCGGCTCCCCGGAGCGAGGCTGCTGGACGTCGGTTCCGCGCACGGCTGGTTCCTGGCGGCCGCCGAGGCCGCGGGCGCCACCGCCGAGGGCATCGAGCCCGACGAGGGCATGGCGGCACTGTCCGCCGAGTCGGGGGCCAAGGTCCGGGTCGGGTATTTCCCGGCAGCGCTGTCTGCGCAGGAGACCTTCGACGTCATCGCGTTCAACGACGTCCTGGAACACCTTCCCGATGTCGCGTCCGCGCTGGCGGACAGTCGGTCGGCGCTGAACCCGCAGGGCATCCTGTCGGTGAACATCCCCAACGCCGGGGGTCTCGTGTACCGGGTCGCGAACCTGTTGACGAGGATCGGCCTGCGGGGCCCGTTCGAGCGGCTGTGGCAGGTCGGCCTGCCCAGCCCGCACCTGTGGTACTTCGAGGAGTCCAACCTGACGGCCCTCGCGGCGGCGTCCGGCCTGAGCCTGGTGCACAGCACGAGACTGCGGAGCATGAGCCGTCAGGGGCTGTGGAGCCGGGTGCACTTCGACCGCAAGGTCGGCCCGCTGTCGGTGGCGACCTTCGTCGCGTTGTCGATCGCGGCGCCGGTGCTCAACGCCCGACGCGCCAGCGACATCATGCTGCTGCTGTTCCGGCGATCGGACGCCGGCGCGGAAGGGTAGAACCGCAGCCGTCATTGCGTCGGCGCAGGACCCAGAGTCGCGAGGAAGTCGACGAGGTCCTGCCAGAGGGCGATGCGCAGCGGCAGCGGCATGCCGTTGTTGGCGCCGGACGGGCCGGGCAGGACGAACGCCGGGATGCGCCCCACCGACCACGACGGCGCACCGAAGTAACTCACCTGCCGCAGCCCGGCGTTGCGGGCGTAGGAATTCGCCGCGGTCTTGCTGACGAACGCCACGGCCAGGGGTGCGGCCCTACGCAGCCGCCGCTCGAAGCCGGCACGATCGAAGACCGGCGGCTCCCCCGGTTCGGAGGCGCGGATGCGCACCAGATCGGTGAGACCGACACCGAAGTCGAGCACCCGCTCGTCCTCGTCGGGGGCCAGCAGCTCGGGGACCAACCCCGACTCGTGCAGCAGCACGTAGAACTTGTTGCCCGGGGTGTCGTAGTAGTGCATGCGCGCGGCCCGGTCCCAGGCAGCGATCGTCCCGGCGATCACCACCCGGACGTCGGGGCGCAACAGGTCGGGCAGCACGGCTCTCGAGCCCGGTCAGAGTTCGAGCACGGGATCCAGTCCGACGGTGAGCCCGGGCCGGCCCACGACGTTGCGGACGGCCAGCAGGACGCCGGGCATGAACGAGACGCGGTCGAGCGAGTCGTGCCGGATCGACAGCGTCTCCCCCTCGGCACCGAAGACGATCTCCTGGTGCGCGACCATGCCCGACACCCGCAGGGCATGGACGTGCACGCCGTCGACGACCGCGCCGCGCGCACCGTCGAGGGACTGCGTGGTGGCATCGGGGCTCGGCGGCATGCCGGCCGCGCGACGGGCGTCGGCGATGATCTGCGCCGTGTGCACCGCGGTGCCGCTGGGTGCGTCGGCCTTGGCGGGGTGGTGCAGTTCGATGACCTCGGCGCTGTCGTAGTAGCGGGCTGCCAGCTGCGCGAAGCGCATCGACAGGATCGCCCCGATGCCGAAGTTCGGGGCCACCAGCACACCGACCTCGGGGGTGTCCTGCAGCCAGGTGCGCACGGTGTCCAGCCGATCGGGGGTGAACCCGGTCGTGCCGACGACGGCGTGGATGCCCTGGTCGATGGCGAAGCGGATGTTGTCCATGACGACATCGGGATGGGTGAAGTCGACCAGCACCTGCGAGCCGGCGTCGGCGACGCCGAACAGCCAGTCGCCCGTGTCGACCATGGCCACGAGGTCGAGGTCCTCGGCATCGTCGATCGCGCGGCAGACCTGCTGTCCCATGCGGCCGCGGGCGCCGAGCACCCCGACGCGGATCGGTTCGGTTGTCGTCATCGCTGTCCCCACGCCGTCAAACTAGACCGCACCGTCGAAGTCGTGCTCACCGAACGGTCCCACCACGGTCAGGCAGCGCGGGCGGGACAGCACGAGGTGTGCGGCGTCGGCGACGTCGTCTGCGGTGACGGCGTCGATGGCGGCCAGCACCTCGTCGAGGCCAAGGATGTCGCCGTAGGCGATCTCGCTCTTGCCGATGCGGGTCATCCGCGAGCCGGCGTCCTCGAGACCCAGGACGATCCCGCCGCGCATCTGACCCTTGCCCCGCTCGATCTCGTCGGGGGTGAGCGTGCCTGCGGCGACGGAGTCCAACTCCTCCCGCATGATCGACAGCACCTCGTCGGCCTTACCGGGCTGGCAGCCGGCGTAGACGCCGAACTGGCCACCGTCGGCGTAGCTGCTGGTGTAGGAGTAGACGGAGTACGCCAGGCCGCGTTCCTCGCGCACCCGCTGGAACAGCCGCGAACTCATCCCCCCGCCCAGGGCCGACGACGCGACGCCGAGCGCCCAGCGTCGCGGGTCGTGCCGCGACAGCCCGTGCGTGCCCAGCACCAGGTTGGCCTGCTCGGTGTCGTCCTCGACGACCCGCACGGCGCGGTCGGGGACGACGTCGACAGCCTCGCCGGACGGGCGGATCGGCCGCGGCCCGAGCTCGGGGTCGAGTCGGGCGGCGAACGCCTGCCGGACGAGCCGCACGACCTCGCCGTGATCGACGTGACCGGCCACCGACACGACCATCGCGTCGGGGGTGTAGCGCCGCCGGTAGTAGCCGTGGATCTGTCGACGGGTCAGCGCGCCGATGGAGTCCTCGGTGCCGAGCACCGGCCGGCCGAGCGGCACGTCGCCGAACAGCGCGGTGGAGAACTCGTCGTGGACGAGATCGCTCGGGTCGTCGTCGCGCATCGAGATCTCCTCGAGCACGACCCCCCGCTCGACATCGACGTCCTGCGCGGTGACCGTCGCGTTGAGCACGACGTCGCTGACGATGTCGATCGCGACGTGGAGATCGCGGTCGAGGACCGTGGCGTAGAAGCAGGTGTGCTCCTTCTCGGTGAACGCGTTGAACTCGCCACCCACCGCGTCCATGGCCCGGGCGATGTCGAGACCGCTGCGCGAGGTGGTGGCCTTGAACAGCAGGTGTTCGAGGAAGTGGCTGGTGCCGGCCAGGGGCACCGACTCGTCGCGCGAGCCGACCGGCACCCAGACCCCGACGCTCGCGCTGCGCACCCCGGGCATGGCCTCGGTGACGATCCGCAGCCCACCGGGCAGCGTGGTGCGGGTGATCACGCCGCCGCCGGTCGCCCGGTCGAGACGTCGGGTGGCGGCCCGGTGCAGCGGTCGGGTCGAGGTCATCCCGCGATCCTACGGACCGGCGGGATCGCGCTGCTCAGGCCCGGGCGCCGTAGAAGACGCGCTCGCGTTTCGGCACCACGACCGGGAAGTGCTGCGGCCGCAGCGACAGCAGGTAGCTGCCGGCGCAGACGACGACGCCGCGCAACACCGGCAGCAGAAGCAGCCAACCGGCGAGACCGAACAGCGGTGCCACCAGCCAGGCCACCAGACCGAACCCGATCGCGGCGGCCACGAGGCGGCCGGGGAATCGGGCGGCCAGGGCGCACCACACCGTGCCGGCTCCGGCCAGGGCGACGGCGGCGAGCCACAGCACCCACAGCGCGGCGCTGCCCCGCAGATCGTGGAGCGGCAGCGCGCCGAGGGCCAGCCCGACGGCCGAGCACGCCGCGAGGACCACCCGAGAGCGCCACCCCCGCGGGGCTACCGGGTCATAGCTCGGCAGCACCGACAGCGGGTGTGCGGCGAGCATCTGGTCGACGTCGTCGTAGACCCGCGCCGACGGGTAGCGGTGGGCGACCCGCCTGCGTAACCACTGGGGAGCGGCCGGGTGCAGCCACAGCGCGTCGATCCTGGCGTGTTGCGCACGAATACCCTGGGTGCCCGCAACCACCCCGCCCCAGCACGACACCACCGCCCGGACGAAGCGCATCGCGCGATTCTGCGCGGCGGCCACCGCAGTGCCGTATGCGTAGAAGCCGCAGTCGCAGGCATCGCCCGGCGCCTCGTGCGCGGCCCGCGGGCAGACCGCGGTGTTCGTGCCGTCGTCCCAGTGCTGCTCGGAGTACAGCGGCAGCAGCCGTCCGGATTCCTCGACGCGGAACGTGCGCAGCGCGACGACCTCGCCCACGAGCGGTTCGACGCCCGCGAACGGCTGCATCAGCGACGGGCGGGCTCGGATCGGGCCGCGAGCCGGTCCGGCGCCGCCTCCTCGCGGTCGGCCGCCGGGACCTGCGGCTCAACATGCTCGGGCGGGGCCGAGGTGGGCAGCACTTCGTAGCGGACCTGCCGGGCTCCGATGTCACCCATCGCCGCTGCTCCTCCCGCTCGCCGACGCCGCCCTCATGATCGCCGGCGCCCGGATGATCGGAGACGGTACGCCGAACTAGCCCGGACGTCAGCGCCTCGAGGTCGGGATCAAGGACAGCGCGCCGGCGATGAAGTCGCTCAGCCCGTCGAGATCGACCGGTCGGGCCGTCGAGAGCCCGTCGGGGGTGCGTTCGGCCAGCTGGGCGCCGTCGGACGCGACCGCCACGGACGCCCAGGTGCTCGCCGGCTCGGCGGGCCCGGCGGGCCCGCCGTTCAGGGCGTGCACCAGCCCGGCCCCGAAGATCTCGACCGAGCGCACCGCGGGCGCGTCCTCGGTGCGCAGCACCCACTCGGCGACCCGGCGCCGCGCCGCGGCGGGGTCGCGCTGCTCGTGCAGGTAGAGGCCGTCGACCCGTCCGGACAGGACGGCGGCCTCGGGGAGACCGGAGGCGACGAAGCGTCCGCCGGTGTCCGGCTCGACGTCCCGCGCCACGACCAACCAGTCCGGCGCGCTGCGCGAGCGCAACACCGTTCGCACCTGCTCGACCGGCTCGAGCGAGCGGCCGTCGCCGGTCGGCACGAGCAGGCCGCGCGCCACCAGGCTGCGCTGGGCGGTCCGCGCCACCGCGGCCTGCTCGCCGCTCGTCAGCGTTGCCCACCACTCGGCGTCACCCGAGTGCCCGAGCAGTGCGACGTCGGCGAGCGCGATGAGCTCCTCGCGGGTGAGGGTGGGCAACGCCGGACCCGGGCCGTGCGCGGGAGCGGCCCCGTCCGCCACGCGGGTCATTCGGGCTTCCGTCCGCCCGCGGTGTGCAGGTCGGCGGCGGCGTTCTCGGCCAGCAGGCCCGCGGCGGCCAACTGCTCCCCCACGCCCGCCGCGTACTGCCCGAGACCGGCGACGAAGCGGTCCATCGCGGCCACGACCTCGGCGGCGGCCTGCGCGTCGTCGACCTTCGCGCCGGCCGTGCGCACGACCTTCGCAACGGTCCCGACCTCGGTCGCAGCCCGACGCAGCGTCCGCCCGCCCGAGCCCACCGTGCCGGGGTCACCGCCGACCTTGCCGCCCATCGTGCCTCCTCAGTGGTCGTCGACCGCGCCGTCGCGCGCCAGCGCGGAGATGCCGCCCTGGGCGTTCCAGCTGAGCTGGATGCCGGAGCCCTTGCGGCCCGGCGGGAGCACGTAGACGCTGCCCGCCGGTGCGGTGGTGTCCAGCACGGCGTTGTCGACCCCGCCCGCCGGACCCTGCACGCCCTGCCACCGCTTCGCCCGCAGCGCGTTCATCAGCGCTGCACCGCACCTCGCCTGCAGGGGGCACCGGTAGTCACGCTGCACCTCCGGGGTGCTGTCACCCCCGGCGTCGTGGGTCACGCTCGAGACCGGGACGGTCTCGGCGGGCAGCGGCAGCGCGTCGAGGTAGCTGCCGAGGCCGTGCACGACCGCCGAGCTGCTGCAGCCACTCACCGACATCAGCACGGTGAGCGCACCGCCGGCCGTCAGCGTCGCCGCACCCCTGCGCGTCATCACCTCAACCACCCTGCCTCGTGCCGGATGTCGACCCGCCCGCCGCCCCACGCGAGCATGACGCCGTCCCCCCGGCTGCCCACGGGGCGCACGCGGATGCTGCCCTGTCCGGGCAGCGGGCTGACGGTGCGGTCGTCGTCGGCGGCGCCCACGGCGACCCAGCCCGCCGCGTCGAGGGCCGCGCCCAGGCGCGCAGAGAAGTCGGGCGTGTCCGGGTACCGGTAGGTCCGCAGGACGGCCGCCGCGCGGAAGGCGGAGCCGTCGCGCGCGTCGTCGGCGACGAGCTCGGGCCCCGCCGGCAGGGCGAGCGCGGCGAGCTCGTCGCGCAACGCCTCGGCCGAGTTCCGGGTCGCGCGCATCAGTCGAACGGGTTCAGGTCGCTGACGACGCTTGTGGCGGTGTGCCACCCGCCCTTGACGATGTCGACCGTGCCGTGCCCGACGTCGCGCAGGACGTGCGCGCCGGTGACGAAGGGATCCTTGAGCACGTTGACCACGTCCTTCATGGTCGCACCTGCCCGCAGGTGCACGAGGTCGTCCAGCGTCCGGACGCTGTCCTCACCGAACTTCAGGACACCCTTGCCTTCGTCACCGAACACCTGCAGGGTGACCTTGCCGGCCTCGCCCAGGTCCTTGAAGTCGTTGTGCAGCTCGTCGGAGAGCACCGGGCCGAAGACCGGGATCTTGCGGAGGTCCTTGTCGGTGACCGAGATCGCGTGCCCGGCACCGTCCTCGAAGGACTTCACGGCCGGGAACTTCTCGCGCAACAGCTCGTTGATCGCCAGCGGGACCGACGCCCGCAGGTCGGGTGGCGGCCCGGTGCGCACGTCGCCGTACTGGCCGCTCACGATGTAGGCCATGTTGCGCAGCGACTCGCCCTGGTAGTACTGCGAGTGCCCGTGCGAGCCGGTGACGTCGAAGTGCTGGTCGCCGAAGCCGCCGTCCTCCGGGCCGTTACCGGTCTCGGGGTCGGGCGTGAACCGGCCGTCGGCGATGGCGATCGGGTCGTCGACCGCGCGGCCGTCCCACACGTGCGTCCCGGACATGTGCAGACCGGCGACGTTGTCGACGCCGACGCCGGGTGAACCGATGAAGATGGCGTCGTCGGCCTGCGCACCGTGCATCAGCGCGCGACCGACCTCGTAACTGCCGTAGCTGTGACCGATGACCGTGAGGTGCCCGGGGCCGCCGGAGGCCATCTCGTGTGCGATGCGCAGCGAGGCGAGGGAGTCGATCAGCGGTTGGGTGCCCTGCTCGGCCCACGTGTCCTTGGCCGCCTCGGGCAGGCTGGCCGGGGCGGGGTACCCGAGCCACGCGACCACCGCGTTGTCGTGGGACCCGTTGGCGCCCATCTGGGTGAACAGGGCGCGCGCGTCGTTGTCGAAGGACATGCCGGCGACCGTGGCCGTCGTGCCGGGCACCACCACGCCGGTGTTGGTGGCCGTGTCGGGGTTGCCGTAGGCGATCGCGGCGGATCCGAATCCGTTGAAGGCGCCGGGCTCCCAGTGCAGCAACAACACGGGTGCGGATCCCAGGTTGTCGCTGCCCGGGCCGTAGCCGGGCCCGTGCGTCCGCAGCTCGGTGTCGACCCCCTGCGCGTTCTTCAGCTCCTTGCAGACCAACGCGTACTGGCTCGTCCCGGTCTGACCGCCGGCCTCGAGACGCTTCTTGATCGCGGCGAGGGAGACGAGGTCGGCGGCCAGGGCCCGCCGGTTCACCAGGTCCAGCACCGGGGAGGGCAGGCCGTAGCGGTTCTGCAGCTGCCGGAACTGGGTGTCCTCGAGCAGCGCCTGCTCGTAGGGCGTGAGGTGCGACCACCAGCTGGCCGTGCCCTGGGCGTCGAGCCCCGGCGGCACCCCCGGGCCGACCTGCATCGGGGTGGTCAGCGCCGACCAGGCGGTCGACGCGTCGACGCGGGTGATGCCCGACAACCCCAGCTCGTGGGTCACCCGGCGCCGGACCAGGTCCGGGCTCAGCCGGTGTCCGCCGGGAACCAGCCCGTCCAGCTCGGCGTCAACGGCGGCCGCGCAGCGCCGAGCCGCGGTGGCGAGCTCGGCCCGCGCACCGAGCGCCCGCTGCTCAAGACCGGCCTGGGTCCGTCCGGCGGAGGCGAAGATGCGGTCGGCCTGGTCGCTGCCCGGCTGGGCCCTGCCCGCCTGCGCCGTGCTCGTCGACTGCGAGGTGTCGTACTGACGCTTGAGCTCACTGATCTCCGAGGCCGCGGCGCGGATGGCCCGGGCGTAGGCCCGCAGCGCAGACGCGACCCTGTCGGCGGCGTCCCGGCCGCCGTCGAGTTCGACCTGCAGACCGCTGGCGGCGCGGCTGAACTCGTCGGTGCGGGCACCGTGCCATTCGGTCAGCGCGAGCGTGACACCGCGACGGGTCTGCGTACCGCCGGTGTGAAATGACGTGCTCGCGGTCGTCAGCAGGGCGGCCGCAGCGTCGATCGCCCCGGCGTCAGCGGTCACCGGGTCGAATGCGTCGCTCATCTCGGGCGTCCCTCGCGCACACCCGGAAGTGTCTTACGCCGCCGGCAACGCCGCAATCGGGGCGCGCCTCAGCGCGGCAGCCACGCGTCGGGGGCCTCGTTGAGTGTCTTCACGTGCGCGGGCAGCTCGCCGGACAGCACATCGGCCAGCGTGGTCTCGTCCAGAACCTGTCGCAGGGCGGCGCGGACGGCCACCCACACCTCGGGCAGGTGCTCGGCCACCCCGGCGTAAGCGGTCTCGTGGGGGCGCAGCCCGCGCACCTCGGCCAGCGGCCCGTCGACGGCGCGCATCACCGACCCCAGCGCGATCTCCCTCGCCGGGCGGGCCAGGGCGTACCCGCCGTCGGCGCCGCGCTGGCTGCGCACGATGCCGGCCCGGCGCAGCTCGCCGAGGATGGCCTCGACGAACTTGCGGGGCATGCCCTGCTCGGTAACCACGGTGTCGATCTTCACGAGCTCGGGCTCGCGCGCCGCCAGGCTCAACAGGGCCCGGACCGCGTAGTCAGTTTTGGCCGAGATCTGCACGGGGCCATCCTCGCATCGCTCGGGCGACGACGCTGCGGCGGCGCACCGTCACGAGGGCGCGGCGAGCGTCGTGCTGTTCGCTGCGACGACCAGCCACACCGCCGTCCCCTCGTGCAGGTTGAGCGACTCGCTCTGGCCGCGCGTCAGCTGCACCCACGTCGTCTCCGCGCCGTCGGTGGTCAGCTCGACGCGCACCTCGAACCCGACCCGCTGCAGCCGCGCGACCTTGCCCGCGACGGCGTCGGGCCGGGGGGCGGTGAAGATCTCGATGTCGTGCGGGCGAACCATGCGCCCGCCGAGCGTCGTCACCGGCCCGAGGAAGGACATCACGAAGTCGTTCGCGGGCTTGTCGTAGAGGTCGTCGGGCGTGCCGATCTGCTCGATCCGGCCACCGTTGATGACCACGATCTCGTCGGAGACCTCGAGGGCCTCCTCCTGGTCGTGCGTGACGAACACCGTGGTCACATGGACCTCGTCGTGCAGGCGGCGCAACCAGTCGCGCAGCTCCTTGCGCACCTTCGCATCCAGCGCACCGAACGGCTCGTCGAGCAGCAGCACCTTCGGTTCGACGGCGAGCGCGCGCGCCAACGCCATCCGCTGGCGCTGGCCGCCCGACAGCTGGGCGGGCAGCCGGTCGGCGAACTGCTCGAGGTGCACCAGTTCGAGCAGTTCGCGCACCCGCTTGCGGATCTCGTCCTTCGGCCGCTTGCGGATCTCGAGACCGAACGCGACGTTCTTGTACACCGACAGGTGGGTGAACGCGGCGTAGTGCTGGAACACGAAGCCGACGTCGCGCCGGCGCGGCGGCAGCCGGGTGGCGTCGGCACCGTCGATGAGCACGGTGCCCTCGTCGGACTTCTCGAGCCCGGCGATGATGCGCAGCAGCGTGGACTTGCCGCCGCCGCTCGGCCCGAGCAGGGCCGTCAAGGCACCGGAACGCACCGTCAGGTTGATGTCGTCCAGCGCGACGAAGTCGCCGAAGCGCTTGCCGATACCGCGGATCTCGATGCCCATGTCAGGCCTTTCCTCGACGTCTGATCCAGGCCCCGGCCAGGATCGCTGCGAACGCGACGACGATGAGCACGAACGTGATCGCGTACGCGGCGTCGGGGTTCTGCTCGTTCTCGAGCAGGTTGCTGATGCGCAGCGGTGCCGTCTCGGTCTGGCCCTCGATGTTGCCCGACACCACGAGCACCGCGCCGTACTCGCCCAGGCAGCGGGCGATCGTCAGCACGACGCCGTACGTCAGCGCGATCCGGATCGTCGGCAGCGTGATACGCCAGAACCGGGTGACCGCGCCGGCGCCGAGGGACGAGGCGGCGAGTTCCTGGTCGATGCCGGCCTGCTCCAGCACCGGGACCACCGCCCGCACGACCAGCGGCAGCGACACGAAGACGGTGGCCAGCACCATGCCGGGCTTGGCGTAGATCACCTGGAAGCCGCTGTCGGTGAGCGTCGGGCCGAACCACCCCGTCGGTCCGTACACCAGGACGAGCGCGAGGCCGACCACGATCGGCGACACCGCAACGGGCAGGTCGACGAACGCGCTGAGCAGGCGCTTGCCCGGGAAGCGGTGGCGCGCGAGCAGGATGCCGACGCCCACACCGAACACCGTGTTGATCACGACGGAGATGCCGGCGACGATGCCGCTGACCTCGAACGCGTGGACGGCCTGCTCGTTGGTCAGCGCGTCGAAGAACGTCGACAGGCCGGGTTGGAAGGTCTTGTAGAGGATGACGACCACGGGCAGCAGCGCCAGGATGCCGACGTAGAGCACGGCGATCGTTCGCGCCGCCCACGAGGCCGGTCCGCGATCGCGGGCCACCGGCGGGGTCGGCGGCAGCACGGTGGGTGTCGAGGCAACGACGGCGACGTCAACCACGGCGGGCCACCCGGCGCTGGAGCTGGTCCAGGACGATCAGCACCACAGCGCTGGCCAGGAGCAGCACGGTGGCGATCGCGCCGGCCTCCTGGGTCGCGTGCAGCGGGCTGTCGTTGTCCTGGATCTTGCGGAAGATGAATGACGACGCGATCTCGGTCTTGAACGGCAGGTTGCTCGAGATGAACACGAGCGAGCCGTATTCGCCGAGCGCGCGGGCGAACGCGAGCGTGGCGCCGGACACCACCGCGGGCATGATCTGCGGGACGATGATCCGCCGGAACACCACCGACGGGCGGGCACCTAGCGACGCCGCGGCCTGCTCGGCGTCGCGGTCGAGTTGCAGCAGCACCGGCTGCACCGTCCGCACGGTGAACGGCAGCGTGACGAACAGCAGCGTCACGACGAGTCCGGTGCGCGTGCCGAGCAGATGCACGCCGACCGGGCTGTCACCGCCGTAGAGCGTCAGCATCACGATGCCGGCGACGACCGTGGGCAGCGCGAAGGGGATGTCGATGACCATCTCGAGCAGTCCTGCGCCCCGGAACCGTTCGCGGACGAGCACCCAGCCGATGAGCACGCCCATCACCGCGTTGATCACCGCGACGAGCGCCGAGATGCCGATGGTCAACTTCAGCGCGGAAGCGGCCTCGCGGTCGGTGACCGCCGAGATGAAACCGTGCCAGCCGTAGTCGAAGGAGCGGTCGACGACCGCGGCCAGTGGCAGCAGCACCAGCAGGCTCATCCAGATGACCGACACGCCCAATGTCGTGCCCGACCAGCCGCCCAGTGGCGCGCCCGCCCTGGCACGACGGAACCGGCGGGCGCGAGGTGCGGCGCCTGCCGGCTGCGTGTCGAGGACTGCCGTCACGAGGACGTCCTCATGATTCGATCTTGGTGACGATGCCGTTGTCGCCGAAGAACTCGTCGTTGACCTTGCTCCAGCCGCCGAGCGAGCCGACGGTGACGAGCTGCTTTACGGCCGGGTAGGGGTTGCTCGGGTCGTTGGCGCCCACGACGCCGGTCGGCTTCACGCTGGAGTCGACGGGGCGGAAGCCCTTGCTCGCGAAGATCTGCTGACCGGCGCTGCTCTCGACGTAGGACAGGAAGTCACCGGCAGCCTTCGGCGCGCCCTCGGTGACCGCTGCGGGCGTCTCGATGAGCACGTCCTGCTGCGGGACGATGTAGTCCAGCGAGATCCCCTTCTGACGCGACAGGATCGCCTCGGACTCGTAGGAGATCAGCACGTTGCCGGTGCCCGAGGTGAACTGCGTCGTGGCGACCGCGCCGCTCGCCGCGCGACTGACCACGTGGGCGAAGAACTTCTTCAGGTAGGTCTGGGCCTGGGCCGCCGTCCCGCCGTTCTGGATGACGTGCTCGTAGGCGGCGAGGATGTTCCACTTCGCCGAGCCCGAGGACGCCGGGTCGGGCGTCACGATCTTGACACCCGGCTTGATCAGGTCGTCCCACCCCTTGATCCCGAGCGGGTTGCCCTTCTTGACCACGATGACCACGACCGAGTCGGCGACGATGCCCTTGGTGGCACCGGAATCCCAGTCGGCGGCGACCTTGCCGGCTGTTGCGAGCTTGCTCATGTCGGAACCGGTCGAGAACGCGACGTAGTCGGCCTTCTGGCCCGCGGCGACGTTCTTCTCCTGCGTGCCGCTCGGGCCGTAGGAGCCGTTCAGCGTGACACCCTTGCCGGCCGGGGTCTTGGCGAAGGCGGTGCCGAGCGCGTCGTAGGCGGGCTTGGGGACCGAGTAGCCGACGAGGTTCAGGCTCGTCGCCTTGGTGGACGAGCCGGCACTTCCCGACGAGCCGGAGGCGGACGTCGACCCGCTGCTGGAGCAGGCGCTCAGTCCGGTGGCGACCGCCAGGACGGCGGTGACAACGGTGAGCGTGCGAGCGCGACGGGAGTGCATACGTGCCTACTTTCGAGGATTGTCGACCGAACCCAATATGTCGATCTGCGGGGTAGACAATACCGCGCGCAGGGCGGATCGCCGACCACTGCGCGTCGGGTCCGACGAAATCCCCTGGCCGGGCAGGGGACGATCGTGGACATGTCCACCCGAACCGTTGCCAACTTCGCCTCGATCCTCGAGGACGCCACCCGTGCCCAGGCCGAGCGGACCGCGAGCATGCCGTTCGTGCGCCCGCACCTCGCGCTGATGCCCGACGCCCACCTGGGTAAGGGCGCGACCGTGGGCAGCGTCATCCCCACCGACGGCGCGATCATTCCGGCGGCGGTCGGGGTCGACATCGGCTGCGGCATGATGGCCGTCCGCACCCAGTTCGCGCGCGCCGACCTGACCGGTGACCTCGGCGAGCTGCATGCCGCGATCTGCTCGGCGATCCCGCTGTCGGCCGGGCGCTACAACCAGGGCGTTGCTGCCTCGGCCGAGCCACTGGTGGCCGAGCTGGAGGCACTCGAGGGCATCGACCAGGCGGAGGCGATCGCGCCGCAGTGGCGCCTGCAGCTCGGTTCGCTGGGCTCGGGCAACCACTTCATCGAGGTCAGCCTCGACGAGACCGACGCGGTGTGGCTGTTCCTGCACTCGGGTTCGCGCGGGGTCGGCAACAAGCTGGCGCAGAAGCACATCAAGATCGCGCAGCAGCAGTGCTCGAAGCGCTGGATCCGGCTGCCCGACCCGGACCTCGCCTACCTCGTCGAGGGCGACCGTGAGTTCTGGTCCTACATCGCGGCGCTGCGCTGGGCGCAACGCTTCGCACTGCTCAACCGCGTCGAGATGATGCAGCGCGTCGTCGACTGCCTGGCGGCGTGGCAGGGCGAGGCCGTGCAGCGCCTCGACGAGGTCAACTGCCATCACAACTACACCGAGCGCGAGACCCACTTCGGCCGTGAGGTGTGGCTGTCGCGCAAGGGGGCGATCGACGCGCACGCCGGCGTACTCGGGCTCATCCCGGGCTCGATGGGTGACCTGTCCTACGTCGTGCGCGGCAAGGGGCATCCCGGGTCGCTGTGCTCGTCGCCGCACGGCGCCGGCCGCAACTTCTCGCGGTCGGCGGCGCGCAAGCGGTTCACGCGGGTCGACCTGGACGAACGGATGACCGGCATCGCGTGGGGCAACTCGGATGCGTTCCTCGACGAGCACCCGCTTGCCTACAAGCCCATCGACGTCGTCATGGACGACGCGAAGGACCTCGTCGAGGTGCTGCACACGCTGCGTCAGATCGTCAACGTCAAAGGCGACTGACGACGACCCCGAACGCGCGAATACCCCCTCCAGCCGGCGCCGGCCGGCTGGAGGGGGTATTCAACGCTTGCGTGTCAGGCGTCGGCCGGGGCCGGGTCAGCACCTGCGGTGTCGTCGACCGGGACGAGGCTGATCTTGCCGCGCTGGTCGATCTCGACGATCTCGACCTGGATCTTGTCGCCGACGTTCACGACGTCCTCGACCTTGCCGACCCGCTTGCCGCGGCCCAGCTTGGAGATGTGCACGAGGCCGTCCTTGCCCGGCAGCAGCGAGACGAACGCACCGAACGCGGCGGTCTTGACCACCGTGCCCAGGAAGCGCTCGCCGACCTTCGGCATCTGCGGGTTGGCGATCGCGTTGATGCGGTCCACCGCCTCGGCCGCGGAGGTCCCGTTGTCGGCGCCGACGTAGATGGTGCCGTCGTCCTCGATGCTGATCTGCGCGCCGGTCTCGTCCTGGATCGCGTTGATCATCTGGCCCTTGGGCCCGATCACCGCGCCGATCTTGTCGACGGGAATCTTCACGACCGTGACACGCGGGGCGTACGGGCTCATCTCGTCCGGGGCGTCGATGGCCTCGGCCATGACGTCCAGGATGTGCAGGCGGGCGTCGCGGGCCTGGGTCAGGGCCGCGGCGAGCACCTCTGACGGGATGCCGTCGAGCTTGGTGTCGAGCTGCAGCGCGGTGACGAATTCCTTGGTGCCGGCGACCTTGAAGTCCATGTCGCCGAACGCGTCCTCGGCACCGAGGATGTCGGTGAGGGCGACGTATTCGGTCTTGCCGTCGATCTCGGCGGAGACCAGACCCATGGCGATGCCGGCAACCGGCGCGCGCAGCGGCACACCGGCGTTGAGCAGGGCCAGCGTCGAGGCGCAGACCGAACCCATCGAGGTGGAGCCGTTGGAACTGAGCGCCTCGGACACCTGACGGATCGCGTAGGGGAACTCGTCGCGGCCGGGCAGGACCGGGATGAGCGCCCGCTCGGCGAGCGCGCCGTGGCCGATCTCGCGGCGCTTCGGCGAGCCGACGCGACCGGTCTCACCCGTCGAGTACGGCGGGAAGTTGTAGTTGTGCATGTAGCGCTTGGTGCGGGTCGGCGAGAGCGTGTCGAGCTTCTGCTCCAGGCCCAGCATGTTCAGCGTGGTGACGC
>CAZZVT010000021.1:0-30832 GCA_964657545.1 uncultured Jatrophihabitantaceae bacterium
CGGTCGTAGCTGTCGACGCGGCGGTCGAGGACGACGGTGCGGCTGAGGACGACGAGCCTGCTGTCGATGGTGAGTCGGGCGAGGCCGCGGCCGCCGGGGTGGCGAGCATGCCGGCGGCGACCAACAGCCCGGCGACGGTGAGCCCGGTACGCCGGAAAAGGGTGGCAAGCGAGGTGGTGCCCACGCGGGGTCCGATCGTTCTGTCGCGTGGAGCCGTTCCCCGTTGCGAGTCGGCCGATCATAGGTGCCACTCGGACATGGGTGATGCTGTGGGTCTCGACCCCCGTCGCCGAACCGAGGTGCGTCCATGTCCGACTCCACAGCGCTCGCGCAGGCCCTGCTCGACGCCCAGGTCGACTACGTCATCGCCGAGCTGACGGGCCGCGAACTCGCCGCGACGATCACGCGCGACGTCGACGACGTGCTCGCGATCGCCGCCTCGATGACTCTGGCGGCAGTGGTCGACGTCGATGCGGTGAAGGCCGCGGCGCACCGCTTCGTCGACGTGATCGGTGGCAGCAGCATGCTGGCGGACCTGCGGCCCGAGATGGCCGACGCGGTCTACCGGTCCATGGCCGGCAACGAGCAGTTGCTCGGCGACGTGGTGCGGCGCGAGCACGTCGAGGCCCTGGTCACCACGCTGCTGGGCATGCATCGGCTGCAGGAACGGGCTCTCGAGCGGATGAGTGAGAGCCCTGTCGTGGCCGCCATCGCATCGACGTACGTCACTAAGATCATCGGCGAATTCGTCCAGCAGAACCGCGAGCGGGCGGAGAAGGTGCCCGGGGTGTCGTCGCTGTTCTCGATCGGGCTCGGCGCGGCGAGCCGGATGAAGGGCGCGGCCGACGGCCTGCTCGGCGATGCCCAGCTGCGCAGCACGCAGTTCGCGATGCGGCAGACGAGCAACGCCGCGCGCGAGATCCTGCGTGACGCTCCGGTCCACGAGGCGGCCATGCAGCTGTGGGACCTGCACGCCGACGAGCCCATCACCGAGCTGTGCAAGTACCTGACCGCCGACGATCTTCGCGAGCTCACGACCGTCGTCGGACACCTCATCACCTCGGCCCGCAACCACGACGCCGTGGGCCGCCTGATCGACGACGGCGTCGAGGTGTTCTTCGCCCGCTACGGCGCGACCGACCTCGCCACCCTGCTGGCCGAGCTCGGCCTGACGCGCGACGTCCTGATCGAGCAGATCGCGCGCTTCGCACCGCCGGTGATCGACGCCGCGAAGGCGGACGGCCGGCTCGACGCGTTCGTCCGCGCTCGCCTGGAACCGTTCTTCAGCGCTGCCTCGACGCAGGCCCTGCTCGCCGGGGAGGCTCGTCCTTGACCGTCAGTGCCGTCGACGCGGCTCGTGCTCCTGAGCAACGAGCGCCTTCTCCAGCAGGCCGGCCAGGGTTGCCCGCTCGGCGTCGGTGAGCGGCGCGAACACGTCGGTCTCCCCCACCTCGGCGTCGAGCACCGCCGTACGGAACAGGTCCCAGCCTGCGCGGGTCAGTGAGATGAGCATGCGGGTGCGGTTCTCGGGATCGGGCACCCGTTCGACGAGACCGCGCTCGACCATGCGATCGAGGCGGTGCGTCATCGTCGAGGCCGACACCCCGGCGGAATCGGCAAGCTTGGACGGGTGCGAGCTGCCGTCCCGGCCCTCGATGGCCAGGGCCTGTAGCACCGGCCACTCGGTGCGCGAGATGTCGATGGCCTCGAGCCGAGCGTTGTAGTAGACGTCCAGTCGCCGCGAGAGGCGTGACATCGCGGTGACGATGCGCTGCAGGGTCTCGGCGGCGCCCGCGTCGGTGTAGACGCGCACCGCCCGCGCGTACTCGCCCCAGGGCGTGCGCGACGTCATTCCGCGACCCTACGTGTCGGGTGCCGCACAAGCGGTCGGGTGGCGGTGAGGGCCGTCACCCGCGGACACCCCGACGGAATATCGGGCCACCACCGGTAGCTAGCTTATTCGATATCGAAGTTCTAAGTTGCAGTATTGCCAATCGAAGTGGATCTGTTGTCATGCGTTCGTCCAACCGCCGCCTGGCGGTTCTTCTCGTCGGTGCCTCACTCGGGGCCATCGGCTGGGGCTCTGTCCTCCCGTTCCTGTACGCCGACATCGCGACGGCCCGTGGCCTGGGTGCGTCGGTGGCCGCGGTGACCTTCTCGGCCTTCGCGCTGGGAGCGTTGCTGGCTGCGCCGATCGCCGGCCGGCTCGCCGACCGGTCACGGCCGGTCGTCGTCGCCACCGCCGCACGTCTCGGCATGGTCCTGGCGGTCGTGGCTCTGATGTACGCCGGCGGTGCGGTGACCATCTGGATCGCCGCGCTGGCCTACGGTGCCGCGCTGGCCGTCGTCCAACCGGCGACGTCGGTGATGGTGCTGGAGCTGACCTCGCCGGCCAAGCGTCGCGACACCTTCGCGTGGCAGTTCATCGGGCAGAACCTCGGCCTGGCGCTCGGCGGCTTCGTCGGCGGCTACCTGGTCGACCTGAGCAGCGCCACCGGCTCGCGCCCCGCCTACGCCTTCGCCGCCGTCTGCAGCGTGGCCAGCGCCGTGCTGGTCGGCATCGTCGGACGCAGCACCGCACGGGACCGGCTGTCGGTCCCCGCGCCGAACGAGGACGTCGGCTACCGAACCGTCCTTCGGGCGCCGGGCATGCGGTGGATGCTGGCCGTCACGGTGTTGCTCACCCTGGCCTGCTACGCGCAGTTCGACTCGGGCCTGCCCGCCTACGCGCTCAGCGTCCTGGACGTGCCGGCCACCACGCTCGGCACCGCCGTCGCCGTCAACGCGATCCTCGTCGCGGTGCTGACCGCACCGGTCGTGCGGGCCACTCGGCGGGTCCCCCCGGCGGTTCTGCTCGGCGTCTGCGCGGCACTGTGGGTCGGCGTCTGGCTCGTGCTCGCCGCCCCGATGCTGCACACCCTGCCCTCGTCGACCTTCGTGATCGCCGGCTACGCGCTGTTCAGCGTCGGCGAGACGATGCTGGCCCCGGTACTGACCCCGCTTGCCGCATCGCTGGCCCCGGCAGGCGCCACCGGCCGCACGCTCGCCGCCATGAGCGGCGGGCAGACGCTGGCCACCGCGGTCGGGCCCGGACTGTCCGGGGTGCTGCTCGCGCTGGGCGCGCCGGGCGGCTTCATCGCCCTGCAGATCGGCTGCTGCCTGCTCGCGGTCGTCGGCGCGCGGCGACTGGGCCGCACCCTGGCAGCTCCTCGCCGCGACGACGTCGCCCTCGCCCGCTGAATGCAGCGAGACCCCCTCGAGCCGGTCGGAACCGGCTCGAGGGGGTCTTCACCCGCGCGTCAGAGGGCCGGGTAGTCGGTGTAACCCTCGGCGCCGCCACCGTAGAACGTCTTCTGGTTCGGCTCGTTGAGCTCCGCACCGTCGCGCCAGCGCCGGACGAGGTCGGGGTTGGCGATTGCCAGGCGACCGACCGCGATCAGATCGGCCAGGCCGTCGTCGAGCAGGGCCTGCGCGGACTCCTTCGTGGTCTCTGAGGCGAAGCCGTCGTTGCCGATGACCGGGCCGCCGAAGCGGGCCCGCAGGTCGCGGGTCAGTTCCGCGCGCGGGTCGGCCAGGTAGGACAGGTAGGCCAACCCCAGCGGGCGGATCGCGTCGACCAGCGCGCGATAGGTGGAGGTCACGTCGGCCTCGTCGTCCTCGATGACGCCCTGGATGTTGTGCGACGGCGAGATCCGGATGCCCACCCGCTCCGGGCCGACAGCCTGCGCGACCGCGGTGACGACCTCGATCGCGAACCGCGCACGGTTGGCCGGCGTGCCACCGTAGGAGTCGGTACGGACGTTCGACGACGGCGCCAGGAACTGGTGCACGAGGTAGCCGTTGGCGGCGTGGATCTCGACGCCGTCGGCGCCGGCCTCGACTGCCGTACGGGCGGCGTGCACGAACTCGGCCACCACGCCGGCGATCTCGTCGGTCTCGAGCGCGCGCGGCGTCGGGTAGGCCTGCTGGCCGGTGGGGGTCAGCGTGCCGTCGGGCGCTGCGATCGCGCTCGGTGCGACGATCTCGCGCACCGGCTTGTTGTCGGGGTGACCGATCCGCCCGGCGTGCATGAGCTGGACGAACATGTGGCCGCCCTCGGCGTGCACGGCGTCGAACACCGCGCGCCAGCCCTCACGCTGCGCGTCGGTGTGGATGCCCGGCGTGTTCAGGTACCCCTGGCCGACCCCACTTGGCTGGGTGCCCTCGCTGATGATCAGACCGACGCTCGCCCGCTGCCGGTAGTACTCGACGGCGATGTCCTGCGGGACGCCGTTCTCATCGGCGCGGTTGCGGGTCAGCGGGGCCATGACGACGCGGTTGGGCAGCGTCAGCTTGCCGACCTCGATGGCTTCGAACAGTGATGGCATGGCACGTCCTTCATGGTTGACGAATCACAAATCCCTACCCAGGTCCAAGGCGGGCCGCCCCGAGCCTCTTCCCGATGTGATCGCTCGCACCGCCGGCCGCACCGCCACAGGTATATGCTTGCCGACAGGCAACTATTTGAGGACAGTTCATGGACGACGAGGTCAACCGGCTGCGCGTGGCACTCGGCAAGATCTCACGCAGCATCGACCGCGGGGTCTCCGACGAGGGGATGACGCGCACGAAGCTGTCGTTGCTCGGCACCATCGCCCGAAGCACCTCGATCGGCATGGGCGAGCTGGCCGGCATAGAGGGCCTGAACCCCACGATGACCTCGCGCATGATCGGCAGGCTCGAGGACGCCGGACTCGTGCGTCGCGTGCAGGACGCCAACGACCGCCGCGCCGTCCTCGTCGAGATCACGCCCGAGGGCACGAAGCGGTGGAACCGCCTGAGACGCCGTCGCACCGATCTGCTCGGCGGCTGGCTCGCCGACCTCCCGGACGACGAACGCAGCGCACTGCTGCGGGCCGTCCCCGCCCTGGAATCGCTCGCCGCCTCGATGCGGGCAGGAAGCAGCGCCCGATGACAAGCGCCAACGCGCTCGCCCACGACACCTTCGCCGCGCTGGCCAACCGCAACTTCCGCCGCTACCTCAGCGGCCAGGCGATATCCCTGATCGGCACCTGGATGCAGACCGTCGCGCAGTCCTGGCTGGTCCTGCAGCTGACCCACTCCGGCACCGCCCTCGGTCTCGCGGTGGCGCTGCAGACACTGCCCGTCCTGCTCCTCGGACCGTACGGCGGCGTGGTCGCCGACCGGGTCGACAAGCGCCGGCTCATGATCGCGCTGCAGTCGATGATGGGCGTCCTAGCCCTGGTGCTCGGGGTGCTCACCATCACCCACGTCGTCACCCTGTGGGAGGTGTACCTGCTCGCCTTCCTGCTCGGCCTGAACAACACCTTCGAGAACCCGGCACGGCAGTCCTTCGTGCTCGAGATGGTCGGCCCCGAGCACCTGCGCAACGCGGTCACCCTGAACTCGGTGCTCGTCAACGCGGCGCGTGCGGTCGGGCCGGCGTTCGCCGGCGTCATCATCGCAGTGGGCGGTACCGGGATCTGCTTCCTGATCAACGCGGTCAGCTTCGTCGCCGTGGTGATCTCACTGGCCCAACTGGACGTGTCGGCGCTGTCGCCCGCTGTCCCGAACCCGCGGGGCAAGCGCCAGGTCCGTGACGGTCTGGCCTATGTCGCCCGCAACCCCGACCTCGGTGGTCCGCTGCTGATGATGGCGCTGGTCGGCTGCCTGGCCTACGAGTTCCAGGTGGTGCTGCCGGTCGTCGCTAGTGACACCTTCCACGGCAACTCGACCGCATACGGCTTCATGACCGCGGCCATGGGTGGCGGCGCGGTGGTCGGCGGGCTGTACGTCGCGGCCCGCGGTCGCACCGGGCTGCGGGCGTTGACGAACTCGGCACTCGGCTTCGGCGTGGTGATCGCGCTGGCTGCGGTGGCGCCCACACTGTGGTCGGAGCTGGTGGCCCTGGCGTTCGTCGGTGCGGCCAGTGTGGGCTTTCTGTCCAAGGGCAACAGCACGTTGCAGTTGGCTGCCGAACCAGGCATGCGCGGACGGGTCATGGCCCTGTGGGCCGTCGCGTTCCTGGGTTCGACGCCCATCGGCGGCCCGATCGCCGGCTGGGTCGCCGACACCTGGGGCGGTCGCGCCGGCTTGGCGCTCGGCGCCGTTGCCTGCCTGGTGGCCGCCAGCCTCGGAGCTGTCGTGACGGCCCGGGTCGCGCGCCGCACGAACGCAGACGGCGGGGTGGCAGCGCCGCAGCGCCGCCACCCCGCCGAGATGCCGGGTTCCTGAGCGGTCAGGAGGCCGCGGGCACCGGGGGGGTGGTGCCGTAGCCGCTGGCCGGCGGGGCCAGGTACGGGAACCGGTCGAGCAACGGCAGGTTGGTGTAGGTGCTGCCGTCGCGCAGTGAGTCGCCCTTCGCCACGATGTCGTCCGGGGTGAAGGTGGGGTCGACGAGGGGGATGGTCAACCCCGCGATCGCCCGGATCTCGATCGTGGTGACGTCGTCGATCACGCGGCGACCGTTCGGGAATCCGGCCGTGTCACCGGCCACGACGCCCAGGTTGTTCTCACTGCCCTTGGCGGTCGGCGGCACGGCCAGGTTCAGCCGCAACATGTCCGCCTGCACCGGTCCGGTGTAGGTGGTGACCTTGCCGCCCAGCACGGAGGCCGGGATTCCCGTCAGCAGGATGGCTGCGAGGTCGGCGCGAGGCTTCTTGTAGGCGGCCAGCTTTGCGAACGGGCTCGGGTTGCCGTCCTTGGCCGGGTAGAGCACCGGCAGCAGACCCGCGAACTCGGGCTTGGTCACGTACTTCGCGTACGCGCTGTCGGTGTAAGGGGCGGAGTTGTTCCACTTGTCCTTCGTCGCCATCGGGTTGATGACCTCGTTGAACAACGGGTTGCCGAGGCGGGAGATCTGCGCGTTCCGCCCGTAACCCTTGTAGGTGGCTGTCTTGGCGTCGAAGAGACGACCCGAGGTGCGGTAGGTGCTGGACCACACTCCGATGACAGAGGTGGACTTCGAGGCGTCGGTCGGCGCCTTCCCGCCGATCGCGAGTTCCGAGATCGGCACCTGCAGGGCGATCGTGTGGACGTTCATGCCCATCAGCCCGTTCTCGCCGGCCATCGCGGCCAGCGGGATCAGGTGCGCCTGGTTCAGCGGACGCAGGCCGCCGAGGTCGAAGATGCTGCCGAGGTCGACGAAGAACGAGTCCGAGCGCTGCCCGGCGAAGACCTTGCGGCCGCCCGCGATCGAGTGCACGGCCTGGCTGCCCAGGTTCGCCTCGTAGTCGGGGGTGCTGCGGTCGCCGACGTTGCACGGCGGCACGGTGAGGCCCCTGGCCAGCGTCGTCGCAACGACCTTGCCGGTCTTGTTGTTGTGCAGGATGCGCCCGATGTCGTACGTCTGCGGGCGGTTCCAGTTGGCCGAGCCGATGCTGGTGATCTGGCCGGTGTTGTAGAGGAAGGTATTGGGGTTCCGGATCGTCGTGTGGAACCGGAACTGGTACTGGATGTTCACCTTCGACGTTCCGTCGTTGGAGATGTTGATCGTGTAGAGGACGTCGTCATCGAACTCACTGAAGTTCGGGCCGCCGTACGGGATCTCGAACGGGTTGAAGCTGCAGATCAGGTTGACCTTGGTCGGGTCGTTGGAGTCGATGAAGGCATAGACGTCGGTGTTGTCGGCGGCCGGGTCCTTCGAAATTGCCGGTGCTTCGCGGTGCGAGGACATGTGTGACCTTTCGAAAGTGGTGGGTGACCCGGATCAGACGGACTTGGCGGAATGCAGGGCGTGGGCCAGGCGGGCGACGAGCTGGTGATCGGTGACGGTGTACTCGCGGCCTTCGACCATGAGTGCGACCTTCCCGGTGTGGACGTCCTCGACGTAGGCGACCATCGAGGGCTCGGCGCCGTTGGGCAGCGTCAGGGCGTCGGACTTGCTGGGGGTCGAGGCGTTGGCTGCGGTGGGGATCACGGCGGCGGCACCGGCGGCTGCTGCTCCCACCCCCGCAACTTTCAGGAATCCTCGACGGGTGGAGTCGGACATGTTTCCTCCTGGGGAGAGCGCGACGGACAAGGTGCCGTCCATCCGAGTGTTCGCGGTCACTCGACGATCCGGTTTCACCTTCGGCGAAACAGGGACCTTCGGCGAATCGCGAAGCGCAGCTCGCACAAACCCTGAGGGCCGTCTGAGCCGTCAGAACCCTCAGAATTTGTGACGTCCGTGAGGTTGCCGGTATCCAGCCGTACAAACGCTCGGTTAACGTGAGCGGCGTGTCCGATCCGAATCCAGCCCAGGACTACGGTCTCGTCGCCGACTGGCAACGCATCCGCGCGGGAACGGCCACCGTCCAGCACCTCCTCGACGCCGCCGTCGAGGCCGAGGGCATCCCTGCGCAGTGGTTCGCCGTCCTGCACATGCTGCTCGCCGCACCGGACCAGGGCCTGCCGATGACCGTCCTCGCCCGCGACCTGGCCATGACCTCGGGCGGCTTCACGAAGCTCGTCGATCGGATGGCGAAGGACGGCATGGTCGACCGCCGGGGATTTGCCGGCGATCGACGCGTCGTGCACGCCGCCCTCACCGATCAGGGCCGAGACGCGGCCCGCCGTGCCGAAGGCGTCTACCAGGAGGCGTTGCGTGCGTCGCTGCAGCATGTCGATCGCGCGGAGCTCACGGCCGCGGCGGTCACGTTGGACCGGCTGGCCCGTGCTCACCTGGACGGATCGTCGGCAGCCGTCCTTCGCGAGGTGTTCGAGGACCTCGAGGACCCTGCGCTGGTGAAGACACAGCGCGACCCCGCCCTGCCGGATCGGCGCGGACGGGGTCGCGTGAGCGAGTAGTCGTGCTCGCAGATCGCCCCCCCGGATCGATCTGCGGAAGCACCGTTCGCCCCCCACGGGAATTGTCTTCCCAGGAAGAGAAGCTACCCCACAATTGTCACCCGCTCAACAGGTTGGCACGCCTTTCCGTCGGTCGGGCACCAAATTCACGGAACGAATGGGATATCAGCGACGACCTGCACAGCGTCACGAGTCGCAGCAACGAAATCCGTCGTTGGCTGCCCCGACCCGTTTTGCCCGGATCGAGGAAGAAATCGAGGAGGGAGCCTGCGACGCCCCGCCACCGATGAGCAGGCGCGACGGGTAGGAGAGCATGGTCCCGACGCTCGCGGAGGTCCCCCATGACGCCCTCGACCCGGCTGCTCGCCTACAACGTCGCGGCCGCAGCAGACGCTGCCAACGCCTGGCGACCGGTCGACCGGCGGGGGGCCGCGTCCACGCCGGCATACCTCGCCGGCTGGCCGGCGTCCGAACTCACCGTTGCGGCCCTCGCCGCGCACGCCGCGGTCATGGTGGTCGGCGCCCGGGCAGGCGGGCTGCGTGGCCGGGCCGGTGCGGCCAACATCGCCCTCGCCGCCGGCACGGCAAGCCTGCTACTGGGCCTCGACCGGGCCGGCCGGCAGGCCCGCGGGGCCTACGAGGACGCGCTGCTCTCCTGCCTGGGCGCCGACTACCACGAGCGCACCGTCCACCCGGCCTTCCCCGGGCCGGGCGCGACGACGACCCGACCCCCGGGGCTGATCCGCGTGGCCCGCACCCGTCGCCGCTTCGCCCTCGACGCCGACATCTCCTACGGCCCCGCCGGACGGGCGAACCAGCTCGACGTCTGGCGTCGCGCGGACCTTCCCCGCGACGCCCGAGCGCCGGTTCTGCTGCAGGTCCCCGGTGGTGCCTGGATCCTCGGCAGCAAGCAGGGCCAGGCCTACCCCCTGATGAGTCATCTGGTCGAGCAGGGCTGGATCTGCGTGTCCATCAACTACCGGCTCAGCCCGCGCCACCCGTGGCCGGCGCACATCGTCGACGTGAAAAGGGCTCTGGCGTGGGTGCGGGCGAACATTGCCCGCTTCGGCGGCGATCCCGGTTTCCTCGGCATCACGGGCGGCTCGGCCGGCGGTCACCTCTGCGCGCTGGCGGCCCTGACGCCGAACGAACCGGCATGGCAACCGGGCTTCGAGGACGCCGACACGGCGGTATCCGCCGCGGTGCCCTTCTACGGCGCCTACGACTGGACCGACCGCGATCACGTCGGCAACCGTGGGCTCACCTCGCTGTTGCAGAAGCGCGTCGTGCAGCAGCGCCTGCTCGAGGCCGTCGAGGTCTTCGACCAGGCCTCGCCGATGAGCCACATCGGCCCGCACGCCCCACCGTTCTTCCTCTCGCACGGCACCAATGACTCGCTCATCCCGGTCGAGCAGGCACGCCTGTTCGCAGCCAGGCTTCGGGAGGGATCGCAGCAGCCGGTGGTCTACACCGAGTTGCCGCGGGCGCAGCACGCCTTCGACGTCGTCGGCACCCCGCGCGCGACGGCCGCCGCCGAGGCAGTGGCCCGCTTCCTCGGTGTCGTGTACGGCCGGTACCTGGCGGCGCGCCCGTGACGAGCAGGTTCCGTCACGAGGTCGACCTCGATGCCCCGGTGGGGCAGGTGCTGATCGTGTTGCTCGACCCGTCGGCCCATGCGGCCCGCTACGTCGCGGCCGGCGCCACCGCATCCGAGGTGATCGACGTCGACGCTGACGCCGACGGCCGGCTGACCCTCGTGTCGCGCCGCGTCGAGAGCGGGTCGTTGCCCAGGGCGGTCGCCCGGCTGGTGCGCAGCGCGGCGCGGTTGACGCAGACCGAGCGATGGGGTCGGCCGGAACCCGACGGCGCGCGCTCGGCCGTCTGGACGGTGCAGACCGCCGGCCTGCCCGTCGACATCGACGGCACCACCGAGGTCCGTCCGACGCCGACGGGCACGCGACTGGTGCAGGCCGGTGTCGTCACCGCCCGGGTGCCGTTGGTCGGCGCGGTGATCGAGAAGGTGGCGGTCGAGCAGTCGGCCGGCAAGCTCGCACTCGAGTGGGCCTGGCTGGCCGAACATCTGTGACCGGCTGGCAAGATCAGGCGAATGACGATCGAGACCGGCTCGCAGACCTCCGGCGCCTGGCTGACGCGGGAGGAGCTCGACGCCGCCCGCGAGCGGGTACCCATCCTCTATGTCGACGCCATCCCGGTCCGGGTGGACTCCCTCGGCGAGGTGACATCCGTGGGTTTGCTGTTGCGGGCCACCGAACGGGGCTTCAGCCGCGCGCTCGTCTCGGGTCGGGTGCTGTACCACGAGCGGGTGCGCGAGGCGTTGATCCGGCATCTGGACAAGGACCTCGGGCCGCTGGCACTGCCTCGGATCCCGTCGTCACCGCAGCCGTTCACGGTGGCCGAGTACTTCCCGGTGCCCGGAGTCACGCCGTTTCACGACCCGCGTCAGCACGCCGTCTCACTCGCGTTCGTGGTGCCGGTCGAGGGCGACTGCGCGCCGCAACAGGACGCTCTCGAACTCACCTGGGTGACACCGCACGAGGCGCGCGACCCCGCGTTGCTCGCCGACATGCAGGGCGGCCAGGGGACGCTGCTGCTGCAGGGTCTCGCGCACCTCGGGGCGTGAGTTCGCGGGCGTGAATCCGGGCGTGATCAGCTACAGACGCAGGGACCGCGCCAGCCGGTGCTGCTCGAGTTCGTTCAGGACGGGCTCGGCGAACAGGTGCGTCCAGAGCTGCGGGCGGGCGCCGTCGACGACCCGGACACCCTTGACCAGCAGGTGACCGTCGGCGAGCTCGGGAGCGCCCGGGCCGGACAGTACGAGCACCGGGCGCACCTCGACCGAGTCGGGGCCGAGCATCTGCGTCATCAGCGCGGCCGAGCCCTTGGCGTCACGGATGGCTTTCCACGCCCGCTGCGCCTGGGCCTCGCCGACCAGCGGCAGGTGATGGCGGGCGGTGATGGCGACGATGGCCGCGGGGGCGACAGCGACCTGGTCGACGAAGCCGAAAGCGCTGCGCTCGACGAACTGCCAGTCGACGAGCGCGCGGATGGCAGCGAGGTCCCGGTCGCGGTCGGCACCGGTGTGGATGGTCGGGATGCGCCGTCGGCTGAGCAGCCGGACAGCAGCGAACGTGGTCGTGCTTGGCGCAGCGAGTGTGGAGGACATCGCACAGCCTCTCAGGTCATCCCCCGCAGGATGAAGGAAGAGCAGGGACAGCATGTCCCTCGTTACAGAGCGTATAACGCCTACACACAGTAAAGATGCTCTCGTGAGGAATTTGCTTTCCACGATGATCATGACGTTCTGTCACAGACCATCACAAAGCGGACGTGATTCTTGTATGACTTAGCACGCAATTGGGTGTCGAAGGCCTGACTTATGGCGTGTTGAACTGGACTCGGGCCAGCTGATCGCATACCGCGGCGACCATTTCGCGATAGTGGTTGTGCTCGGCGTCGAGGTCGTAGTGGCGATATGCAGCCTCGTCCACCCAGTCGTTGACGATCGCGAACGACCACGCTCCGTCACGAAGACCGGCGTCGCGACCGACGGTCATCGTCAGCTGACCCGGTAGCCGCAGACCGGCGATGCCGGCGAGCCCGATCTCGAGCGCAGCACAGCCTTCGGCGTCGAGGTCTGCGGGCACGCGCCCCACCACCACGTTGCGGATCACCGGCAACCGTCCTGTCCTCGGACCGACCACGGTAGCGATACTGACCGGATGGAGACCACCGCATGGACGTCCTGAGTAGCCGGATCATCGTGCGGGCCCGAGACCGCGTGCACTCGCAGGCGTTCTACCGCGACGTCCTCGGCCTGGCCGTCTATCGCGAGTTCGGCGATCCGGCGGCGCCGGGGGTCGTGTTCTTCCTCGGTGCGTCTTTGCTCGAGGTGTCCGGGTCGGGGTCCGGCACGGGCACCCCGCCCGACACCGCGCTCTGGCTACAGGTGCGCGACCTGCACGCCGAGCACGATCGCCTGGCTGGGCTCGGCGTGCCGATCACCCGCGCGCCGCAGACCGAGTTCTGGGGCCTCGTCGAGATGTGGATCGCGGATCCCGACGGCCTGCCGATCGTCCTCGTCGAGATCCCCGCCGACCACCCCCTGCGCCGCGACCAGCGCGGCGGCTGATCGACCTACGATCGAGGGATGGCAGAGCGTTTCATGGTCGGAGCCCTCGGCACCGTCGTCCGGGCCGTCCGCGGCGGCCGCCTGCCGGGTGAGATCCAGGTCGTGTTGGCCGGCGAACCGACGATGCTGCTGGCCTACTGCGACGAGCCGCTGCCCGAAGGAGTCCGCGTGCAGATCGTCCGCAGCCGCGGATCTCGCCAGGTCGACGTCGAGACCTGGCCCCGCGGCCACTGAAACGCGATCGGGCACCAACTGAACTGTGGACCACCGCCGGAGTTGTCGGACCGGGCAGGCACGATGAGCTGGTGTCCGACGAGAGATATCTGACCAAGCTCGCCGCGCTGCTGCGCCAGGCCGAGTCCACCGACAACGAACACGAGGCCGAGGCGTTCATGGCCGCGGCCCAGCGCCTGGCCACGCTCACCTCCATCGATCTCGCCGTCGCCCGCGCCCACACGGCACGGGAGCAGCGGCGCACCACGCCGGTGGCCCGGCGCATCGAGATTGGCCCGGCCGGCAAGCGGGCGCTCAAGACCTACGTCCAGCTGTTCCTTGCCATCGCGCGGGCCAACGACCTGTCGTGCGACCTCGCCAGCAACTCCACCTACGTCATGGCCTACGGGTTCGAGACCGACGTCGAGGTCAGCGAGGCGCTGTATGCCTCGCTGGTCGTGCAGATGGTGCGGGCGTGTGACGTCTACCTGCGCTCGGGCGCGTACCGCCGCGAACGGGTGTGGGGTGAGGAGCGCGACGAGCGTGGCCGGGTTCGGCACGTCATGAAGCCGGTGCACGGCAGCACCGCGCGGATCAGCTTCCAGACCGCGTTCGCCGATCGCATCGGCGAGCGACTGGCCGAGGCACGGTCCGAGGCCACGGCGCAGACCCTCGCACTGCCCTGCGCGACCGCAGGCACCGAACTCGCGCTCACCGAGAAGGCTCTCGAGGTGACCGACTTCTACCGACGCACGTCGCGGGCGCGCGGTTCGTGGCGGGGATGGCAGGGCTCGGGCCGTTCGTCGACGCTCGCCGAACGGGCCGGGCGCAGCGCTGCCGACGCGGCGCGCACCACGTCCTCGAGCCAGCTGGCAGCCGGGCGCGCCGCGCTGCCATGAGCGACGCTTGCGGAGCGAACCAATGTCTCGGCTGCTTCGCCGGTCGAACGGAGTGAGACCGTGAGCGATTCGCAGCGCTCGCGGGTCTACGAGGCCGAGCATGCCTTGGCGCGGATGATCGACCGTCGCCTCGACTTTCCGGTGGTGTCGGCGTTCGGGTCGCGGGTCGCGCTGCCCGACGACCGCAAGTTCGGCGACCTCGCGTCCGTACAGCGCTACCTCGACGCCGTGCTCGCCCTCGATTGGGTGCGGGCCGGCGCGCACGGTGCACGACCGGTGCGGGTGCGGGCTCGCGCCGGAGCCAGGAAGGCCGAGTACGAGTTCGCCACCGAGACGATCGCCGTGCCGCCGCACCGGGTCGGTGGGCAGTGGGCCATGCGCGAGCTCGTGGTCCTGCACGAGCTTGCGCACCACCTGTGCGGCGCGGCCGATCACGGCCCGGCGTTCACCGCGCAGCTGCTCCTGCTGGTGTCCGAACTCGTCGGACCGGAGGCCGGCTTCATGCTGCGCTCGAGCCTGCTCGCCGCGGGCGTCCGGGTGGGCTGAGCGCTACCGGTCGGCGTCGCTGTAGGTGATCATGCCGCGGATGTTCTTGCCGTCGCGCATGTCCTGGTAGCCGGTGTTGATGTCCTCGAGCTTGTAGGTGGTGGTCACGAGGTCGTCGAGGTTGAGCTGCCCGGCCTGGTAGAGCGAGAGCAGGGCCGGAATCTCGGCACGCGGGTTGGCGCCGCCGAAGATGGCCCCCTGCAGGTCCTTCTGCAGCAGCGTCAGCTCGAAGAGGCTCAACTTGACGTCGAGGTTTGCTGCGCTGCCCATGCCGGTGACCACCGTTCTTGGCGGTCATGGTCAGCGCCTCCTGCACGTTCTCGCCCTGGATGTCACCGACACAGATGATCACCTTGTGCGCCATCCGGCCGAGCGTGAGGTCGACGAGCGCACCGGTCGCCTCCTCGGCACTCGCGAAGGTGTGCGTGGCGCCGAACTCCATCGCCCGCTCGCGCTTGCTCCCGACCGGGTCGATCACCACGACCTGGCGCGCGCCGGCGGCGGCCGCGCCCTGCACCGCGTTCATGCCGACGCCGCCTGCGCCCATGACGACGACCGTCTCGCCCGGGCGGACGTCGGCGACCTTGGTGGCCGAGCCCCAGCCCGTCGTGACTCCGCAGCCGACCAGTGCCGCGACTTCGAGCGGGATGTCGGGTTCGACCTTGACCAGTGACGCCTCGTGCACGGTGATGTACGGCGAGAAGGTGCCGAGCAGGCACATCTGGATGACCCGCTGTCCGCGCGCCGAGATACGAAAACTGCCGTCGCTGATGCTCTGGCCGGTCAGCAGCCCCGCGCCGAGGTCACAGAGGTTCTGGTGCCCGCTCGAGCACGGCGGGCACACACCGCAGGCCGGGATGAACGCGGTGACGACGTGGTCGCCCTCCTTCAGCGTGGTCACCCCGGGCCCGACCTTGGTGACGATGCCGGCGCCCTCGTGCCCGCCGATCACGGGCAGCTCGACGGGCGTGCCGCCGGTGACCAGGTGCTCGTCGGAGTGGCACAGCCCCGAGGCCGCGAGCTCGACGGTGACCTCGTGCGCGCGCGGGTCGCCGACCTCGATCTCCTCGACCGACCAGTCGCCGCCGACTTCCCACAGCACTGCACCCTTGGTCAACACATCTGTCTCCGTCCGCGTCTGCTGGTCGGCGCGGGTCCCCGCGTCCGCTGCGACGATCCTAGGACGTTGTGAGCGCGGTCACTTTGATCAGGGGGTGGGGGCGGGTGATGCGTTCAGCCGCTCGCGCAGCCCCGTGGCCCGCGCGATCGGACGTTCGACGCAGGCGAGCACCGACTCGGCCGAACCGACGAGCCGCACGTGCGACGCCGCGCGGGTGATCGCGGTGTAGAACGTCTGGCGGGTCGCGAGCGGTGAGGCGGCCAGCGGCAGCAGGACGGTGACCGCGTCGAACTGGCTGCCCTGGGCACGGTGCACGGTCATCGCGTGCAGCGGGCGCACCTCGCCGAGCCGCACCAGCGGCAGCACGGTCGGTGTCCCACCCCGCCGGAAGGCTGCCGCCAGATCGCCGGCGTCCGGGTTCCCGGAGTCCAGACGCACCACGACGCCGGTGTCGCCGTTGTAGAGCCCGATCTCGTAGTCGTTGGTGGTCACCAGCAGCGGCTGCCCTGCGTACCGACCGTCGCCCCGGATGTCGACCGACGCCACCAACCAGCGCTCGGCCTGCTCGCTCCAGTGCCGCACCCCACGCGGGCCGCCGCGATGTGCGCACAGCAGCCGGTGCCGGTCGAGGGCGTCGAGCGCACGGTCGACGTCGCCGGCGGACGCTGCGTCGATGACCTCGCTCTCGTGCAAGACCACCGCCGCCTGCACCGCGGTGAGCGACGACCCGGACACCGTCTCGTCGTCGGCGACCTCGTGGAACTCCAGACCGTCGGCGCCGGCACGCAGCAGCGCGAGCGCGTCGTCCCCCCGCCCGGCACGCACGAGCGCGGCCAGTTCGGCGATGGGGCCGCCGGCGTCGAAGCGGTGGACGGTGCGCAGCGTGACCACCGACGCGCGCAGGTCCGTGCTCGGGCTGTCGGCGATGTCCTCGAGGTCGACGAGATCGCCGAGCACCGCGCCCGCCTCGACCGAGGCCAGCTGATCGGGATCGCCGACCAGCACGAGGCGGGTGGCCGGCCCGAGCGCCTCGAGCAGCCTTGCCATGAGGGTGAGCGACACCATCGAGCTCTCGTCCACCACCACGACGTCGACAGGCAGGTGATTGTTGCGATCGTGCCGGAAACGGCTCGACGTACCCGGCCGCCAGCCCAGCAGCCGGTGCAGCGTCGAGGCGGGCAGCATGGCGAGCGCGTCGCGATCTGCGTCGGTCAGGTTGCCGCGGGCCGAGTGCACTGCCTCCTCCAACCGGGCGGCGGCCTTGCCGGTCGGCGCGGCCAGCGCGATACGCAGCCCGGGTCCGAGTCGGCGGAGCAGCACGGTGATCAACTGGGCGACGGTGGTGGTCTTGCCGGTGCCCGGACCACCGGCAATGACCGCGACCCGCGACTGTGCGGCGACGGCCACCGCCTCGCGCTGGTCGTCGGAGGCGTCGAACAGCTCGTCCAGGTCGGCCTCGAGCCGGGCCGGATCGATGTCGTCGGGACGGTCGGCGCTGCGCCGCAGCAGGTCGTCGGCAACCTGCGCCTCCTGGCGCCAGTAGCGGTCGAGCCACAGCCGCGGCCCGAGCATCCGCAGCGGCGGCCCACCCGCCGCACCTGTCACCAGCGGGCTTGCGGCGCAGGCCGCGATCCAGTCCTCGACCGCCGGCCAGGGCAGCTCGATCGCCAGTTCGCCGGCCTCGTCGCTGTCGGGCGCGACGGTGCGGGCCGCCTCGTCGAGGTCGAGCACCACCGAGCCGTTGCGTGTGCCGCGCACCGTCAGGGCCACTGCCAACAGCACCCGGTCGTCGGTCTCGCCCGCCAGCACGCCGAGCCGCTGCGCGACGTGCACGTCGGCCGGGGCGAGGACGCCCGCCTCGCTGAAGTCGGCGAGCAGGCCGGCCGCCCGGGACGCCTTCACGCGGCCGCTCCCCTGGCCAGCGCGTCGGAGAGCGCGACTACGAGCGCAGCGGGCGGGCGCCAGGCGAACACGCCGGGAACCGTCGCGTCGGGGGCGACGACCGACGGCCCGCACATCCCGCGCAGGAACAGGTACAGCACACCGCCGAGGTGGCGTTCGGGGTCGTAGTCGGCCAACCGCCACCGCAGGAACCGGTGCAGCGCGACGTCGTACAGCAGCGCCTGCAAGGGGTAATGGGCGTGCATCATGGCCTGCGCCATGGCGTCGGCGCGGTAGTGCCAGGCGGTCAGCGGCTCGTCGAAGGCGGCCAGCCGGTTGGTCTTGTAGTCGACGACGACGAAGCGGCCGTCGACCCGCAGCACCGCGTCGATGCTGCCGCCGAGGTAGCCGCGCATCGTCGCGTCACCGACCGCCGGGTCGGCGAGAAGATCGGCGTAGTCGGCGAGCGGGTCGTCTGCAGGCAGATGGGCCCGCAGCAGGCCGGCGAGCTCGCGCAGCGTCGAGACCCCGTTGGGCCGGTCGCCGCCGCGTAACGGGAGTTCGAACTCCAGCTCGGTGAGCCGGTCGCCGGCTGCGATGTCGAGCAGCGCCCTACCACCGGCCAGCGGCCCGAGCGGGGTGTGCAGCGCGGGCCGCAACCCGGCGGCCAGCTCGTCGGGCGAGAGGTCGGCGGGGCCGTACCGCGCGAGCTGCGTCCGCACCTCGGCGTCCAGATCACCGTCGAGGTTCTCGAGCACCGCGTGCACGAGCGTCCCGAACGAGGTCCCACCCGGCAGGTGGGTCATGGGCGATTCGATTGCGCGCAATACGTCGTCGCCGCCTACGGTCTCCGGCAGTGGCGTCGAGGGTTCGTCGTCCTTCTCGTCGGTCTCGGGCTCGCTGCCGATCACCGGTGACGCGTCGTGCGCGCCGCGGGTCAGCGCGCTGTACGACGTCGCCCGCCACGACGCGTCGACCGCGCGGCCGAGTCGAGCCACTGACAGCACACCGACGGCTGCGGTCGGCTGCGCCCACAGCACAGCGGGCGCCTCCTGCACCTGGGTGACGGCCAACGCGCCGGGTACTGCGCGGGTCTGCAGGGCCGCCAAGGCGGTGACGCCATCCGGGACGTCTGTCCGTTCGGCGATGCCCTTACCGGGGTCGTCGGTGAACAGCAGACGGTGCAGCGGCGCGCACTCGGTGTTGCGTTGGCTCGGCGCCCACCAGGCGATCACCTGCGCCTGGGCCCGGGTGAGCGCGACGTAGAGCAGCCGCAGGTGCTCGCCGAGCTGCTCGCTGCGGTCGCGGCGCCGACTGTCACGCAGGCTCGGGCCCCGGCCGGCGACGTCGCGCACCCGGCGCCCGGCGGTGTCGTGGAACAGCGGGATCGCCTCGTCGCGCATGTGCCGGTCCCACTCGAAGGGCACGAGGACGACGGGGAACTCGAGGCCCTTGCTCATCCACACCGTCGCGATCTGCACGGCTGCGACGTCGGAGTCGAGTCGGCGGCTGCGTTCGACGGCGGTGTCGCGGTGGGACTCGCGCACCCGGCGGCGCAGCCACTCGAGCAGCGCGGCCAGTCCGAGCGAGCCGGCCGTCGCGCTCGAGTGCAGTTCCTCGCCGATGTGCCGGACGTCGGTGAGCAGCCGCTCCCCGCCGACCTGGGCGAGCAGCCGCTGTGGAAGCCGTTCGTCGCGGCTGACGGTCTCGAGCATCGCCGCGACGCCGCGCTCGGTCAGCACCCGCAGCCAGGTGCGGACGCGCAGCCCCAGCGCGTCGAGGTCGTGCGTCTCGAGGTCGGCCGCGTCCCAGCCGACGAACGGGGTGAGCGCGAGCCGCCGCAACCTGGGCATGCGGTGGGGTTGCTCCAGCGCCTCCAGCAGCACGACCCAGTCACTGCCCACGGCCGTGCGGAAGACGCTCGACGTCGTCCGCCGCACCGACGGGACTCCGGCCGCCCGCAACGCGTCGTGCACGAGTTCCAGCTGGGCGTTGGTGTGGACGATGACCGCGATGTCGCCGGGCTCGAGCGGGCGTCCGTCGCCTGCGCGCGGCGTGAACACCGGCCGTTCGCGAAGCAGCCCGATCACCGTGGACACGACGTCGGCGATCACGATCCGACGCGCCTCGGCGACCGACTGGGTTGACGGACCGGGCGCGACGCGGACCTGCACCGGCGCGTCGACCACGGCCAGCGAACGTCCGGCGTGGCCGGCAGACACGTCGTGGACGCGGATGCGCGGATCGCCGAGCGACGCCCCGCGGAACAGGGCCTGCAGTCCGCGCAGCAGGTCGGGGTCGCTGCGCCAGTTGTGGGCGAGCGTCGCGTGGCCGTCGGCTGCGTCGGCCGCAGCGAGATAGGCGCGCACGTCCGCGCCGCGGAAGGCGTAGATCGCCTGCTTCGGATCGCCGATGAGGACCAGCGTCGCGTGCCCGTGGAAGGCGAGTCGCAGGATGTCCCACTGCACCGGGTCGGTGTCCTGGAACTCGTCGACCAGGACGACGGAGTACCGCGCCCGCAGGCGTTCGGCGGCCGCCCGACCCAACGTCTCGTCGGCGAGCGTCGTCTGCAGCCGGGTGAGCAGGTCGTCGTAACTCACCAGCGAGCGCGCCCGCTTGCGTCGATCCACCTCGTCGCGCACCGCGAGCGCGAAGCGGCGCAACAGGTCGGCGGGAGTGCCGGGTGCGGCGTCGTCGGGCACCAGGATCGCCTGGCCGTCGCGCACGACCGTGCGGGCGAGCTCGATCGCCTCGGAGTACGTCACGGGCGGCGGCGCGGCCGACGCCCGCGCCCACATCCGCACGTACAGGTCCTGGACGACCTCGTCGGTGAGGTCGTCGACGTTGTCGACGAACGTCGCGGTGGCCTCGAGGTCCGCAGCGGTGCCGAGCCCGGCGAGCACCCGGCTGCAGAACTCGTGCGTCGTCGCGACGGTGGCCGAGTCGAAGGACGCGAGCGCTTGCAGGATCCGTTGCCGCCGCAGGTCGACGTCGCGGGCGGCGAGGTGTCGCAGAAGCGCGTCGTCGGACTGCCGCGCGGCATCCGGGTCGGCGAGCCCGTCGCGGGTGTCGACGAGTCGCTGCCGGACCCGATCGCGCAGCTCCTTGGTCGCGGCACGGCCGAACGTGACGACGAGCAGCTCATCGAGGGCGGCGACGCCTTCGGCGACGTAGCGGGTCACCAGGCCGGCGATCGTGAAGGTCTTGCCGGTGCCGGCACTCGCCTCCAGCACGGTCGTGCCCCGCGGGAGCGCCCCCAGCAGGTCGAACTCGGGGGCCGTCACCGCTGCTGTTCCGCACCGAGCAGCGGCGTCCAGAGCCGAACGGCCAACGCGGCGAAGCGCAGCCCCTCCCGGCCCGACGGGGCGAAGTCCACGAGCGAGGTCAGTGGCACCTTGCCGCCGAGGACGAGCTGATGAGCGGCGTCGGAGCACTCCCCCGGGAACTGGCCGTCCTGCCAGCGCGACCGCGCCGCGCCGAGGGCGTCGTCGAGGCTGCGTCCGTTGTCGGACGGCGAGTCGTAACGCCGCTCGGCGTAGACGGCGGACGTCTTCAACGGCATCGGCAGGGGCGAGCGCAGTCCGGCATCGCGCAGCGCGACCAGGTCCTCGAGCACGCCCGATGCCTCCGCGGGATCGATGCCCCGCACGACCTTGCGCAGGGCGGCACCCTGACGCCGGCCGACACAGATCGCGTGCAACGCCGGATCGCCCGTCGACACGACCAGCGCGAGATAGCGGATCCACGACTCCAGGCGCAGTCGCGGGCCGAACGTCGAGTAGGTGACGGCGAGCAGACCGGATCCGTGCAGGCCGCCGACCGTGCCGGTCAGCACCCGACCGTCCGTCAACGGCAGTGCGACATCGACCGTACGTGCAGGTATGGATCGGTCGGGGGCGCAGGCCGAGACGAGTGCGTCGACGGTGTTGCCGACGCTGCTCAGCACGCGCCGGCCGAGCTCGCCGGGTGGCAGGTCGCCGCGCCGGTACTCGATCTCCTGGCAGACCTCGACCGGCAGACCGGCCAGCCGATCGTGCAGCAGGCGGGTCCCGATGGCCCATTCGGGCAGGCCGCCGACGTCGACGGGCAGGGCGTCGGCCGGCTCGTCGTCGTCCTGCCAGGTACTGATCTGCAGGCGCTGCTTGAGGAACTCGCGCATCGGATTGACGAGGAACTTGATCAGGTCGTCCAGATCGACGGTGTCCTCCCGAGGCGGCGCAGGCAGTTCGCCGCTGATGACGGCGCCCGGCTCGGACCGTGGCGTCGACGCCGCGCGGGCACCGGCGAGACCGGCCGGGTCGAACGAGAACGGGCCGGGTTTCCCGAGGACGTCGGGCGTGAAGTTGCGGGCGTCGAAGGGTTGCAGCGGATGCCGCACAACGACCCCGGGCCCGACGACGTCGAGCAGTTCGCCGAGCGGCACGCAGGGCGGCACCTCGGCCCCGCTGCGCGGGTCGGCGCCGGTGTAGGTGATCACCAGGTGCTCGCGGGCCGCGCAGATCGCGTCGAGGAACAGCTGACGGTCCTCGCTGCGCACGTCACGCTCACCGGTACGAGGGTCGCGGGCGAGGACGTCGTCGCCGTCGATGATCGAATGCCGCGGGAAGGAGCCGTCGTCGAGGCCGAGCAGGCAGATCACGCGGTGCGGCACCGACCGCATGGGAACCAGAGTGCAGACCGTCAGCGTGCCGGTACGGAAGCCGGCCCGGGTCGGACGGCCGGCGAGGCGCGCGTGCAGCAGAGCGGCGATGTCGGCGCGGCCGAGTTCGACCCCGGTCTCGCTCGCGGCTTCAGCGACGTCGGCGAGCTCACTGCGCAGCTGCATCGTCTGCCAGGCCTGATCCGGTTCCCCGATCGACAGGACGGCATCACCGAGCAATACCATCCATACTGGTACGGAGAGCGAGGTCTCCATGCTGCGCACCGCTACGTCGACCCGGTCGAGCAGCTCGGCGAGCCGGCCGACCAGGTCGATGTCGGCGCTGTCGACGTCGTCGAACGGCAGCACGGTGTCGAGCCAGGTGTCGCCCTCCTCCATCGCGACGCCCAGCAGCAGCCGATCGACGGCGGAGCGCCAGGTGCCCTGCGTCAGGTTGCCGAGCCCGTACGGCGTGCGGTGCTGCGCGTCGAGACCCCAGCGGGCGTTCGCCGCGGCCGTCCAGTCGCGCAGCTGCTCGAGGTCGTCGTCGCTGAACCCGAACAGCGCGCGGACGGGCGGCGCCCCCGCAAGGTCGAGCAGCTGGGTGGCGGTCACCCGGTTCGCGGCGAGATCGAGCAGCTGGCCGAGCAGGCTGAACAGCGGATTCGTCTGCCGCAGCGAGCGGTCGGCCAGGCGCACCCGCAGCTGGGCGGCCGGGTGGCCGCCCGGCTCGTCGGCCATCCCGAAGGCGGCCGCGACCAGGGGCGCGAAGGACTCGACGTCCGGACACATGATCACGATGTCGCGCGGCTCGAGCGTCGGATCGTCGGCGAGCAACCCCAGCACGACCTCGCGCACGACCTCGACCTGACGCGCCGGGCCGTGGCAGGCATGCACGGTGAGGCTGCCGTCGATCGTGGCGATCGGCGACGTCACGTCGTCCGCGAGGTCCTGCTGCAGCCGACCCAGCAGGGTGTCGGGCCGCCGGCCGACAGGGTGGTGCACGTCGTCCGCCGCCGGGAGCAGCTGCTGCAGCTCGCGCAGGTCACGGGACAGCGAGGCCAGCAGCGGGGTTCGGACCTGCGGCTGGACGTCGGCTCGCCGGCCGGGCCGGACGCCCCTCATCTGCGCCCACAGCGCCGGCGACGGATGGTGCAGCCAGAGATGGATCTCGCGGTGCTCGGCGAGCGCGCGAAGGACGGCGATGCGGGCCGGCGTGATGCGGGTGGTGCCGAAGATCGAGAACCTGGACGGGAGCTCGACCGCAGCCGGTGTCGCGCGCAGCTCGGCGCACGCGGAGTCGAGCAGCTCGGCGGGCGACGGCCCGACCTCCGCACGCACCCGGCGCCACAGCTCCGCCTCCCACCGCAGGTCGTCGGGCAGCGGCGTCCCGTCGCCCTGCTCGTCGCGACCGGCGTGCCAGGCCTGCAGCATGGCCGGGCGGGCCTGGCCGTAGGAGGCGAAGTACCGGGCCAGCTTGGCCGCAACCCCGTAGCGGCGGCCACGGTCCCGCCCACCCGGTTCGAGGCCCAGGTGCACGGCGAGCATCGCAGCCCACGGCGCGGTGGGCGCGACGTCGGCGATGACCGTCATCAACGTCCAGACGACCCGGTCGGCGGACCATCGCTCGACGGCGTCGCTATACGCCTCATCGGCGGCGGCCACGGCCTCGTCGAGCAGCCGGTCGGAGGACGGGAAGTCGACGTTCGCGCACACGCCGTCGTCGTCGACCGCGCCGAGCACGTGGCTGAGCTGCTGGGCCAGCCACCGCTCGATGCCCCGACTCGGAACTGCCACGAGCTCGGACGCGAACGGGTCGTCCGACGGCACGTCCAACAGTGCCCCGAGTGCGGTGACGAGCGGGTCCGCGCGTTCCGAGCGGTGGATCAGCAGCGTCACCGGCGGGCGGTGGCCTGCCTGGGGACGACCACCGGCTTCCGTCTTGCGATGGCGAGGGCAGCAACAACCACGGCTGCAAGACCGATGCCGCCGGCCGTGGACACCGGGGTGTCGGGGTGCAGCAGCGGCCGTCCACGCTCGGCCTGCCAGGCCAAGAGCACCACCAGTCCGGCGGCCGCCACCACGGCGAGCCGGGTGAGGTTGCGCTGCACGTCGACCGGGCGATCCACGAAGCGGCCGACGGCCCAGGCGATCAGCAGCAGCGCCTGCAGCGCGTGCAGGCCGACGAAGTGCGCGGCGCGCAGATCGCCGTGCTGGGTGCTCCAGCCGAGCAGCGGCAGGCCCGGGCCGCCGTCCTTCGCGCCCACCGTGTGCCCACCGCCGGACTGCCACGTCCGGTTGGCGATCATCAGACCGGCCTCGGCCATGCCCAGCAGCGCCACCAGCAGGCCACCTCGAATACCGGTGGCCAGGGGCTCGGGCAACGAGCGTTGCCGGATCAGCAGCACCGCGACGACGACAGCGGCAATGAAGACGAGGGCGATCATGACGCCCATGACGTCGAACACGGCGGCGTCGAAGCTCGTCGCGTCGTTGAAGTGACTGGTCGTGCCCCTGAAGACCTGCAGGTCGATGAGCACCAGCTCACCGATCAGCGCCACTGCAGTGACCACGCCCGCTGCCCTGACCAGGCGTCGATGTCCCTCGACGAGGCTCAGCAACCAGGCGAGCGTCAGGACGTAGATGACGATCGAGATCCCGAACTTGGCCGGCTTGAGCCACGCGTCGACACCGGTGATCTGCTTGCTCGACGCCACCAGCCCGACGATCGCAACCAGCAACGCCGCCGCCGACACCGCCGCGGTCGCAAGCAGCGCGCGGTCGAGGCCTGCCGCACGTCGGAGCACAGCATGTGTCACGGCGTCAGACTAGAACGGCGGGCGGCTCCCGCGACTGGTTTTCCACCGAAATTCGTCCACCGGCCACGACGTGGCGATTCGACGGGCTCAGTCGCCGGCGGCCGCCACGAGCGAGCGGCCGAGGGCGATCAGCCCGTCGGCGATCGCCTCGCTCGCCTCGCCGGTTCCGATCCCCATCCTGGCCGCCACGGCGTAGGTGGTCAGGCCGAGGGAGTAGACGAGGCGCAGGGCGTTCGATTGTCGCTGGGGCAGCAGTTCCAGGGCCCGGGCGGTCTGGCCCGCCCACGCGTCCCGTCCGACGTGCCGGGGTTGATCGACAGCGGTCACGAGCCATTCCCTCACTGTTGGCCGATCCCAATGACTCCGCAAAACAGCCGGAAGTCATTCCCCGTTGTCCGGACCACGCGATCGTCCAGTACTAACGGCAATCTCACAAGCCGACGACATGCGCATAAGCGGAACGTCATCACCCTGTTACGGAGCGTAGTCGACGTTACGCTCCGCCTTCGGGCCGCGGCGGCAGCACCGGTTCCCGGCCGATCTCGGCCCGGGTGATCGAGCGCAGGTGCACTTCGTCCGGCCCGTCGAACAACCGCATCGCGCGGTGCCACCCGTACATGGCGGACAGCGGGGTCACGTCGGTGACGCCGGCGCCGCCGTGCACCTGGATGGCTCGATCGATGACCGCCGTGGCAGCTCTGGGGACTGCGACCTTCGCCATCGCCACCAGGTCGCGGGCGGCCTTGTTGCCCGCGGTGTCGATCACCTGGCAGGCGCGGTGGCACAGCAGTCGCGCCTGCTCGATCTCGAGCCGTGACTCCGCGATCTGCTGACGCACGATCCCCTGCTCGATGAGCGGGGCACCGAAGGCCACCCGGTTCCTCGCGCGATCCACCATGAGCGCCAGGGCGCGTTCGGCCGCGCCGAGTGCGCGCATGCAGTGGTGGATCCTGCCGGGCCCGAGCCTGGCCTGGGCCGCCGCGAAACCGCCCCCCTCCTCGCCAACGACGTTGCCGACCGGGACGCGCACCGCGTCGAAACGAACCTCGGCATGGCCGTGCTGGTCGTGGTGGCCGAAGATCGGCAGGTCGCGCACCACGGTGACCCCCGCCGTGTCGCGCGGGACGATCACCATCGTCTGCTGTCGGTGGCTCGCCGCGCCGGGATCGGTCTTGCCCATGACGATCAGCACCGAGCACCGCGGGTCCATCGCGCCGCTGGCCCACCACTTGCGGCCGGTGATGACGTAGTCCTCGCCGTCGCGCTCGATCCGGGTGTTGATGTTGGTGGCGTCACTGCTGGCGACATCCGGCTCGGTCATCGCGAACGCCGAACGGATCTGTCCGGCGAGCAGGGGCACGAGCCACTCCTGCTTCTGCTGCTCGGTTCCGAGCAGGTGCAGCAGCTCCATGTTCCCGGTGTCCGGCGCCTGGCCGTTGATCGCCTCCGGGGCCAGGTCGTTGCTCCAGCCCGACAGCTCGGCGATCGGTGCGTACTCCAGCTGCGTCAGCCCGGACTCGGACGGCAGGAACAGGTTCCACAGACCGTCCGACTGCGCCTGCTTCTTCAATCGCTCGACGACGGGTGGCACCACATGATCATCCGGACCGGCCTGACGGCGGTACGCGTCGTACTCGGCCTCCGCCGGCAGCACGTGCTCGCGCATGAACGACAGCATGCGGGCATGCAGCTCGACGGCGCGGGCCGACGGCGCGGCCAGGGAGTTGTCGGTCAGTGCAATGGGCACAACGATCCTTTGCGGTCGGGTGAGCCGTCTCCGACAGTCACCCTCTTGGGGCGCCTGTCGTCAACCGACGATGACGACGTCCTCGACGAAAGCGGTCGGCATCTTCGAGGCGTCGGCGAAGTTCGTGACGTCGGCGATCGCTGCCACGAATTCGGGTGAGGCGGCCGCGGCGGCGAAGGCGTCCTGATCGGCGAAGCTCAGGCTCGCGACACCGAGGAACGGCGGCGGGCCGTCGGGAGCCGCGATGGCGTGCTGCTGCACGTAGCGGGTCACGCCCGCCACCTGGGCCACGATCGGTCCGTGCGTCTCACGCCAGTAGCGCAGCGCGTCGGCCCGCTCGAGGCCGTCCTTCTCGTAGAGCACGAACGTCACGGTGAACATCGAGTTCTCATTTCTGGCTGGGGGCGGGAACGTCGCGCAGCTCGCGGCGCAGGATCTTGCCGGTGACGGTCTTGGGCAGCTCGTCGAGCAGGACGAGCTGACGGGGGTACTTGTAGGCCGCCATGCGTTCCTTGCAGTGCGCGATGAGTTCCTCGGGTGTCACCGACGTGCCGGGCTTGAGGCTGACGAACGCCTTGACCGTCTCGCCGCGGTACTCATCGGCGATCCCCACCACCGCGGCCTCGCGGACGGCCGCATGTTCGGCGAGCACGTCCTCGACCTCGCGGGGCCAGACCTTGTACCCCGAGACGTTGATCTGGTCCTTCTTGCGGTCGACGACGTAGAACCAGCCTGCCGGATCCATGAACCCGACGTCGCCGGTGAAGAAGCGTCCGTTGCGGATCGCGTTCGCGGTCTCCTCGGGCTTGTTCCAGTACCCGGCGACCAGCTGCGGCCCCTCGGTGACGAGCTCACCGATCTCGCCGGCGGGCAGGTCGTTGCCGTCCTCGTCGACGATCCGCACGATGGTGGAGGAGACGGGCACCCCGACAGACAGCGCACCGGACGTCGGGTCGACCGGTGTGTCGGCCTCGAGCGGGACGGCGTGCGACGGCGACGTCGTCTCGGTCAGCCCGTAGATGTTGTGCAGGGTCAGGCCGGTCTTCTCCTTCAGCCCCCGCGCTGCGGCCGGCGAGATGGGCGCACCCCCGGAGTAGAGCACCCGGAAGGACCCGAAGTCCTCGCGCACCATGCCCGGCGCGTTGAGCATCGCGGTGAACACCGTGATCGAGCCGACGGTGAAGGTCGGCCGGTGTTCCCGGATCGCGTCGAGCACGACACCGGCGTCGAAGCGGTAGGCCAGGACGAGCGGCATCCGGGCGAGCAGCGCCACCGCGATGTGCCCGATCATCCCGGTGATGTGGAACAGCGGCGCGACGCCGAGCACCACGTCGTCGGGGGTGAGCTTCATCCAGTCGCGGTAGGTCTGCGCGTTGAAGGTGATGTTCGAGTGCGTGGTCATCGCACCCTTCGGCGGCCCCGTCGTGCCGGAGGTGTACGTCAGGACCGCGATGTCGCTGCCCGTCAGCGTCACCGTCGGCGCCGCTGTGCCCTCGTTGGCCGCGATGAGCTCGCCCATGTCGACGGTGCCCTCGTGACGGGTAGGGGTGACGCCGGCGAAGAGGCGTTCGTCGTTACGCGTCTGGTGATCGAGTTCGGACGTCGTGATGACGAGCTTCACCGCCGAGCCCGCAACCACGTCACGAGCGACGTCGTCGTAGAGCGACTCGTGACAGACGAGTGCGACGGCGCCGGAGTCGGCGAGCTGGTAGGTCAGCTCGCGCGAGCGGCTCATCGGATTGATCGCTACCGCGGCCGCGCCGGCCTTCCAGGTGCCGAGCAGTGCGATGACGTACTGCGGCACGTTCTGCAGGTAGAGGGCCACCCGCTCACCCGTCGACACCCCACGGCCGTGCAGGCCTGCGGCGAAAGCGTCGCTGAGCCGGTCGAGCTCGGCGAAGGTGATCACTCCGTCGAAATAGATCAGGGCCGTGGCGTCCGGCGCGGCCTGCACGCTGCCGGCGAACAGCGACAAGCCGTCCGGGAACTCCGCCGTCATGTCCGCAGGCGTCCAGTCGCGGTAGAGCGCGAGCCAGGGGCGTTCGTCGTAGACCGACATGTCGCGCTCCGCTTACTTGACGGCGATGGGGTTGACGGGTGCGCCGCTGCCCTTGGCGACCTTCAGCGGCGCGGCCGTGTAGAGGAACTCGTACACCCCGTCCGCGGCGCAGTCGTCAGCCAACTTCTCGAGATCGCAGATCTCGGTGAACACAACGCCGAGATTGCGCATCAACGCGTTGTGCAGTGTCAGGGCGACCCCGGTCGTCGGGTCGGAGGTGACCTCGTTGGCGATCGTGTCGGTGACGAGGTTCGGGATCTCCATGTCGTGGAACCAGGCCACGAGCTCGGGGCTGTAGACGAGGCCCGGCTCGCAGAACCCCTCGTAGAACTTGTCGCCCAGGTCGAAGAACAGCTTCAGGTAGTTCGTCCGGATGACCAGGACATCGTGCTTCTCGATGGTGATGCCCTGGGCCGCCGCGCAGGCGATGAGGTCGTCGTGGGTGAAGGTCTCGGCGGACTCCAGGTTGTCCTTGCCGCGGAAGCGGGCCATGTCGAGCAGGATTCCGCGGCCGACGACACCGCGCTCGGCGATCGGCTCGACGCTGGCCTTGTCCAGGCCGCCGATCGAGGAGCGTGCGTCGTAGCCGTTGTAGAGCTTCCCGTCGTACCAGACGTGGCCCAGCGCGTCGTACTGGGTCGAGCCCTGCAGGAAGGCGTCGATCTTGTCGTCGGCGTAGTGCAGACCGCCCGGGAACGCAGGGGCACCCTCGCCGTCCCAGCTCGACTCGTCGAGGATCTGGGTGCGAACGGCAGGTGTGCGGCCGGGCCAGACAGGGTCACCCTTCGGGTCGCCGATCAGGCGTTGCAGCGTGAACACCTTGCCGGTCTTGGCAGCGGCCACGCCTCGCAACACCTCGGCGGCGTCCAGATAGTTGAGCGAGCCGACCTCGTCCTCGCTGCCCCAGCGCCCCCAGTTCGACGGCGAATCCTTGAGCAGATCCCCCAGGTACGGCGTCTCCGTCACAACCACCACGTCCTCTCTGACCCGGCTCCGAGCGTGCGCTCGGTCTGTTCAGTCACCGTGCCATCGGGGTCGAAGTGAAGTCAATACCGACTCGGCGTGGTGCCTGACCGTCGTTGACATCGGGTCGACGTTCAGCCAGGCTGAACATCATGGCCGAGGGGACGACCAGCTCGCGCAGTGCGTCGCCGAGCGAGGTGATCGGCGCACGGCTGCGTCAATACCGCACGGCGTCGCGACGGTCGTTGCGTGAGCTCGGCGAACGCACCGGAGTCAGCGCTGCGTCCATCAGCGCCTACGAGAACGGTCGAACCCAGATCAGCGTGCGCCGGCTGCAGACCTTCGCCGACGAACTCGGCGTCACGCTCGCAGACCTGCTCGACCCCCGTGTCGAGCCCACGACGCCGGCGCGGACACCGCACGACCCGGCGGGCGACGACACCTGGCGAAGCTACGGCCCCCTCGCCCTGAACCCGGTCCTCACCGCTGCGCTCGCGGCCATCAGGGACACCGGCTACCACGGTTGCACGGTCCGCGAGATCGCCGACCGGGCAGGCCTCAGCGTTCCGGGGATCTATCACCACTACCGCAGCAAGCAGGAGATGCTGGTGGCGCTGTTCGACCTGACCATGGCGGATCTGCTCCGCCGGTCGCACGCCGCCCGCGACCAGGGATCGACGCCGGCCGAGAAGTTCGCGCTGATGGTCGAGTCGTTGGCGCTCTACCACACCAACCGTCGAGACCTGGGCCTGCTCGGCGCCACCGAGATGCGCAGCCTGCTGCCGCACAGCCGGCGTCGGATCGCGGATCTTCGGGTTGATCAACAACGGATGATCGACGTCGAGGTCGAGCTCGCAGTCCGCGACGGATCGTTCCGCACGCCCTTCCCGCACGACGCTGCCCGTGCGGTCGTGACGATGTGCACCGCGCTGCCCCAATGGTTCGATCCGTCGGGCTCCGTCACCGCCCAGCGTGTCGCCGAGCTCTACGTCGGCTTCGCCCTCAACCT
>CAZZVT010000022.1:0-5738 GCA_964657545.1 uncultured Jatrophihabitantaceae bacterium
GGACTGAACTGCTCGAGCCCGTAGAACCCGTGGATCAACCCGGGGAACTGCCGGTGCATGACGGCCACCCCGGCAGCGTCAAGAGCTGAGGCGTAGGCGTTGCCCTCGTCGCGCAACGGGTCGAACTCCGCGGTCGCCACGACCGCGGGCGCCAACCCGGCGAGGCTTGCAGCTCGGATCGGCGACAACCGGGTATCGGCGGCGAGCTCGGCGACAGTGACGTCGGCAAGCGCGGCCCCGCCGCCGGCCACGCCGGTGTAGTGCGCGGCGAACCATTCGAGGTCGGCGAGGGTCAGGAAGTAACCCTCGGCGTTCTCGGTGCGCGAGACGTACTCCCCGGCCATGTCGACGGCCGGGTAGACGAGCAGCTGGCCGGCCAGAGGCAGCGAGTCGGCCAGAGCGAGCTGCGCGCAGACCGCGGCCAGGTTGCCGCCGGCACTGTCGCCGCCCACGACGACGCGGGCGGCATCGCCGCCGTAGTCGGCGACATGCGTGCCGACCCACGTCAGCGCGGCGTAGCTGTCCTCGACGGCGGCCGGGAACGGGTGTTCCGGAGCGAGGCGGTAGTCGACGCTGACCACGACGGCGGTGGCGTCGCGGCACAATCGCCGGCAGACGCCGTCGTGCGTGTCGAGGTCGCCGATGACGAAGCCGCCGCCGTGCAGGTAGACGAGCGTCCCGACGGCACCGTCGGCCGCCGGGCGGTAGACCCGCACGGGCACCCCGCCGGCGAAGCCGTTCTCCACGGCGGCCACCTCGGCGACCCCGGCCGGGTCGCGCATGTTCACCATCAGCATGCGCAGTGCAGCGCGGGCATCGGCGGGAGCACCGGCCGACAGCGCGGGTGCGGCGTTGGTCAACTGCAGGAGCTGGGCGAGCTGCGGATCGAGTGGCATGGCGCGCCTCAGCCGAGGTCGAGGCCGGGGTACAGCGGGTTCGCGGTGAGCAGCTCGCCCGCCGCGGACAACGTCTTGTCGGCAACCCCGTCGGCGATCGTGTACTTCGCCTTGGACGTCCCGCCGGACGCGGCAGCGGTCGGCGACGTCGCGGTCAGGACGTCGACGATCAGCTCGGCGGTGCGGTCGAACTCGTCGGCGCCGAAGCCGCGCGAGGTCAGCGCGGGCGTCCCGACGCGGACGCCGGAGGTGTACCAGGCGCCGTTCGGGTCGCGAGGCACCGCGTTGCGGTTGGTGACGATCCCGGCCTCGAGCAGTGCCGACTCGGCCTGCCGCCCGGTGAGCCCGAAGCCGGTGACGTCGAGCAGCACCAGGTGGTTCTCGGTTCCGCCGGTGACCAGGTCGACGCCGCGTCGGGAGAGCCCCTCAGCCAGGGTGACGGCGTTGTCGGCAACTGCCTGCGCGTAGGTGCGGAACTCGGGACGCCGGGCCTCGGCGAACGCGACCGCCTTGGCAGCCATGACGTTGCCGAGCGGGCCGCCCAGCACCATCGGGCAGCCGCGGTCGACGGCGTCGGCGAACTCGGGCTGGCACAGCACCATGCCGCCGCGGGGGCCGCGCAGCGACTTGTGCGTGGTGGTGGTGACGACGTGTGCGTGCGGGACCGGGTCGTAGTCGCCGGTGAAGACCTTGCCGGCGACGAGCCCGGCGAAGTGCGCCATGTCGACCATGAGCACGGCGCCGACCTCGTCGGCGATCTCGCGCATCGTGGCGAAGTTGACCTTGCGGGGGTAGGCCGAGTAGCCCGCGATGAGCACGAGCGGCTTGAACTCGCGAGCCGTGGCGCGCACCTTGTCGTAATCCAGCAGGCCGGTCGTCTCGTCGGTGCCGTAGGACGCCTGGTGGAACATCTTGCCGCTGATGTTCGGGCGGAAGCCGTGCGTGAGGTGGCCGCCGGCGTCGAGCGACATGCCCAGCGCCCGCTGGTCACCGAGCGCCCGACGCAGCTGCTGCCAGTCGTCCTCGGACAGGTCGTTGACGTGCTTCGCACCCGCGGCGGCCAGCGCGGGGGACTCGATGCGCTGCGCCAGGATGGCCCAGAAGGCGACGAGGTTCGCATCGATGCCCGAGTGCGGCTGGACGTAGGCGTGCGAGGCGCCGAACAAAGCCTTCGCGTGGTCGGCCGCGGTCTGCTCGACGGTGTCGATGTTCTGGCACGCGGCGTAGAAGCGGTGCCCGACGGTGCCCTCGGCGTACTTGTCCGACAGCCAGGTGCCCATGGTCAGCAGAACGGCGGGCGAGGCGTAGTTCTCGCTGGCGATGAGCTTCAGCGACTCGCGCTGGTCGGTGAGCTCGTCGCGGATCGCGGCGGCGATGGTCGGCTCAACCGCCCCGATGACCTCGAGGGCGTTGCGGTACGCGGCCGACGCGGCACTGGCGTCGAACGGCAGGGACAGGTGTGACATCGGGGGCCTCCGGTGATGGATCGTCGGGACAGTCACCCAGGCGCGCGGCAGATGGTGCCGGGCCGCTCCACGGTGGTTGCAACCACCTTCTCGAACACGCCAGTCACGACCCGTCTGCAGGATATCCCAGTGCCGACCAGGACGTCCGACGCTGATTTTACTAGGGCGTCCTACTATCGGAGTCATGACCTCTGCAGCCGCTTTTGACCAGTACCGCCTGTCCGAGGAGCAGCAGATGCTGCGCAAGGCGGTCCGCGAACTCGCCACCGACCGGATCGCCCCCCGGGCGGCCGAGATCGACGACACGGCCGAGTTCCCGTGGGACGTGTACGACGCTCTCGTCAAGGCAGGCTTCCACGCCGTGCACATCGGCGAGGAGTACGGCGGCATGGGCGCGGACTCGCTGTCGGCGTGCATCGTCGTCGAGGAGGTCGCCCGTGCCGACGCGTCGTCGTCGCTGATCCCGGCCGTCAACAAGCTCGGCTCGCAGGGCATCATCCTGTCCGGCTCGGAGCAGCTCAAGCAGCAGGTGCTGCCCAGCATCGCCTCCGGCGAGGCCATGATCAGCTACGCACTGTCCGAGCGTGAGGCGGGTTCGGACGCAGCATCCATGCGCACCCGCGCGGTGGCGGACGGCGACACCTGGGTGCTCAACGGCACCAAGGCGTGGATCACCAACGCCGGTGTGTCGAGCTGGTACACGGTTATGGCGGTCACCGATCCCGACAAGGGTGCGAACGGCATCTCGGCGTTCGTGGTGCACAAGGACGACCCGGGCTTCTCGGTGGGCGCCAAGGAGCGCAAGCTCGGCATCAAGGGCAGCCCGACGTGCGAGATCTACTTCGAGAACTGCACCATCCCCGCCGACCGGATGATCGGCGAGCGGGGCACCGGCTTCAAGACCGCGCTGCGCACCCTCGACCACACCCGGCTGACGATCGGCGCCCAGGCGCTCGGCATCGCCCAGGGTGCGTTCGACGCCGCGTGCGACTACATCAAGGAGCGCCGGCAGTTCGGCCAGCGGATCGCCGACTTCCAGGGCATCCAGTTCATGGTGGCCGACATGGGCATGCGCATCGAGGCTGCGCGCCACCTCGTCTATGCCGCCGCCGCCCGGGCCGAGCGCCACGAGCCCAACCTGACGTTCACGTCCGCGGCGGCCAAGGTGTTCGCGAGCGACACGGCGATGTCCGTGACGACCGACGCCGTCCAGCTGTTCGGCGGGGCGGGCTACACCCGCGACTTCCCGGTCGAGCGGATGATGCGCGACGCCAAGATCACCCAGATCTACGAGGGCACCAACCAGGTCAACCGCATGGTGATGGCCCGCAACCTGCTGAAGTAGCGCTGCCGTACCAGGGTGCGGCTGGCTACGGTTGTGATCGATGTCGTCGCAGCAGGAGTGGTCGGAGATCGCCCTGGCCGCCTGCCTGGAACGCCTGCAGGTCAGTACGGTCACCGCCGCCGCGCAGGTGCACGTCGTCCGGGCGTGGACCGACGGCCCCGACACCCTGTGCATCGTCTACCGGCCGCCCGGCGAGTCGAGCGCGGTGGTCGGGCTGCGCCGGCGCTGGCACGACGCCGTCCAACCGGGACAGTGGCGCCTGGGCAACCTGATGGCGTGGGGTTACGACGTCGGACCCGACGTCGATGCGGTCGCCTTCGGGCACAACGTGGCCGACTTCGACCTCGGCGAGCCGCTCGGGATGATCCGTCGAGCGTTGCGTTACGACGCCCGCGGCGTCGGCTGGTGGGGCAACCTCGGTGACGAACTGCCGCGCCCGCCGGTGGCGTGATCAGCGCAGCTGCGCGGTTGCCCGTTCCTGCTGGACGCGCCGCGCTACCGTCTCGTCGTCGGCGTTGCGGACGATCACCAGGGAGCCGCCGACCGCAAGCGGGGCGAGTAGCGCGTCGACCCAGTCGGTGGCCCGGTTCCAGTCGCGGGTGCTGAGCAGCCGGCCACCCGTGGTCAGGCCGAGTTCGACGGCGCGGGCGGACGCCGCGTCCAGAGCAGCGCGCCGGGTCAGTCCGGGCAGGCACGCGTCGTCGGGTCCGGCGGGCATGGCCACCCCGGCCCACGCGTCGCCCTGCGGACGCACCGCGACCACGAAGTCCTGCGCGCCTTCGGGCTCGGCGCCGCGGAAACCCAGGGCCGCCGAGGCCGTGGCCACGGCGTAGACGTCGAACAGGTTCTGCGCCTGCGCGGCAGTGTGCTCGTCGACGAACGCGACGTCGGCGGCCTGCGCGCTGTCGTCGGTGATCGCCAGTCCGGCGCTGAGGCAGCCGAGCAGCACGGGCACCGAGATCCAGTGCGCGGGCAGGGCCACGAGCGCGGTGCTGCCGACGCCGAGCCCCAGCTCGTCGGTCAGCAGGTGGTGCGTCTTGGCCACCCAGTTCGCCAGCGAGCGCACGGACAGCTCCGAGCGTTCGCCGGAGGCCTCGTCGTAGTAGGTCACGAACGGGCGGGAGCCCTCGGTGGCGACCAGCTCGTCGAAGCGCCGCTCAGGTGTGGATTGCTGCACCGTCAGTTGATGCACTTGGTGTCGATGGCGGCGGGGCTCGACGTCGCTGCGGACGGTGCGGTCGAACCCGTCGACGGAGCACTGCTCGAGGCGCTGGTCGACGGCGCGGTGGGCACCGGGTTGATCAGGTTGCTGATGAAGGCCTGCACCTTCTTCACATTGACCTTGTCGATGCTCAACGTGCCTGCATACCCGACGGTGGTCGGGATGGTCTTGCTGACGATGTTGTTGGCCTGCAGGTTCTGCAGCTGCGAGCCGAGGTCGGTGAGGTTCAGGTTCTGGTCGAGGATCACCGAGTTCTCCACCGCTGTCCCCAGTGCGCGCAGCTTGGTCAGGATGCCGACCGACGCCACCTTGCGGAACGCTGCCGTCAGGAAGTACTGCTGACGCCGGACCCGGTCGAGGTCGCCGTTCTTCAGGAAATGTCGCTGGCGCACGAACTCCAGGGCCTGCACCCCCTGGATGGTGTGCTTGCCCGCCGACAGCACCAGCCCCGACCCGCCGGACAGGCCGGCGGCGGCGTTCGCGGCCTTCGAGTCGTCCACGGCGTTGCAGAGGTTGACCGTCACCCCACCGATGGCGTTGCTGATGCGGTAGAAGCCGAGCAGGTCGACCTGGATGTAGTGGTTGATCGTGAGGCCGGTGAGGTTCTGCAGGGTGTCGAGCAGCAGGTTGGTGCCGGCCGTCCGGCGTTGGGTGACCGTCGCGCCGCTGGGTTGGTCGTAGTAGGCGTCGGCGTACGCGCCGTTGATCTTGCCCATGCCGTAGCCCTTGATGTCGACGTAGCTGTCCCGCGGGATCGAGATCAGCGTGGCCTTCGAGCCGTTGGCAGGCACATGGATGATGATCAACGT
>CAZZVT010000022.1:5838-30482 GCA_964657545.1 uncultured Jatrophihabitantaceae bacterium
CACGAGCAGCGAGATCGACAACATCGCACCCAGGATGCGCCCGATGGGCCGCGCGACCGAGGAACCCCGAGCCTTCCGGCCGCCGCGGTGTCGACCGCGGGGGTCGAGGTGCGGCGGCAGCGGCTCCAGCGGTTCGTAGGACATCGGCCCGAGACTACAAGCAGCCCGCTTATGCAGGGGCTGAGTGAGCCGGTCGGCTATCAGTCGATGCAGCCCAACCCGCCGTTGGACGCACTGCTCGGCGCCGGTGCAGCCGTAGTCGATGACGAGCCGGGTGACGCGGCCGGGTTTGCGCTCAGCCCGGCCACCTCGCGTCCGTTGGTGCCGAGCACGAGGGTCACCCGGGCGATGCCCGGCGTCAGCACGGCCTTGGCCTTCGGCACACGCTGCAGCACGGCCCGGGCCTGCGCCTGCCCGCCGTCCGGGTACTCGACGGTGGTCGCCGCGGTGTTGGCAGCCGAGTCGACGGTGGCGACCTTGAAGCCGAATCCGATCAGGGCTGCCGCGTTGCGCGAGGCCAGCCGCGGGGTGGGCGTGCCGTTGAGGACGTCGACGGTGACCGTGCCGGGCGCGGCGGGCTTCGCCTTGGCCAGGGAGGCGTCCGTCCTGCCCTCGAGCTGGGAGATGAAGGCGGGGATCGCGCCGGTGTTGACCTCGACGATCGCGGTCTCGACGCCGTCGGGGTAGATGAGTTTCGCGCCGTTGTTGGGGATCGTCTGCAGGGTGATCTTGCCCGAGGTCAGCGACTGCAGCTGGCGGGCGAGCGAGAGCAGGTCCAGGCCGGGGTCGGTGAGCAGGGACCCCTCGACCGCCGTCAACAGCTTGCGCAGCTTGAACGGGTTGAGCAGCGTCCCGGCCGAGGTGATCTTGGTGAACGCGGACTTCAGGAAGTACTGCTGTCGCCGGATTCGGTCGAGGTCGCCGTGCGGCAACCCGTGCCGTTGCCGCACGAACGCGAGCGCCTGCGTCCCCTTGATGACCGAGACGCCCTTCGGCAGGTCGATGCCGGAGTTGCCGTGCGCGCCGTCGCCGACCTCGGTCGTCTTGTTCTGGGCGGCGTTGAGGCATACCCGCACGCCGCCGATGGCGTTGCTGATGCGGTAGAAGCCCAGCAGGCTGACCTGCATGTAGTGGTTGATGAACAGGCCGGTCAGGGCGTGGATCGTCCTGATGACCTGGATGATCCCGGCGCTCTCGGCCTGCGTCTCGCTGCGGTGGGCCGCGATCGCTGCGTTGTAGGCGTCGGGATACGAGGCGTTGATCTTGCCCTTGCCGAAGCCCGGGATCGTGACCCACGAGTCGCGGGGGAACGAGACGATGGAGGCCTTCGACCCGTTCGACGGGATGTGCAGCACCATCATCGTGTCGGCGTTGACGGTCGTCAGGTCATGCCCGGCGTGCAGTGCCGTCAACTCGGCCGGGGTCGCTCCGGCGCGGGTGTCGTTGCCGATCAACAGGACGTTCTCGTCACCGCCGTCGGGATCCTTCTCGCCGCTGGTCAGCGCCGGCACCCGTTCGCCGTGCGGCACGCTGGCGGTGAAACTGCTGAAGGTCACCCAGGCCACGCCGCTGCCGACGATCACCAGCAGCGAGAGCGACGCGAAGAGCGCACGGATCCCGACCCGCGCGCGGTGCGACACGCGAGGTGGTCGAACGGCGCGCGGAGCAGGTTCGTCGGGGTCGAAGCTCATCGACGCGAGATTAGGCGGGATGCGTCCCGATCCGCGGCAGACACGTGGGGCGGATGTGATCGGACGTCTGGCGGGATAGGTGTCATTGCTTTACGCTGGCTTCACAACGGCGTGTCGCCGATGATTCCCCGAAACGAGTGGTAATGCGCATCCCTCCCTGCGTGCACCCGCGCTCCCGCCTCACCCGCGCCGGCCTGATCCTCGGCGCCACAGCCGCTCTGGCGCTGGCGACGCTGTCCCCGGCCGACGCCACGCCGGTATCGAGGTCGCTGACCGTCGCGGGTTCGTCGACGTCCCTCACCGTCACCTGGCGCGGGAACGGCCACGGCCACGGCCTGAGCCAGTACGGGGCGCGCGGCGCTGCAACCGCCGGCCTGACCTACCGCCAGATCATCGCCTTCTACTACCCCCACACCACGCTGGTGAAGCGCGCGCAACCGAGCATCCGGGTGCTGCTCGCGGGCTTCGGCTCGGCGACGACCGTGGCCGCCTGGACGGGCACGAGCGTCACCGGTGTCGCCGGCACGCTCCCGACGACCGGCATCGCGCGGTACCGCCTGGTCGCCGACGCGCACAGCGGTCTCACCCTGCAGCAACTCGGCTCGGCCCCGGGCTCGAAGTGGACGAACTACCGCACCGGCCTGGCCAACCGCGCGGCCTTCAGCCGTGGAGCCGGGCACTCGGTGCGGATCTTCGCACCGGACGGCACCAGCAACTACTACCGCGGCGCGATCCGTGCCGTGCGTACCACCGCCACCGGCGCCGGCGCGGTCGATTCCGTGAACGTCGTCGGTCTCGAGCGCTACACCGCCGGGGTGGCGCCCCGCGAGATGCCGGCATCCTGGGCCCGCGCCGCCGTCGACGCACAGGCCATCGCAGCCCGCACCTACGCGCAGTACGCGATCGACCATCCCCGCAATCGCGACTGGGACATCTGCGACACCACGGCCTGCCAGTTCTACGGCGGCAACGCCTACCTCGACGCCGCCGGGCACACCGTCTGGCGCGACGACGTCACCGGCGTCTCCGACACCAGCCAGCTCGTTGCCGAGTACCGCGGTTCGGCGATCTTCGCCCAGTTCAGCGCGTCCAACGGTGGGTGGACGGTCGCCGGCGGCCAGCCGTACCTCGTCACCGAGGCCGACCCCTACGACACGGCGGCGTCGGGCGATCCGTACCTGACGATGACGCACACGGTGTCGCTCGCATCGCTGGCGCGCACCTACGGGCTGTCCACGATCACTCGCATCGTCACGACCGGCGACGGCGACGGCGCGTGGGGTGGGCGCACGACCGCAGCGTCGGTCTACGGGGTGCGGTCCGGCAAGGCGGTGCGGGTCAGGACCACCGGCTCCGGGCTCGCGGACGCGGTCGGTGCGTGGACGGACTGGTTCCAGCTGGTCGCTCGCTGACCCGCCACCGGACGCCGCGCTATGGGATCGTCGCAGGCATGGCTACCGACGCGGTGATCCTGGTGGGTGGGTTCGGCACCCGGCTGCGGCCGCTGACGCTGTCCGCGCCCAAGCCGATGCTGCCGACCGCCGGCGTGCCGTTCCTGACCCATCTCGTCACCCGGCTGCGCGACGCAGGCATCACGCACATCGTGCTGGGGACGTCCTACCGGGCCGAGGTCTTCGAGGACTACTTCGGTGACGGTTCCCGGTTCGGCGTCGACCTCAAGTGCGTGGTCGAGAAGGAGGCGCTGGGCACCGGCGGCGGCATCCGCAACGTCGCACCCTCCCTGCGCGCCGACACCGTGCTCGTCTTCAACGGCGACAACATGATCGGCGTCGACCTCGTCGACTTCGTCGAATCGCACGTCAAGAGCGACGCCGACGTGACGCTGTGCCTCACCCGGGTCGACGACGCGCGGGCCTACGGCTGCGTGCCCACAGACGTCGACGGGCGGGTCGAGGCGTTCCTCGAGAAGGACCCGAGCCCGGTCACCGATCAGATCAACGCCGGTCTCTACGCGTTCAAGCGCTCGGTCATCGACACCATCCCGGTCGGACGTCCGGTGTCGGTGGAGAAGGAGACCTTTCCCGCGCTCCTCGCGTCCGACGCGAACGTGCGCGGCTACCTCACCACCGGCTACTGGCGCGACTTCGGCACGCCGTCGGACTTCGTCCACGGCTCGGCCGATCTCGTCCGCGGTATCGCGCCGTCTCCCGCCGTGCCCGAGACCGGCGAACGGTTGCTGCTGCCCGGTGCCTCGGTGTCGCCGAAGGCGCACATCTACGGCGGTTCGACGATCGGCACCCGGACGGCGGTCGGCGCGGGTGCCGACGTCGACTGCTCGGTGGTCTTCGACGACGCCCGCATCGGCGCCGGGGCGGTGATCCGCCGCTCGATCATCGGCAACGGCGTCGTCGTGCATCCGGGTGCGCTCATCGAGGACGCCGTGATCGGCGACGGCGCCAGCATCGGTGCCGGAACCGAGCTGCGCTTCGGCGCCCGGATCTGGCCCGGCGTCGACCTCGCCGAGGGTTCGATCCGGTTCTCCTCCGACCTCTGACGTCTGTCGCACCGGTGGGTCAGACTGTCGGCATGCAGCAGCGCGAGTGGGATGCCGGGCGGCCCGTCGACCTGCGCTCGACGCTCGGCTCGTTGCGCCGCGGCTCGGGCGATCCCGCGCACCGCTTCGACTCCGCCGGCCGGTTCTGGTGGGCGTGCACCACGCCTGCCGGCCCGGGGACGATGTGCGTGGCGGCGACCGGACCGAACGCGAGCGCGCAGGCGTGGGGCGACGGCGCCGACTGGCTGCTCGACCAGCTGCCGGCCCTGCTCGGCGCCGACGACGACTGGTCGGAGCTCGACGTGTCGTCGGTGCCGCAGCTGCAGGCGCAGCGCCACGCCCGTCCCGGATTCCGCCTCGCCCGCACCGGGCTGGTGATGGATTCCCTGGTGCCCGCAGTGCTCGAGCAGAAGGTCACCGGTCTCGAGGCCCGGCGGTCGTGGCGGCTGCTGCTGCACCGCTTCGGCACCCCGGCGCCGGGACCGGCCGAGGAGATGCTCGTGCCGCCCCCCGCTCCCGCGCTGCTCGAGCTGCCCACCTGGGAGTGGCACCGCCTCGGCGTCGACGGCAAGCGCCAGCGCGCGATCCGGGCCGCGGCCTCCGTCGCCCGCCGGATGGAGGAGTGTGTCGGCATGACGCACGCCGAGGCCACCGCCCGGTTACGACTGATCCCCGGCGTCGGTGTGTGGACGGCCGCCGAGACCACGCAACGCGCGCTCGGCGACCCGGACTCGGTCAGCGTCGGCGACTACCACCTGCCCAACATGGTTGGCTGGGTGCTGGCCGGGCGCCCGCGCAGCACAGACGAGCAGATGCTCGAACTGCTGGCCGCCTGGCCGGGGCATCGTCAGCGGGTCATGCGCCTGATCGAGCTCGGCGGCGTCCGTGCCCCGCGGTACGGACCGAAGTTCAACTACACCGACATCCGCGCGATCTGAGAGCGAGCAGCCATGACATCCGACGAGCGCCTCGAGGTGTCCCGCGTCGTCGCGGCGCCGGCCGCCGCTGTCTTCGCGGTCCTGTGCGACCCGCAGGGGCACGTGTCGATCGACAGCTCGGGCATGCTGCAGTCGGCCGACGGGTCGCGGGTCGGTGCTATCGGCGACCGGTTCACCGTGCACATGGATCGCGAGTCGCTCGGGGACATCCCCACGATGGGCAAGTACGACGTCGACGTGATCATCACGCGGTTCGAGCCGGACGCGCTGATCGAGTGGACGATCTCGGGCACCATCCAGCCGCCGATCAAGCACCTCTACGGGTACCGGCTGGCGCCGGCCGACGGCGGCACGCTGGTGACGTCGTACTACGACTGGAGCCAGATCGACGACCGCTATCGGCAGCGCATCAACTTCCCGATCCTTCCCGAGACGGCGCTGAAGGCCACGCTCGGCATCCTGGCCCGCACCGTCGAACGCCGTTAGAGCGCGGCCAGCACGGCATCCGAGAGTCGGGGCCACGCGGTGCGGGCCCAGTCGCCGAAGTCCTCGTCGGCGAGCGCGACCAGCCCCACCCCGGCCTCCGGGTCGATCCAGGCCATCGTGCCGCTCTGCCCGAAGTGCCCGTAGGTCGCCGGCGAATTCCCGGTGCCCGTCCAGTGCGGTGATTTCGCCCCGCGGACCTCGAACCCGAGTCCCCAGTCGTTGGGATCCCGTCCGCCGAAGCCGGGCAGTACACCGCGCAGGCCCGGGTACTGCACGGTGCACAGGTCGTCGAGCGTCGCGCGGGACAGCAGGCCGGTCGGTGCCTGCAGCTCGTGCAACACGGCGGCGAGGTCGGCGACCGTCGAGACGCCGTCGCGGGCCGGCGAGCCCGGTAGCGACGTGCCGGTCAGGTGCAACGGCTGCAGGACGGCCTCGGTGAGATAGCCGGCGAACGGCATGCCGGTGGCGGCGGCCACCAGGTCGGCGGCGCGCTCGATGCCGACGTTCGAGTACACCCGGCGAGTGGCCGGCGGGAACGAGCGCAGCGGCCGCTCGGGCGCCATCCCGGACGCATGCGCCAGCAGGTGGCGCAGCGTTGCGCCGGGTAGGAGTTGTTCGTCTGCCGGGTCTGTGAGGGCAACCGCCTCTTCCTCGACGGCGACGAGAACGGCCAGGGCGGCAAGGGGCTTGGTCACCGAGGCCAGCGGGAACGCGTGCTCCTGCGGCCCCCGTGCGGCGAGCACGCCGGCCGGCCCGACCACCGCTGCGGCGGCATGGGACACGGGCCAGTCGTCGATCGCGCGCAGCGCATCGTCCAGGGCGCTCATGACAGGCGGCGGCGGGCGAGCTCGACGAGCCGCGGCAGCTCGGGGGAGATGCCCTCGGGAAGGTCGTCCCAGCCGAACCAGCGCAGGTCCAGCGACTCGGCGCTGATCGTGGGCTCGGCGCCGGGATGCGCGACGGCGAGGTACTGCACGTCGAAGTGCCGGGTCGGCACGCCCAGCGAGCAGGTGATCGGGTGGATGTCGAGCGACAACGGCACCGGATCGAAGGACAGCGAGGCGATGCCGCTCTCCTCGCGGGCCTCGCGGGCCGCGGCGTCGAGGATGCTGCGATCGCCGGGCTCGCAGTGCCCGCCGAGCTGCAGCCAACGCCCGACGCGCGGGTGCAGGGTCAGCAGCACGGCGCCGCGGTCGGGGTCGACGACCAGGGCGCTGGCCGTCAGGTGGCCGGGGACGCACGAGCGCCACATCGCGTCGGACCGCGCGGCCAGGAAACCGAGGAAGGCCTGCTGGACGGCGCTGCCGGCGCAGTCGTCGGGATCGATGCCGGTGATCACCGCGACCGCGTCGGCGTGCAGGTGCGGCGCGGAACCGCCGGCCCACCCGACGTCCTCGCGCCCGACCGCCATCGCCTCGGCCGTGCCCATCCGGAACAGGTCGTCCTCCACGCCCCGGACGAGCGTGCGGGTGCCGTTGCCGTCGTCGGGCAGCACCCCGTCACGGGCCAGGCCACGCACGACGGCGACCGGGATGCCGGCCAGCTTGCCCTTCACGAGGTCCGCGGCGCCGGCGATCTCGTCGGCGACGGCGACCTGCGTGACGCCGAGCGTGTTGCCGTACGAGTCGACGAGCCCGCGCGGATCGGTGAGCGCCGTGAGCCCGGCGACCCCGATCGCGGCGTCTGTGAGCCCGTTGCGCCAGGGGCGGCCCATCGTGTCGGTCACGACCACGCCGACCTCGACGCCGAGCCGCTCGCGCAGTCCCTCGCGCAGCAGCTGCGCCGAGGAGTCGGGATCGGTGGGCAGCAGGACCAGCTCGTCGCGGGCGACGTTGGATGCGTCGACGCCGGCCGCGGCCATGACCAGCCCGTGCCGCGTCTGGACGATCCGCAGCTCGCCGCGCCGGGCCACCACGCGCACCGTCTCGGCGTCGATGGCCGCCTGCCGCGCGGCCTCCCGCGTCGCGGGGTCCTCGGAGTCCAGGACCACGAGACGTCCCTCGACCTTCGACACGACCTTCGAGGTCACCACCACGACGTCGCCGTCGCGCAGGTCGGCGTGCTCGGCGATGACTGCGGCCAGGTCGTCGCCGGGCGTCAGCTCGCCGATCCCCAGCACCGGACGTACCTCAAGGTATGGGACGGCGTGGTCGCCGGTGGCGATGCTCATGCGATCGCCAGCGCCGCGCGCACCATGTCGGCGGTGGCGTCGTCGTCGGTCATCATCAGCGGCACGGCCCGCACCTGGACGCCCGGGACGTCGGCGCTGTCGGTGTCGTGGACCAGCCAGCCGTCGAGCACCCCGCCCGCCGAACGGGCGCCGTAGTGGCGGCCGACGCCCTCGGCGCTGACCTCGACGCCGATCGCGGGCAGGCACGAGTCGGCCATGCCGCGCACCGGTGCGCCGCCGACGATCGGCGAGACCCCGATGACCGGCGCCGGGCCGTTGATCACTGTCTCGCGAAGGTCGGGCAGGCCCAGGATCGTCCCGATCGAGACCACGGGGTTCGACGGTGCGACGAGCACGACGTCGGCGGTCGCGATCGCCTCGAGGACGGCGGGGGTTGCGGCGGCGTCGTCGAGGCCGACCTGTACGAACGCCTGCGCCGGCTTCGAGGCGCGGTAGCGCACCCACCACTCCTGGAAGTGGATGGCGCGGCGGGAACCGTCCAGGTCGACGACGACGTGCGTCTCGCAACGGTCGTCGGTCATCGGCAGCAGGGTGACGCCCGGCTGCCACCGCTGGCACAGCGCCGCGGTGACGTCGGTGAGGGAGTACCCGGCCTCGAGCATCCGGGTGCGGACGAGGTGGGTGGCGGTGTCGAGGTCGCCGAGCCCGAACCACGACGGCTCGGCGCCATAGGCGGCCAGCTCGTCCTTGATGCGCCAGGTCTCGCCCTTGCGGCCCCACCCGCGCTCGGCGTCGTGTGCCTCGCCGAGGGTGTACATGACGCTGTCGAGGTCGGGGCAGACGCGCAGCCCGTGCAGCGTGACGTCGTCGCCGGTGTTGACGATCGCGGTGAGCTCGTCGTCGGGGCAGGCCACCAGGACGCCGCGCAGGAAGCGGGCGCCACCGATGCCGCCGGCGAGGACTGCGATACGCACAACGGATGAACCTACGCGATCGGCAGTTGCGCCTTCCGTTCCCGCAGCAGGGCCCCGACCTCGTGCAGGTCGACGATCCGCGCTCCGTGCTCGACGGCGCGGTCGCGCAGGTGCGCGGGCAGGTCGTAGTGCCAGCGCCACGGATGGTCCTGGAACGTCCAGCGCGGCATGCCCACGGCGGCGGCCATGGCGTGCAGCTCGTCGCGGGTGTCGGCCAGCAGGTGGCAGTACTCGGTGAAGCGCAGGCCGGCGTTCGGATAGGAACGCACGGTGTCGACGTAGCAGGCCACCGTCCCCTCAGCGCTTGACGCCCACCAGCAGCCCGTCGCTGACGGGCAGCAGGGTGGACAGCAGCCGCGGGTCGTCGCGGACCAGCTTGCCGAGCTCGCGCAGCATCGCGGTCTCGGGATCGCGGTGGGACGGATCGGCCACCCGGTCCTTCCACAGCGCGTTGTCGAAAGCGAGGATCCCGCCCGGACGCAGCAGCCGCAGGGCCTGGTCGTAGTACAGCTGGTAGGCCGACTTGTCGGCGTCGACGAAGACCAGGTCGTAGGCGGCGTCACGCAGGCGCGGCAGCACCTCCAGGGCCGAGCCGTTGATGAGGCGGTAGCGCCCGGCGGCGACCTGCGCCTCGCCGAACGCCTCCTTCGCCGCGCGCTGGTGCTCGCCCTCGACGTCGATCGTGGTCAGCACGCCGTCGGTGGCCATCCCGTCGAGCAGGTACAGCCCGGACACCCCGGCCCCGGTGCCGACCTCGACGACGGCACGCGCACCGGCCGCCGCGGCCAGTACCCGCAGGGTGGCGGCGCCGGCCGGTCCGATGGGGGTGCAGCCGAACTCCTGGGCCCGCGCGCGGGCACCGAGCACGACGTCGTCCTCGACCGCGTAGGACTCGGTGAAGGAGAGGCTGGCTACGGAGAGCATCGCGTCGGCCATGCGCGAGAGCCTAGCGCCGACTCACGGCTGCACATCGTGCATCGAGTCGATCAGCGCGGCCAGGTCGTCGACGGTGGTCAGGGGGTTCACGACCGCGAAGCGCGTGCACACCTTCCCGGCGTGTCGCGTCGGGGTGACGAACCCCAGCTGCTGGTCGAGGATGCGGCTGCTCCACCGGGCGTACTGCCCGGCGTCCCACCCGATCCGTTCGAACACGAGCACCGACAGGTCGGGCTCGACCAGCAACCGGGTGTGGCTCCGGTCGTCGATGATCGCGCGGCCCTCGCGGGCGACCGCGAGGGTGCGCTCGACGGCCGCGCAGTAGGCATCGGTGCCGTGCACGGCGAGGGAGAACCAGAACGGCAGCCCTCGGGCGCGACGGGTCAGCTGGACGGCGAAGTCGGACGGGTTCCACTCGCCCTCGACGGTGACCGGGTCGAGGTAGCCGGCGGTCTGGGTGTGCGCGGCGCGGGCCTGCGCCGGGTCGCGGTAGATCAGCGCGCATGAGTCGTAGGGCGCGAACAACCACTTGTGCGGGTCGACGATGAAGGAGTCGGCGTGCTCGACGCCGTCGAAGAGGTGCCGCGTGCTCGGCGCGGCCAGGCCGGCGCCGCCGTACGCACCGTCGACGTGCAGCCACCAGCCCTGCTCTCGGGCCACCGCGGCCACGCCGGCGATGTCGTCGACGACGCCCAGGTTCGTGGTGCCGGCGGTCGCCACGACGGCGAACACCCCGGCGCGGACGTCGTCGGGCAGCGCGTCGAGCACCGTCCGCAGCGCGCCGCCGGTCATCCGCCCGCGGGAGTCGCCCGGCACCTCGATCACGTCGACATCCATGACGACCTGCAGCGCGTGCTTCACCGACGAGTGCGTCTCGGCCGTGACGCACGCCGCCCAGCGCCGGCGTCCTCGTACCTGCTTGGCGGACTCCCGGGCCGCGACGAGCGCCGACAGGTTGCCGATCGTGCCGCCCTGCACGAACACCCCACCGGCCTGCGGCGGCAGCCCGGCCAGGTCGGCGATCCAGCGCAGCGCCTGGTTCTCGGCGTACACCGCGCCCGAACCCTCGAGCCACGACCCGCCGTAGACGGACGTCGCGCCGACCAGCATGTCGAAGCCGGCCGCGGCCTTGGTCGGTGCGCTGGGGATGAAGGACAGGTAGCGGGGGTGGTCGACCGACAGGCAGGCCGGGGCCAGGACGTCCTGCCACAGCCGCACCGCCTCGTCGCGGCCGATGCCGTCGGGACGCACGGTGGAACCGGCCAGTGCGTGCAGCTCCACCGGCGTGAGCGGGCGGTCGAGCGGCGTCCGGGTGCCGAGCCGTTCGATGCACAACCGCGCCAGCTCGCGGGTGGTCCGGTCGTCCTCGGCGGTGTAGGTGTGCACGCAGCGAAGCCTAGAAGCGCAGCCTGGGGCCGCGGGAACACCGTGCCCGACCGCCGCGTTTAGCCGACGTACAGGTTGATCTGTTTACCTCGAACGGGTCCGGGCGCCGCGCTTGCGGTCGCCGGGCCGACGAGCGTGAGGTGAGGGCATGACGGTTGAGTCCGCCACGAGTCCGGTGTGGGTTCCGCCCACCTGGGACGAGGTGGTCCGCACCCATGCGGATCGGGTGTACCGACTTGCCTACCGGCTGTCGGGCAATCGCGCCGACGCCGAGGACCTCACGCAGGAGACGTTCGTGCGGGTGTTCCGCTCGCTGGCCGAGTACCAGCCCGGGACCTTCGAGGGCTGGCTGCACCGCATCACCACCAACCTGTTCCTCGACATGGTCCGCCGGCGCCAGCGCATCCGCTTCGACGCCCTGCCCGAGGACGCCGGCGACCGGCTCGCGGGTAATGGCCCCGGGCCCGAGCAGACCTACGACGAGATGCATCTCGATCCCGAGATCCAGGCGGCACTCGACGCGCTGCCGCCGGACTTCCGGGTGGCGGTCGTGCTCTGTGACCTCGAGCAGCTGTCGTACGAGGAGATCGCGGCGACGTTGAGCATCAAGGTCGGCACCGTCCGTTCGCGCATCCACCGCGGCCGGGTGCTGTTGCGCGAGGCCCTTGCACACCGTGCGCCGGGACGACGTCCGCTCGAGCCGGGCGGCAGCGACACCGCTGCGGGTCAGCTGGCGGGGGCGCAGCAACGATGAGCTCGCAACACCTGTCCGACGAAGCGATCGCCGCCTTCGCCGACGGCGTGCTGCGCGGCCATGCCCGCGAACGCGCCGCCCGTCACACCGAGTCCTGCGGCGAGTGCGCACAGGCCGTGCGCGTCCAACGCGAGGCTGTCTGGGCCCTGCGGGCGGCTCCCGCGCCTGCCCTGCCCACCAGCCTCGCCGATCGGCTGCGCACGCTGCCCGAGACGACCGAGCTCGCCGAGATCACGGTGCTGCCCCGCGTCACGGACGACGACGGCCGCACCATGCAGATGGTGCCGGCACCCATGGCAGCGCTCATCCCCGCCTCACGCGCGAGGTCGTCGCGCACCTCGGCTGCCGTGGTGGCCGTGAGCGGCGCGCTGAGCCAGATCACCTCGCCGGGCAATCTGTTCCGCGGCGGCGGTCGCTGACCTGCACGATCACCGACGGCGCGAGCGGTAGGTGATCCGATGCGCCCCGACTCCGGCGATTGGGGCAGACTCGACGGGACGCCCCTCGCGGTGAAGGAGCCAAGGCTTGAGTGACCAGCAGGGCCGGCATGCGGCCGAGCCCGCCGAGTCTTCGTCCGACGACGATCCGTTCACCCGCCCGGCCGGTGTCGACGGCGGGTTCGGTGCGCGCTCCGAGCCGACGCCGTACTCGCCGGCGCCGCCGACGGTGTCGCCCGAGGAGCGTTCGACGTTCGGTCGCCCGTCCGAGGCGGGTGCATTCGCGCCCCTGCCCGGCGAGCGTCTCGTGCCGCAGCCCAGTCCGCGGCCGGCCGTCCCCGCGGCACTGTCCGACATCTTCGCCGCAGGTCCGCAGGCCCGTGACGGGTTCGATCCCGTGCCCGGTACCCGGCTCGACGCATCCGGCCCGCGCCCCGAGTCGCCGTGGTGGAAGCCCGACGCGGCGCGCGACCCGTGGCGTGACCCGTCCTCGCCGTTCTGGCTCGGCCGCGGAGCGGTGTTCAGCGGTGGCCGCCCGGCCCAGCTCGACCCGACCGACGACGTCGAGACCGACGACGAGCTGCTCGGTGGGGACATCGCTGCCGACGAGGCGACCGACGACGCCCCGAAGAACGCCCGACGCGGTCTGTTCGGCCTGCCGTCCCTGACGATCCTGCTCATCGCCACTCTGGTCGCCGGAGCGATCGGTGGTGGGATCGGCTGGTTCGCCACCCGCGAGACCAACGACGCGCTGCACCGCCCGGACGCCTCGATCGCGCAGGTCGAGACGCCGACGAAGCGACCCGCAGGCTCGGTCGCCGGCGTGGCGAAGCGGGTCGGACCGGCCGTCGTGTCGATCCTGGTGACCACCGACTCCGAGGCCGCGATCGGCAGCGGCGTGGTGATCGATAAGCAAGGCGACGTGCTGACGAACAACCACGTCGTCGCCGCTGCGACGAGCGACAAGAGCGCGACGATCAAGGTGACGTTCAGCGACGCGGCGACTGCGACGGCGCAGATCGTCGGCACCGACCCGGTCAGCGATCTCGCGGTGATCAAGGTGCCGAACACGCAGCTGACCGTCGCCACCCTCGGCAGGTCGGACCAGGTCGCGGTCGGCGATCAGGCCATCGCGATCGGCTCCCCGCTCGGACTGCAAGGCACGGTGACGGCCGGCATCATCTCGGCGTTGAACCGGCCGGTGCACGTCTACGCCGACGACGGGACGTCCGACGCCTACCTCGACGCGATCCAGACCGACGCCCCGATCAACCCCGGCAACTCCGGCGGAGCGCTGGTCAATTCCTCCGGTGCGGTGATCGGCATCAACTCGGCCGCGTCGGTCGGCAGCTCCGACTCGGGCACCGCCGCCTCGGGCATCGGGTACGCGATCCCGATCGACTACGCCAGGCAGATCGCGCAGGACCTGATCCGCACCGGCAAGACCTCGCACGCCTCGCTCGGGGCACAGGCCAAGACCTACCTGACCAACGCGAAATCCGGGGCGTACCTGGCCCAGGTGTCGCCCGGCAAGGCCGCGGACAAGGCGGGCCTGAAGGCCGGCGATGTCGTCGTGGTCGTCGACAAGACGGTTATCCAGTCGGCCGACCAGCTGACCGTCGTCGTGCAGCAGCACAAACCCGGCGATCGCATCAGCGTGACGTACTACCCTAAGGATTCGGCGGCGAAGAAGACCGTCACCGTGTCTCTCAGCTGATCAGACGCACGCACACGAGAGGGTGGACAGGTGTTCAACATCGGGCCCCTCGAGTTCCTGGTCCTGGCGATGGTGGCCATCGTCGTCGTCGGTCCCGATCGGCTGCCGAAACTGGCGAAGGACGCGGCCGAGATGCTGCGGACTCTGCGCGACCTGGCCACCGGTGCGCGTGAGCAGCTTCGCGAGGAGCTCGGCCCCGAGTTCGCCGACATCGACCTGCGCAACCTGAACCCGCGCACCGCGGTGCAGCGTGCGGTCTTCGGCGACGACGTGGATCTCGGCCGGCTCAATCCGCGCAACGCCCTGCGCGATGCGATCTTCGGCGACGACGACGCCAAATCCGGCGACGGCGAGCGGCAGGGCTGGCGCGAGGACCTGCGCGACATCGATCCGCGGGCTGCGGTGCGCGGCCTCGAGGACGAGGAGTCCCGGGTGCGGATGAGCAAGGACAGCGGCGCGCCGTCCGTCAGCACGGTGAAGCCGGTGACCGCGCAGCCTGCCGTGCGGCCCCGTCCCCGTCCGGCGCCGGGTCCGGCTCGAACAGGCCTCGACGACGTCACCTGACGTCCGCGCCTGAGCGAACCTCACTCAGCGGGCGGGTGTCAGCCCCAGCGAGCGGCCGACCAGGCTGCGGCTGCGGGCGGCGAGCGCGTCGGCCACGCCGTGCAGGGCCGCGGCGGCAGCGGAGTCCGGCGCGCTGAGCACGACCGGCGAACCACCGTCGCCGCCCTCACGCACCGCCTGATCCAGCGGGATCTGGCCGAGCAGCGGCACCCGCGTGCCGGTGCTGGTGGACAGCGAGTCGGCGACTGCCTGCCCCCCACCGCTGCCGAACAGCTCCATCCGTGAGCCGTCGGGCATCTCCAACCAGCTCATGTTCTCGACGACGCCGACGATCTGCTGGTGGGTCTGCAGGGCGATCGAGCCGGCCCGTTCGGCGACCTCGCGGGCCGCGAGTTGCGGGGTCGTGACGACCAGGAGCTCGGCCGAGGGCACGAGCTGCGCGACCGAGATCGCGATGTCGCCGGTGCCGGGCGGGAGATCCATGAGCAGGACGTCGAGATCGCCCCAGAAGACGTCGGCCAGGAACTGGTTCAGTGCGCGGTGCAGCATCGGCCCGCGCCAGACCACCGCGGTATTGCCCGGCGTGAACATGCCGATCGAGATGACCTTCACGCCGTGCGCGCTGGGCGGCATGATCATGTTGTCGACCTGCGTCGGCTTGCCCTCGACCCCGAGCATGCGGGGCACCGAGAAGCCGTAGATGTCGGCGTCGACGACCCCGACCGACAGCCCCTTCTGGGCCAGCGCGACGGCCAGGTTCACCGTGACCGACGACTTGCCGACCCCGCCCTTGCCCGACGCGATGGCGTAGACGCGGGTGCGCGAGCCGGGCTGGGCGAACGGGATCTCGTTCTGCGGGGCGTCGCCGCGCAGCTGCACGCGCAGCTCCGACCGCTGCGCGTCGGACATGACACCGAGCTCCACCGACACCGACGTGACGCCCTCGACCGGGGTGACCGCCTCCGTGACGCCGCGCGTCAGCTCGGCCTTCATCGGGCAGCCGGCGACGGTGAGCAGGATCTTCACCGTGACGCGTCCGTCCTCGCCGATCCGAACACCGTCGACCATGCCGAGCTCGGTGATCGGCTTGCCGATCTCGGGGTCGTTGACGGTGGACAGGGCAGTACGGATCACGCTCTCTTGGGGCACACCCCGATGGTACGAGCCTGCCGTTGCGGCGCTGACGCCCCCGGGTGCGTTACGGCTCTCGGACTGCTGAACCTCGTTGTCAGCCCGTCGCCGGGTGATCAAGAGCAGGAAACGCGGGTCGGCGGCCGTGCTATCGCGCTCTTGATCACCGGAGGTCGGCGGGCGAGTTCGGAGCGCAGGAAATCGCGGGTGGCGACCTCACCGAGCGCCATCCGGATGGCGGCGATCTCGCGGGCGAGGTAATCCAGGTCGGCCTTCGACTGCCGCGCCTCGTTGCGGTCGGCGTCGAGGTTGACCCGGTCGCGGTCGTCCTGCCGGTTCTGGGCCAGCAGGATCAGCGGCGCCGAATACGCAGCTTGCAGCGACAGGATGAGCGTCAGGAACAGGAACTGGTACGGGTCGAAGTGCGGAAGCCCGGGGATGGTGTTGATCAGGATCCACACCACGATGATGGCGGTCTGCAGCAGCAGGTAGCGACCGGTGCCCAGGAAGCGGGCGATGCGCTCGGTCGAGCGGCCGAAGGCCTCGGCGTCGTAGCGGAAGCGCGGGCCGCGGCGTTCGACGCGCGGCTGGTCGAGGCGGGTGCGCGAGTCAGCCATGGGCCGGCTCGTCGTCCTCGTCGCGCTCACGCCAACCCTCGGGCAGCAGGTGGTCCAGCACGTCGTCGACCGAGACCGCCCCGAGCAGCCGGTCGCGCTCGTCGGTGATCGGCGCCGCAACCAGGTTGTACGTCGCCATGTGCCGGGTGACCTGATCGAGCGGAGCGTCCGCGCGCAGCGAACCGATGGCGTTGTCGCAGATGCCCGATACCAGTGCGGACGGCGGCTCGCGCAGCAGCCGCTGGATGTGCACCACGCCCAGGAAGCGCCCGGTGGGCGTACCCGCTGGCGGGCGGACGACGTAGATCTGCGAGGCAACAGCAGGGGACAGCTCGGGGTGCCGCACCCGGGCCAGCGCCTCGGCGACGGTGGCGTCGGGCAGGCAGATTACCGGCTCGGAGGTCATCAGACCGCCGGCGGTGTAGTCCTCGTAGGTCATCAGCCGACGGACGGGGGCGGCCTCCTCGGGCTCCATCAGCTGCAGCAGCCGCTCCTGGTCGGCCTGCGGCATCTCGCCGAGCAGGTCGGCCGCGTCGTCGTCGTCCATGGCCTCGAGCACGTCGGCGGCCCGCTCGTCGCTGAACTGACCGAGCAGCGCCACCTGGTCGTCCTCGGGCAGTTCCTGCAGGACGTCGGCGAGCCGGTCGTTGTCGAGGGCGGTGGCGACCTCCAGCCGGCGTTTGTCCGGCATCTCCTGCAGGGCGGTCGCGACGTCGGCCGCGCGCAGGTCCGACAGCATCGCCAGCACGGTGTCGGTGCCCTGCCGGGTCTCCTGCAGCGCGAGGCCGTCGACCTCGTTCCAGTCCAGCTGCGAGAGCTGCCCGCGCCGTCGCGTCAGGCGAGCGGTCTGGGTGCGGACCGCGAGGCGCGAGATGACCCAGTCGCGGTTGCGGTTCTCCTCCATGCCGGCGTCGACGACCGTGGCGAGCGTGCCGTTCTCGCGGATCGTCACGGTGCGATCCAGCAGCTCGGACATGACCTGCACCTCGTTGGCGCGGCGCTCGAAACGCTTCATGTTCACCGTGCCGGACGAGAGCACCACCTGCTCGGGTTCGATGCGCACGACCCGGCCCATCGGGACGAAGATCCGGTGCCGCTGGACGACCTCGACGACCAGGCCGAGGACACGGGGGGCCTGGCGATCGACCCGCAGCATGGTGACGGCATCGCGAACCCGGCCGATCTGCTCACCGCTGGGGTCGAAGACGTCGATGCCGGCGAGCCGGGCGACGAAGACGCGCGCAGTCATCGACGACACCGGTTGGCCACGCCAAGAGGCTAGCCGGTCAGGGAACGCTCAGCTGAGCGCGACGATCGCCTCGGCAATCGCCAAGGTTCGCCGCGCGCTGTCGACGTGCAGGTTCTCGATCATCCGGCCGTTGTAGGTGACGACGCCCGAGCCGGCGCCGGCCTGCCAGGCGTCCAGGATGCCGCGCGCGTCGGCGACGGCCTGCTCGGACGGCGCGAACTCGGTGTTGGCGATCTCGACCTGGCCGGGGTGGATCACCGTCTTGCCGTCGAAGCCGAACTCGCGGCCCTGCCGGCATTCGGCGGTGAATCCGTCGGTGTCGCGCACGTCGTTGTAGACGCCGTCGAGGATCGCGATCCCGGCCGAGCGGGCGGCGAGCAGCGCCAGCGACAGTGACGTGAGCACCGGCGCCCGGCCGGGCGTGTGCTCGGCGAACAGCTCCTTGACCAGGTCGTTGGTGCCCAGGACGAAGCAGGTCAGGCGGTCGGAGGCGGTGGCGATGTCCTCGGCGTGCAGGATCGCCACCGGCGTTTCGATCATGGCCCAGAGCGCGGTCCGCTGCGGCGCACCCGCGCGTTCGAGCGCTGCGACCAGTGTGCGGACCTCGTCGGCGCTGTTGACCTTCGGCACCAGGATCGCGTCGGGGCCCGCCTGGGCGGCGGCCGCGAGGTCGCTGTCGTGCCACTCGGTGCCGATGCCGTTGACTCGGATCACCAGCTCGCGGTTTCCGTACGCGCCGCTCGAGGCGGCCGCCGCCGCGGCCTCGCGGGCAGCCGGTTTGGCGTCGGGCGCGACCGCGTCCTCGAGGTCGAAGATGATCCCGTCGCACGCGAGACCCTTGGCCTTCTCGAGCGCCTTCGGGTTCGAGCTCGGCATGTACAGCACCGAGCGGCGGGCGCGGAACTCCGTCATGCGGGCAGCTCGATCGCGTCGTACTGCTTCTTCAGCTCCGGGTCGACAGCGGCCAGCCGCTCGGCGAGATCGACCATGACCAGGCACTGCTTGAGCGACGCGTCGTCCTCCATCTTGCCGTCGAGCATCACCGCACCGGTGCCGTCGCCCATGGCCGCGACCACGCGCCGCGCGTGCGCGACGTCCTCGACGCTGGGGCTGAACACCTTGTTGGCTATGGCGATCTGTTTCGGGTGCAGGCTCCACGCGCCGACGCAGCCGAGCAGGAACGCGTTACGGAACTGGTCCTCGCAGGCGACGACGTCGGTGATGTCGCCGAACGGTCCGTAGTGCGCGTAGATGCCGTGCATCGCGCACGCGTCGACCATGCGCGCGATCGTGTAGTGCCAGAGGTCCTGCTGGTAGGTGGGGCGGGGCTCGTCGCCGTGCGGGTCCTGCCGCACCAGGTAACCGGGGTGGCCGCCGCCGACGCGGGTGGTCTTCATGCGGCGGTCGGCCGCGAGGTCGGCCGGGCCGAGCGACAGGCCCTGCATGCGCGGTGAGGCGCCGCAGATCTCCTCGACGTTGGCCATGCCGCGCGCCGTCTCGAGGATCGCGTGCACCAGGATCGGCCGCTCGAGCTTCGCCTTCGCCTCGAGCTGGGCCAGCAGCCGGTCGACGTAATGGATGTCCTCGGCGCCCTGCACCTTCGGCACCATGATCACGTCGAGTTTGTCGCCGATCTCGGTGACGAGCGTGACCAGGTCGTCAAGACCCCACGGCGAGTCCAGCGCGTTGACGCGCGTCCACAGCTGGGTGGGTCCGAACTCTGTCGACCTCGCGATGTCCACCAAACCCCGGCGGGCCAGCTCTTTGTTGTCGGCCTTGACCGCGTCCTCGAGGTTGCCGAGCAGCACGTCGACGGTGCCCACCATGCCGGGGATCTTCGCCGCCATCTTCGCGTTGCTCGGGTCGAAGAAGTGGATCGCACGCGAGGGCCGGGCCGGGATCTCGCGCAGCGGCGCGGGTGCTCCGACGGCCAGTGGGGTGAAAAAGTCCTTGGCAGTACGCATGTTCTCCCTCTGATCGACAGGCCTGGGGACGGTAGCAGCCTCGGTCCGGAGACCGAGGTCACCGGCAGTTGCGTTGGCGGGCCTGGACCGGCCGGGGATACTCGGCAGTAATCGCCAAGACATCCGCCGTTGACGGCACGCAGCTGGAGGTTCGTATGGCCCGCCTGGCCCAGACCGCAGGACTCACCGAGATCCAGACCGAGATCCTGGCGGCGGTGAAAACCTTCGTGGACAAGGAGATCATCCCGTACGCCACGGACCTCGAGCACAAGGACGAGTTCCCCGACGCGATCGTCGAGGGCATGAAGGAGATGGGCCTGTTCGGGCTGATGATCTCCGAGGAGTTCGGCGGTCTCGGTGAGTCGCTGCTGACGTACGCGCTGGTCGTCGAGCAGATCGCCCGCGGCTGGATGTCGGTGTCCGGGGTGATCAACACGCACTTCATCGTGGCCTACATGATCGCCCAGCACGGGACGGACGAGCAGAAGCAGTACTTCCTGCCCCGGATGGCCACCGGCGAGATCCGCGGCGCGTTCTCGATGAGCGAGCCCGACGTCGGATCGGACGTCTCGGCCATCAAGACGCGAGCCGTCAAGGACGGTGACGAGTTCGTCATCAACGGCTCGAAGATGTGGCTGACCAACGGTGGCGGGTCGCGTGTCGTGGCCACGCTCGTCAAGGACGACCTGGGCGCCGAGTCGGTCTACAAGAACATGAGCACGTTCCTGATCGAGAAGGACGCCGGCTTCGGCGAGACGCGGCCCGGCCTCACGATCCCCGGCAAGCTCGACAAGATGGGCTACAAGGGCGTCGAGACCACCGAGATGATCCTCGACGGTGTCCGCGTTCCCGCGAATCGCATCCTGGGTGGCGAGGAGGGCCGCGGCAAGGGCTTCGCGCAGATGATGGACGGTGTCGAGGTCGGCCGGGTCAACGTGGCCGCTCGCGCCTGTGGCATCTCGATCCGCGCGTTCGAGCTCGCGATCGCCTACGCCCAGCAGCGCAAGACGTTCGGCAAGCAGATCGCCGACCACCAGGCCATCGCGTTCAAGCTGGCCGAGATGGCCACCAAGGTCGAGGCCGCCCACGGGATGATGGTCACCGCCGCGCGGTTGAAGGACGCGGGCACGCGCAACGACGTCGAGGCCGGCATGGCCAAGCTCCTCGCGTCCGAGTACTGCGCCGAGGTGACCCAGGATTCGTTCCGGATCCACGGCGGCTACGGCTACTCCAAGGAGTACGAGATCGAGCGCCTCATGCGCGAGGCGCCGTTCCTGCTCATCGGCGAGGGTACGTCCGAGATCCAGAAGACGATCATCAGCCGCGGGCTGTTGAAGGAGTACCGCGTCCAGCAGTGATCCCGGTACTGGAGGTCGGCGGCACCCACGTCTCGGCTGCGCTCGTCAGGCCCGACCACTGGACGGTGACCGGGGCGGTGCGCCTGCCGCTGGACGCCGACGCGCCTGCCGACGAACTGCTCGCGCAGTTCGTGGCGGCGGCCGGGGCCCTCGGCGCTTCGTCCGGGCGGACCTGGGGCGTGGCGATGCCCGACCCGTTCGACTACCCGGCCGGGGTGGGGCGCTTCGACGCAGCGGTCGGCAAGTTCGGTGCCCTGCACGGCGTCGACGTCGGCGCGGCGTTGCGGCTCGCGCTCGGCGCCGACGTCGTCTTCCTCAACGACGCCGATGCGTTCGCGCTGGGGGAGTGGACGGCCGGCAGCGCCCTGGGGTTCCCGCGCGTCTGCGGCATCACGCTCGGCACGGGTGTCGGGTCGGGATGGGTCGTCGAAGGTTCGGTCGTCGATCCCGGCTACCCGCGTGACGGTCGCATCCACCACGTCGAGGTCGGGGGCCAGCCGCTCGAAGCACTCTTCTCGCGCCGGGCGATCCGTCGGGCGTTCGTCGAGCGCGGGGGGTCGGCAGCGATGGACGTGCGAGAGATCGCCGAGCTGGCCCGGGCCGGCGACGCGCGGGCGACGGCAGTCCTGACGCGCGCGGTCAAGTCTCTGGGTGCCGCCGTGGGTCAGGCCGTCGCCGGTTTCGCCCCCGACGTGCTGGTCATTGGCGGCTCGATGTCAGCGTCCTGGGATCTGCTCGCGCCGTGGTTCCAGGCGGGTACCGGCGGGTCCGTGCCGGAGATCCGCATCTCGGCCGACGCGGAACGCAGCGCCTTCGTCGGCGCCGGCGTACACGCGTTCCGCAGCTGACCGCGTCATCGCCTTGTCACCCTCCGATCGCGGCTGGGCGGCGGCTTCAGCGCGATCCGGGGGTGACAAGCCGCGGTCAGCCGGCGCGGGGTACGGCGCGCCACTGTCGAGGCGCGCGGTCAGGCCGCAGGCCGCGTGCGAAGGCGGCCCGGCAGCGCGTTGCCACCGTTTCGAACGCCGCCAGATCGTCCCAGCCCCAGCGCTCGAAGATGAGCCCCGAGTCCTCCATCGGACCCTGGCGGCGCTTCTCGTCACGCAGTGCGAACGGGTTGACGTCGTACTTCGCCAGCCCGTCGCACTCACCGACGACGCCGAACTCGTCCCAGTAGAAGTCGACGCGTCCGAGGAATTTGCCGGTCGGGCCGAAGATGTCGACCTGCGGTTCGGGTGGCGGCAGCCCGCAGTCGTGCATGCGCAACCGGCTGAGGGATTCGAGCGCGGATTCCGAGCGCCCGTCGGCCGCCGCCACGACCGCAGACGCACGTCGCGCGTACGGCCAGCCGCGGCAGTCGACAACGGCCGCAGCCAGTTCGTCGGGCGTGCACCGGCGCAGGCGCAGCGCGGCGTCGGCGCTGACGACACCGGCGTCGACGCCGTGTTCGCGGGACAGATCGGCAATGCTCCGGCTCATGCTCGTGAGCAGCGCCGGGCCCCGTCGAACGATCTGGCCCTGCCACAGCGCGGCCCGATGCAAGTGCGTCCCGGCTATCGATCCCCGGAACTGGCGTGCGTAGGTCACGCAGGGAACCGTCGGCGCGGCAAGCAGCGCGACGTCGTGCAGCGCCACAGCGGCGGCGCTTGTGAGCGTCGCGCGGCGATGATTCAGCGCGACCGCGGTCGCAAGCTGACGCAACGCGGCCTCGTCGTGTCCGCGGCCCTCAGGCGGCGAAACCGCATAGACCCCGCCGCGCAATCGGACGAGGTCCCCCCGGCGGACTGCGGATCGGAGCTGGTGGGACGTCCACCCGCACGCGTACGCCTGGCCGGTCGTGAACGCGCCGTGCTGTGCGGCGGCGACGAGCGGCACGGCAGGCACGGCAGGCACTGTGCCACGGTGGCCGAGCAGGCATGGTTGCTGTCCACAGGCCTCGCCTGTCACCCTCGGATCGCGGCTGCAGGCTCCGATCGGCGCGATCCGGGGATGACAAGCGGGCGATCAGAGGCGGGTCGACACCGCGCAGTAGTCCCAGAGCCGCCGGGCCTCGTCGGCCGAGTGCCGGGTGAACGGCAGGTAGGACGTCGGTCGGGGGCGGCGGTCGTGCCAGAACAGCCCGGTGGTCCTGCCGGGCCGGGTCGCGGCTGTCAGCCAGACGGCGGTGTCGGCGCCCTCGTCGGCGCTGCGCAGGATGGGCCCGACCACCTTCGCGAAGCGGGGCAGCGAATCGGTGATGCCGCGGGTCTGCGCCCAGCCCGGGTGCATCGCGTGCACCGAGACCTCGGGCAGGTGCTCGGCCCAGAGCTGGGCAAGCACCACCTGCATCCGCTTCGTCCGCGCGTAGGAGACCGTGCCGTCGTAGTCGCCGAGCTGGAATTCGGGATCGTCGATGCGCAGCGGCTGGGTGTACATGCCACCGGAGGAGACGAACACGACCCGGGCGTCGGTGTCGGCGCGCAGCAGCGGGCGCAACGCGCTCGTGAGCAGGTGCGGGCCGAGCACGTGCGTGGCCACCGTCAGCTCGTGGCCCTCGGGTGTCTCGACGCGTTCGGGTGGCAGTACCCCGGCGTTGTGCACCAGTGCCCGCAGGCTCGGCAGCTCGGTGCGCAGGCGCGCCGCGGCGGCCATCACCGACGCCAGGCTCGACAGGTCGCACTCGTCGACGACCACGCTCGCACCGGGACATTGCGCGAGGATCTCGGTGCGCGCAGCCTCGCCGCGGGCCACGTCGCGGCACAGCAGTCGCACCGCCGCGCCGAGCCGCGCGGCGCCGAGCGCGGTGGCCAGGCCCAGCCCAGAGTTCGCTCCCGTGACCGCGACCCAGTGGCCGTCGAGATCGCCGGGGACGGGGTCGTCGGCGGCCCACCAGCGGCTGCGGACCGCGTACCCGACACGCGAGTAGCCCGGCACGATCGTGCGGTCGAGCAGCGTGTCGAGCACCGTGGTCAACATCGTTGCACCCTAACGATGCGACGTGACGACGACGTGCACGAACCTGAGCTTGTCGAGGACCGCGGGGGTCAGGGTGAACGGGTACAGATCGTCCTTGCCCATGCTGCGGTTGAGCTGGTTGAGCACCAGCTTCAGGGCGATCCACGACCGCGAGAGTTCGTCGAAGCTCTCGACGTCCTCGTCGGGGTCGACGCGGATCTCGGCGTCCCACGCCACGGCCAGCTCGAGGTTCGGCCCGTCGACGTGCAGTCCGTACCAGGACGCCGTCTCGGTGGTGTCGCGGATGTGCAGGTAATGGGCGAACGTCTCGGCCCAGTCCTCCCACGGATGGGCGGCGGCGTAGTGGCTGACGTGCGTGTCGGCCCACGAGTTGGCTGTCCCCGCAGCCTTCGTAGCCTTGCCGTAGTGCTTCTGCAGCGCGTCGCTGTAGTTCTCGCGTTCGTCGCCGCACAGATCGCGGAACCGGTCGATGGACGGGGTGCCGTCGACGAGAACCTGCCAGTACCAGTGCCCGACCTCGTGTCGCAGGTGGCCGAGCATCGTGCGGTACGGCTCGGCCAGCTTCACCCGCATCGCCTCGCGGTGCGGGTCGTCGCCCTCGGCGAGGTCGATCGTGATCACGCCGTCGGCGTGCCCGGTGATGACGTTCTGCGCAGCGCTGGAGAGCAAGTCGAAGGCCAGGCCCTGCTGCGGGTCGACGGCCCGCGGCGTGCTCGGCAGGTTCAGGTGGTCGAGCTGGTAGACCAGGCGCCGTTTGGCGGCCTCGCTGAGGCGCCATGCGGCCATCCCGGCCAGGTCGTTGTCGGCCGGGCGGGTGCGTGTCAGCCGACAGCTGTGGCAC
>CAZZVT010000023.1:0-3791 GCA_964657545.1 uncultured Jatrophihabitantaceae bacterium
TCGATCGTCGACGACGGCGACTTCGAGACCGACGAGGAGAAGAAGCTGCGCAACGAGTCGCGCAAGATCCTCGCCATCCCGGGTCTGCTGGTGTCCGGCACCTGCGTTCGGGTCCCGGTGTTCACCGGGCACTCGCTGTCGATCAACGCCGAGTTCGCGCGTCCGCTGTCGGTGGCCCGCGCCACGGAACTTCTGGCCTCGGCGCCCGGCGTCGAGCTGTCGGCCGTGCCCACGCCGCTGCAGGCCGCGGGGCACGACCCGTGCTTCGTCGGGCGCATCCGTCAGGACGAGGGCGTTCCCGGCGGGCGTGGGCTGGCGCTTTTCGTCAGCAATGACAACCTGCGCAAGGGTGCCGCGCTCAACACGGTGCAGATCGCCGAACTGCTCGTCTGATCAGCGCTTGCGCGCTGTCACGACCAGGGTGGTCCGCGTCGACCTGGGCAGCCGGGTCTCGACGACGGCGGCCGCCCGCGCCAGCCGCGGTGTGCGGAGCAGGTACTGCTCCACGCCCGTGCGGTGGGTGACCGCCCAGTCGAAATCGGCGTCCAGCAGCCGTCGCAGCGCTCGCTCCGAGTTCATCAGGTAGGCGGTCGGGAAGACATCACGGGCCTGCCTTCTGGGCTGGAGCTTGCTGAGCACGTCCGGGTGACGGGGGTTCGGCACTAGCCGCGCCACCGACGACAGCAGCGAGTAGCGGCTGACGGTGCGGGCCACGAACGCGCCACCGGGCCGGAGAACGCGCGTCAACTCCGCGACGAAGGCGGTCGGGGAGCGCACGTGTTCCAGCGTGAAGTCGCTGACGGCAAGGTCCACCGAGGACGTGTCGAGCGGCCAACGGTCGTCCTCGATCAACCGGAACTCATCGATCATCGGGTTCTGGATGCCGACGGGGTCGACGTCGATCCCGACGACCGTGCGTCCCGCACCGCGGAAGTCCTGGAACGAGGTGCCGTGCTCGGCGCTCCACTCGCCTCGTCCACAGCCGACGTCGACGATCAGCTGTGACCCCGCCGCGAGGGCGTGGGATGTCGCCAGAAACGTCGGCAGGCTGTCTGATTCCGCCCGTGCCGGGTCGAACAGTTCGTCCCAACCGAGTGGGACCTCACGCATAGGTGGTGTCGTTCCACTCGAACGGCTCCATCTCCCGCAGCACCCGCCGACGCCGGTTCCGCGGCAGATGGTCGATGAACAGCACACCTCGAAGATGATCGGTCTCGTGTTGCAGGCACCGGGCGAAGTAGCCCTCTCCCTGCACCTCGACCGGATTGCCGTTGACGTCGACACCGCGGACGACGGCCCGGCCGGCGCGCTCGAGCTCCTGGTAGGGGCCGGGGACCGAGAGGCAACCCTCCTCGCCGAGGTCGGGTTCACCGCTCGTCTCGATGCTGGGGTTGACGACGTGACCTCGCGCGCGGCCGCCGGTTCCGTCGGGGCAGTCGTAGACGAACACAGCGAGGTCGAGACCGATCTGCGGCGCCGCCAGACCCACCCCCTCGGCGACAGCGAGCGATGCGAACAGGTCTTCGACATGGTGGGCGAGAGCCTCGTCGAACACCTCGACGACGCGCGACGGCCGCGCCAGAACCGGGTCACCGACCATGCAGATCTTGGGGGCGTTGGTGGTCACGGAATGAGCGTAGGACGTCAGGACGCCGATGGCAGGCCAGGGTGCGGACGCCGATGGTGCGGTGAGGGTCGCCGAGGCACCGGCAGCAATCGTGTCACCGCCGGGATCGTCTCGACGATCTGCCGTACCGCGATTCGGACCGTGGTCTCGCCGCTCAACGGATCCGGGATGTCGTCCTCGCCGACTGCCACAGGTCGGACGAGCCCTCGGCGGGCGGCGCGAGCGGCGATCACGTCCGTGGCCCGGCCGGTGTCGGTGGGGCTGCTGAGCCGCGCGAACTCGCGCATCGTGAACACCCGCCGGAACGCGGGCGGATACGTCGCCATGATCTCGTCACGTTGCAGCATGGTGGCTGTCAACACCAGGTCCGCCGTCGCGGCCATGACGGGCTCGTACGGACGTGAGTGGTGTGGCCTCACCGGGGTGCCGAGTCTGCGGAGTTCCGCGACGACGCCGGGATGCATCTCGCGGCCGTCAGGTGCGGCCAGTCCCGCGCTGGAGACGGACAAAACGGTTGAATCGGTGTTTGCATCGCAAAGCAGGAATTCTGCGGCCGGCGATCGGCACACGTTTCCTGTGCAGATGTAAAGGACGCGCAACGCCACAGATCGAGTATGTCGCGCAGGGTCGAGAAATGCGCGGCAGGCCTGCGCCGAGCACCTCTGTTGTTCAGCGCGCGGGAGAGCCGGGAATCTGCTTCGATACGTTTACCGACGGGGACACGTGCGCGTGATGGGCGGTCTAAGGAAACGCTTATCTCAGTGCGCGCTCCGAGCGCGACGGGCACGCATGGGAGCCGATGCGGTGAATATCCGTTTCCTCGCGCGGGAATACGCCAAGGCGGGTGTGCGCTCGCTGCTGGGCCGCTGGAATCTCGGCATTGTCCGAGACCCCTACGAATCCCAGCTGATCCGTACGTTGCGCTGGTTGGAGCTCACGTTCGTCCTGGACGTCGGCGCGAACATCGGTCAGTACGCCCACCAGCTGTACGAACTCGGGTACCAGGGTGAAGTCCTGTCCTGCGAGCCACTCGCCGACGCGTATGCGGTTCTCGAACGGCGAAGCGCTGGCCATGCAGGCTGGCACGTCCTGCGGACCGCGGTCGGCTCGCAGGAGGGCGCGGCGTCGATGAACGTCTCCCAGAATTCGTATTCGTCGTCCGTCCTGCAGGTCAACACGACACACCTGGCCGTCGAACCGCGATCCTGCGTGGTCGGTCAGCAAGAGGTCGTGCTGACGACGGTCGACCGGCTGGTGGAGGAACGCCACATCGACCCGACCCACACACTTCTGAAGGCCGATGTCCAGGGCTATGAAGCGGCGCTGCTCACCGGGGCAGAAGAGACGTTGACGAGTTTCGCGGCTGTCCAGCTGGAGATGTCGTTCGTGCCGTTGTACGACGACCAGGCACTGTTTGCGGATCTGTCCAGACGCCTCGTTTCGGCCGGGTTCACCCTCCATGCCCTGAACCCCGGTATCAGCGATCCGACGACGGGCCGCTTGCTGCAGGTCGACGCCCTGTTCCTGCGCGACAGCGTGCTACCGGCGTGACCGTGCCAGCGTCCGAGTCGGGGATGGTGCTGCTGATCGATGCGTCCAATGCGGGATACGGCGGAATAGCCACGTACGTCGCCAATCTGCTGCGCACCTGGCCGCGCGATTACCCGAACGACCAGCTGCACGTCATGGCACCACCCGAGATCCTGGTCAACCTGCCCACCGCCGGGGTGACCACCCACCCCATCCGTTTCGGGCGACCGAGCGCGGTGCGACGGCCCGTGACACAAACTCGTGAATTGCGCAGGCTCGTAGGCGTCGTCAAACCTGACATCGTGCTGGCAAGCCTGCCCTCGACCACATTGTTGCGCCTGCGCGCGCCGCTCGTCGTCACGATCTACGATCTGCGTCATGAATTGCGCCCGGAGCAATTTTCACGGTCACGCCGTGTGCTGCGTCGGGTCAGTTACGGGCGCGGTTACGCCATCGCGGACGGGTTCGTCTCGATCTCGGCGCGCAGCCTCGACGATTTGCATGAGCTTCACCCCCGTACGGTCCGAAAACCGTCAGCGGTGACCCATCTGGCCGCCGACCACGTCGACGCCTGGCGAGGTATTCATCGTGGGCAGTACGCGCTGGCGTTCGGGCATCACAGCAACAAGAACGT
>CAZZVT010000023.1:3891-30173 GCA_964657545.1 uncultured Jatrophihabitantaceae bacterium
GTGATCGAGGCAATGCGCTTGCGTAAGCCGGTCGTGGTCGGCCCGGACAAGGCGGTCCTCGAGATTGCCGGCGGCCACGCCGTGGTGATGACACAGTGGTCGCCCGAGGCCCTGGCCGACGCCGTCCGCCGATCGCAGAATCTCGACGACTTCGCACTGCAGCAGGCCCGCCGACACGCTGCCGAATTCACGTGGTCGCGCACTGTCGCGCAGACCCGTCGTGCACTCGTCGACTCCAGCAGAACCGGCGGCTGAGGTGAAAGGTCGTGCGTCGATCCTGCCCGGTGCGGCGCTGGCCGTGTTCGCCCTGTCCGTGGCCTCGGGTGACCTCGCACTGTGCGTTCTCATCGTGCTCGGATGTGTTGCGGCTGTCGTCTTCGCGCGATCAGGTTTGCGGCGGAGCGCGCTTCGGACGGCGGCGTTGGCAACACTGACGATGCCGTGGGACGGCGTCAGGGTCGGGGGAGTTCGCCCGGGCGACGCCTTGTTGTTCCTGGCGCTCGTGCTGCTGCTGCTGGCATGTGTATCGCTACCGCTACCCCACATGCCGTCGTATTTCTGGCTGATGATCCTCGGAGTGCTCGTTGTCGGCGTGGCACATGAGATCGTGCCCACGTCCCCGAACTACCTGAACAGCCGAACGGTGGTCAACGCCATCGGCCTACCCACGCACACGATGGGCACCAATCTCGGCAGCATGTCGCGTTTCCTTGTCTCGGTTGTGGGCGTGCCGCTTCTGTTCGCGCTCTGCGCTGTCATGTTCGGCCAGGCGGCTATCCGAATGTTGGCGGTCACCTTCGCAGCAGGGGCCGCAGCCTCGGGATTTGCAGCATTCACCGACAGGCTGCACCTGACCGCATTCGAGGTGCTCGCGCAGCAGCAGGTCGGCTCGCCGCTGCGCACGTCGGGGCTCAGCCAGTTCGCGAACGGTCTTGCGGCGATCTGCGTCATTGCGGTCGCGGTTCCTGTCTGGTTGCTCCTGACCACACGGGGGAGTTCCCGCCTCTGGGGTGCACTGCTTCTTGTCGGAATTCTTGCCGGGGTCTATTCCTCCGGTTCGAGGGGCGGGGCGATCTGCGTACTCGTCACGTTTGTCGCGATGTTCGTGGTCCTGCCCGACTACGGTCGCCGACCTGCCGTCCTCGTCACGCTCGGCGTGCTGCTGTCGGCGGGAACGCTCCTGCTCGCATCGTCGGCGGGAACAGCCCTGCTGCACAGCCTGCGTCTCGTGGGTTCGACGAATGCCGCGGACAGCGACGTCGTGCGGTCGACGGTCGCGCAGCAGGGCTACCGGGACTTCGCGCACTCACCCATCGACGGCGTCGGGCTGCAGGTGGTGTTCGAGGCTCACAACGTCTACCTGCAGGCGCTCGCCAGCGGCGGCGTGCTGCTCCTCGGCAGCGTCCTGGCCATGATGCTCGGAGCGACGTGGAACATGTGGCGACTGCGCCGTGCGTCGCCGCTCGCAGCTGCCCTGTGCGCCGGCCTGGCGGGTCAGCTCGCCGTGAACTTCTTCGAGAACATGCTGACCAATCGCTACATGTACGTCGGGATCGGCCTTGCTCTAGGACTCGGTATCGCTACACGCCAGGTCGACGAGGTGGCCGAGCCGACGTCCGACGAGGCCGCCTTCCCGACAACGGATGCCCTATGGCAACTGCAATGACGACCGACCGTCGCGATGTCGTCGGCTGCCTCGTCTGTACGGGGCGGGCCGAACCGGCCGAGCGGCTGATCATCCGTGGCGAGCCGAGAACGCTGCACGCCTGCACGCGATGCGGGCTGTCCTTCTTCGTGGCCCCGGACTGGTTGCCGGCCGCCTATACCGATCCGATCGCGCAGATCGACACCGGACTCGCGGATCGGTGCGTCAAGCTGGCCTGGCTGTTCGAGGCCATCGCCCGGTCCGAGGGTCTGGACGCGGGGCCGTTCCTCGATGTCGGCGGCGGCTACGGGCTGCTGACCCGATTGGTGCGCGATCACGGCCTCGACATGTATCACTCCGATCCGATGACCACGAACCTCTTCGCGCAGCAGTTCGAGCGGACGCTCGAGGAGGATTTCGCGATGATCAGCATGATCGAGGTGCTCGAGCACCTTGTCGATCCTGCCGAGTTGTTCGCCGAGGCCGCATCACACGCCGAGTACGTACTGGCGACGACGGTCCTTCGCCCGCCGCCACCGGCCTCGGTGCAGGACTGGTGGTACCTCGCCCCCGACACGGGTCAGCACATCACGTTCTACACCCCTGACTCGCTTCGTGAACTCGGTCGGCGCTTCGGGCTGAGCTACACCGGAAACGGACGCAGCGTGCACCTGTTCCACCGGCGTCGTCTGCATCGGACGACGCGGGCGGTCATGCGCGAACCGCGGCTCTGCCTTCCCGTGGCTCTTGCACTACGAGGCCTGCACCACGGCCGATCGTTGGCCGCGAGCGACGGCGCGCTGGCAGCCGACCTGGTTCGCCGAACGCATGAAATAACACCGAACGGAGTGGCTGACTGATGACCCTCAGCGAATTCTGGCGGAGTATCCGCGACCAATGGCGGATCGTTGCTGCTGTGCTGGTAGCCGCTGTCGCGCTGGCGACGGTGATCACCGCACTGACACCGAAGAGCTACCAGGCCCAGGTGCAGATCTTCGTTGCCTCGAACGGCACCTCCGACCCGCTTTCCCAGTACCAGGCCGCCGCCTTCGCACAGTCGCAGGTGGCTACGTACGCATCCATCGTCGAGGCGCCCTCTGTGCTCGATACCGTGCGTTCGCAGCTGCATCTCAAGGAGTCCGACAACGCCCTGAAGTCGAAGATCAGCAGCAGTGCGCCGTCTGATCGGACGTTGGTCAACATCTTCGTCACGGACGGATCGCCGCGGCGGGCGGCACGAATTGCGAATGCCACCTCGAAAGCCTTTGTGACCGCTGTGGAGAAATACACGACGTCGACCAGGACGAACAGCCCGGCCGTCAATCTCTTCGTGACCGACCCGGCCACTGCTCCGACGTCGCCGATCGCCCCGAACACGCTGCTGAACATCGTTCTGGGCATCGTCATCGGTCTGCTGATCGGGGTTTCGACCGTCATTCTGCGCGACGCGATCGACCGACGGATCAGGAGCGTCGAAAGCCTCGCCGAGGTCGCCGGCATCCCGTCGATGGGTGAGATCGTGGAGGACCCGCAGGCGAGTCAGCACCCGATCGCCGCACGAGCAGGTCGTCGGAACATGCGGGCGGAGAACTACCGTCAGCTGCGGGCGAACATGCAGTTCGCGAACGTCGACAGCCACCCGCGGATCATCGCCGTGACCAGCTCGATCCCGGCCGAGGGAAAGACGACCGTCGCCATCAACCTCGCCTCGACGCTGGCCGAGGCAGGTTTCAAGGTCTGTCTCGTCGATGCCGACCTTCGTCGTCCGACGATCGCCACCGCGTTGGGTCTCGTCGGTCCGGTCGGGTTGACCAGCGTCCTGATCAACCGCGTCGAACTCAGCGAGGCCCTGCAGAGCGCGGGTCGGAACCTCTCGGTGCTGACGTCGGGCCCCGTCCCGCCGAACCCCAGTGAGGTGTTGGGCTCGTCGTACGTCCGCGAGCTCATTCGCTCGCTGTTGGACGACTTCGACTACGTGGTCGTCGACACCGCGCCGCTGCTGGCGGTGTCCGACGGCGCTGAGGTGGCTGCGCTGGCCGACGGGGCCCTGCTCATCGCCCGGTACAAGGTCACGACCGACGTACACATCCGCCGGTCGGTGGCGATCCTGCGGCAGCTCGACGCCGTCCCACTGGGCGTTGTGCTGAACCGGCTGGCCACCCGCGAGCTGACGCACTACGGGTACTACCAGTACCGCGACCAGGAGACCGCGCCACCACCCGCGCCGAACCATCGTCCGACGCTGGCGGCGCCCAACGGGAGGGTCAACGGTGCAGCGAACAACCACCACAGACCGCGGTCCCTGTCGCAGACCGGGCGAGGAACTCAGCCCTGACGCCCACCGTCGGCGCCACTCGAATGGTCGGGGTGACAGGATTTGAACCTGCGGCCTCTTCGTCCCGAACGAAGCGCGCTACCAAGCTGCGCCACACCCCGCCGCCTTCTGCGGGCCAGGCCCGCGGAACGCAACCGGCCCAGCATACCGGGCCGGGCGAGGGACTACGCCCGGGGGAGCAGCGTCAGCAGGGTGGCTTCGGGACGGCAGCAGAACCGGATGGGCGAGTAGGGGTTCGTGCCGAGGCCGGCGCAGATGTGGAAGTACATGGGCCGGCCTGCGACGCCGCCGTCCCACTGGTGCAGCCAGCGGGCCCTCGCGCGGTCGATGCCGCAGTTGGTGACCAGCGGCGGGCCGAACGGGATGCGCACCTGCCCCCCGTGGGTGTGTCCGGCCAGCAGCAGGTCGTAGCCGTCGGCGGCGAACGCGGCCAGCAGCTCCGGCTCGGGGGAGTGGATCGCGCCGATGCGGACGTTCGCGTCGGGCTCGGCCGGCCCGGCGATCTGCGCGTAGCGGGCCCGGCGCAGGTGCGGGTCGTCGGTGCCGGCGAGCGCCGCGCGGGCGGTGCCGGCCTGGCCGACCTTGACGACGGTGCGCACGTGGGTGAGGTCCTCCCACCCCGCGCCGGCCATCGCGCGGGCGAGTTCGGGCCAGGGCATCGGAACGAGGTCGGTCGGTAGCTCGGCGCCGGGCCGGAAGTACCGTGTCGGGTTCAGCGGCAGGGGTTTCCAGTAGTCGTTGTTGCCGGGCACGAAGGCGCCGGGGAACGCGAAGAGCGGTTCGAGGGCCCGCATGACGGCGGGAATCGCGTCGAGCGCGGACAGCGTGTCACCGGTGTTGATCACGAGATCGGGACGCAGGTCGGCAAGGCTGCGGATCCACTCCTGCTTGCGTCGCTGACGAGCGGTGATGTGCAGGTCGGACAGGTGCAGGACGCGCATCGGCGCCGAGCCGGGCGTCAGCACCGGCACGTCGAAGTGGCGCAGCACGAAGGCGTTGCGCTCGATGACCGAGCCGTAGAACAGGGCACCCGCTCCGGCGGCGCCCACCCCGGCGAGCGTTCGAGTGGTCGCGGACATGGGACCAGGGTACGGAGGTGCGCCCGTCACTACGGTGAGACGTATGAGCACGCCGAAAACACTCAAGGACCGCCTGCATGCCGACCTCAACACGGCCATGAAGGCCCGCGACGAGCTGACCCTCGCCACCTTGCGCATGGCGCTGACTGCCGTCACCACCGAGGAGGTCGCCGGCAAGTCCGCCCGCGAGCTGACCGACGACGAGGTCCTGCGCGTGTTGACGCGGGAGGGCAAGAAACGCCGCGAGGCGGCCGAGGCCTACGACGACGCCCAGCGGCCCGAGCTCGCCGCCCGCGAGCGCGCCGAGGGCGAGGTCATCGACCGCTACCTGCCGGCGCAGCTGGGCGATGGGGAGATCGCCGAGCTGGTTCGCGCTGCGATCGCCGAGACCGGCGCGAGCGGCCCCCGCGACATGGGCACGGTGATGAAGGTCGTGCAGCCGAGGATCGCCGGCCGGGCCGACGGCAAGCGCGTCAGCAGCGAGGTCAAGAGCCAGCTCGGCTGACGTCGGGCTCGGTCCGCTCAGTTGCCGGGTGCCCCGTTGTTCCCGCCGCCGCCGCCGCCGCCGGTGCCGGTGCCGCTGCCCGGTCCCGGGCTGGAACTCGAGCCGCCACCCGAGCCACCACCGGGAGCGGGGCTGGAACTCGAGCCGCTGCCGGTGCCGCCACTGCGCGTGCCCGAGCCGTTGCGGTTGCGGGTCGTCGGCTGCCGTCGCACCGGCGCGGTGTAGACGGGCTGCAACGTACCGAGGCTCTGGCACACCGTGATCGTCGACCCCTCAGGTGCCTTGTGCGGGCCGTAGAACGCGATCGAGTCCGACGGCTCCGACGAGGCGCAGCGCAGCGAGTCGTCGTCGCTGATCAACGCGATCTTGAAGTTGCCGGACACCTCGTCGCGGGCCTCACTGAGCGATTTGCCGGTGAGGTCGGGAACGTCCTGCCCCGGTACGTCGGACGGCGAGTCCCACGTCCACGACTGGGAGCTCAGCGACGAACTCAGTGACCTCAGCCAGATGCCCGAGGCGTAGTCACCGTAGGCGGTCCCGGACTTCTGGCCGGGCAACCCCGTCGAGGTGCTGTTCGGCGCGTCGAAGTTGATCAACGCACTGGTGGCGACCAGGTCCGGAGTCATCCCGACGAACCAGACCGCCGCGTTCTTGGTGGTCTCCTTGCCGTTGCTGCCGACCGCGGCGACCGTGCCGGTCTTGCCGGCGACCGTGCTGTTGCCGGCGCTGTACCAGCTCGTGAACTGACCTGCCGACGTGCCGTCGCCCTTGGTGTCGCCACTGAGGATCTTGACGGCCTGCGCCGCAGCCTCGGGCGAGACCACCTGCTTGCCCGGGGTGCGCTTGAGCGCCAGCGCGCTGCCGGTGCTGTCGGTCACGGACAGGACCGGCGCGGGCGCGTTGTACTTGCCGCCGTTGGCCACCGCGGCGTACGCACCGGCCAGCTCCAGCGGGCTCACCGCGACGCTGCCGAGGACGAACCGCTGCGCCTGCTGAGCGGACTCGATGGTCTGCGCCACCGTCAGCTTGCTGGCGCCGTCGGGCTGCGACAGCTCGCCGATCCCCAGGTTCTGGGCCAACGTGACCATCGGCGTGAGCTGGCAGTTGTAGAGGTTGTCAGCCAGCCCGACGTAGAAGGTGTTGGACGACTTCACCGTGGCCGAGGTCAGCGTCTCCTGATTGCTGTACGACTCGTCGGCGTCACCGTTTCGCGTCTTGCTCGGGGTGGAGCAGTACTTGCTCGTGTACGTGCCGTTCGCCGTCGTCTGCAGCGGCCAGGTACTGGGCACGCCGATCGACAGCGCGCTCAGCAGCGGGAACAGCTTGAACGTCGACGCGCCGCTGGCGACGTGGGCGGTGAACACCGGTTGCTCGGTCTGACCCCTGCCGAGGCCGTAGGTCTTGCTCGTCGCCATGGCCAGGACGTTGCCGGTCTTGGGATCGACGGACGGCAGGACGGCGGTCATCGCCGAGGTCGCCGGCACTGCCTTCGACAGCTTGGCCTGCGTGCTGTTCTGCAGCTTCGCGTCCAGTGTCGTCACGATCTTCAGGCCGCCGGTCTCGAGCTTGTTCTCGGAGATGCCGTCCACGTTCTCGAGCCAGTTCACCGCGTACTCGCAGAAGAAGGCGACGTTGGCGATCGAGGAGGCGGCGTTGGCGCAGCCCTGGCGAACCTGCGGCGGCGAGTTGGTGCTCAGCGCGATCGGCTTCGCCTTCTCGACGTTCGCCGTACTCTGAGAGAGCTTGCCGACCGACACCAGGTTCTGCAGCACCTGGTTGCGGCGCTGGGTCGCAGCCTCGCGGTGCAGGAACGGGTCGTAGTCCGACGGTGCACGCAGCAGCCCGACGAGCAGGGCCGACTCACCGAGCGTCAGCTGGGACACCGACTTGTTGAAGTACGTCTCGGCCGCGGTCGAGATGCTGTACGAGTTCTCGCCGAAGAACGCGATGTTGAGGTAGTCGTCGAGGATCTGGCTCTTCTTCGTGTGCAGCGTCCCCTCGATGTAGAGGGCGCACTTCGCATCCTCGATCTTGCGGGTGAGGTTCTGCGCGATGGCGGCGTTCTGCTTGGCCTTGTTGTCACCCGCCGCGTAGTAGCGCAGCTGCTTGACGTACTGCATCGTCAGCGTCGACCCGCCCTGGGTGTCGCCGCCGGACGTGCTGACCGCCGAGCGGATCAGGCCGCGCAGGTCGACGCCGTGGTGGCTGTAGAACCGGCGGTCCTCGGTGGCGACGAGGGCGTCCTGCAGGGATTGGGGCACCTGGCTCAACGGGACGGTGACGCGGTCCTGCTTGAACAGGGTGGCGACGACGGTCTTGCCGTCGTTGGCGTAGAGGGTGGTCTTCTGCGGCGGTGTGCTGTCGGGCAGGTTGCACTGGGTGCTCTGGAACTTGTCGGCTTCCTTGCCGGCCACGAGCCCCAGCCCGCCCACGTAGGGCAGGGCGAGCCCGGCGACGAGCACGCCCGCCGCCACCAGGGCGACGAAGAGCTTCGCCACCGTCTGCCAGGGGTCCGGCCGACCTGGGGAACCTGAAGAACCTGCCACGGAGAGCTAGGTTACGGGCAATCGCCGACACTCGTGGCGCCGCTGGGTCGCTGCTCAGATCACAGCACCCAGCAACCGGCTGATGGCAGTGAGGCCGTCGAGGTCGTGGACGTCGGCAGGCAGTGCCGAGACGGCCACCAGCGGCACCGAGGGATGGGCCGAGGAGAAGCGCTTGGTCATCCGGACGTCGTGCTCGGCGGCGTTCGCGACCTCGGCGTGCACGCGCAGCGCGACCAGGGCCAGGTCGACGCCGGCATCGCCCGGCTGCTCGGCGAGGGCGTCGGCCGCGGCCTCGGCGCGGGCCCCGGTGAGCGTCTTGGCGCCGGCCACCGGGCTGGTGACGCGCGTGCGGTTGACGATGACACCGGCCAGCGGCATCGAGTCGACGGACAGTCGCTCGACGAAGTACGACGCCTCACGCAGCGCGTCGGGCTCGGGTGCGGCGACGACGACGAACGCGGTGCCGGGCTGTTTGAGCAGCTCGTACGTCTGCTGGGCGCGCTCGCGGAATCCGCCGAACATCGACTCGAGTGCGCTGACGAACGTCGACAGATCGTTGAGCAGGTCGTTGCCGATGACCTTCGTGAAGACTCTCGCCAGCACCCCGACCGAGATCGTGACGACCTTGAGGTAAGCCTTGCCGCCCGCCTTCGCCGGAGCGGTGAGCAACTTGATCATCCGGCCGTCGAGGAAGCGGCCGAGACGGTTCGGTGCGTCGAGGAAATCCAGCGCCGAGCGTGACGGCGGGGTGTCGACGACGATGAGGTCCCACTCCTGCTGCGCGACGAGCTGGCCCAGTTTCTCCATCGCCATGTACTCCTGCGTGCCGGCGAAGGAGGACGACAGCGATTGGTAGAACGGGTTGTTGAAGATCTGCTCGGCCCGGTCGGGCGTCGAATGCTCGAGCACGACGTCGTCGAACGTCCGCTTCATGTCGAGCATCATCGCGAACAGGTTGCCGCCCTCGACCCCGCTCACCAGGCGTGGGGTGTTGTCGAGCTCGGTCAGACCCATCGACTGTGCGAGCCGACGGGCCGGGTCGATGGTCAGCACGACGGTGCGCCGACCGGCGCGCGCGCCGATCAACGCCATCGCCGCCGCGGTCGTCGTCTTGCCCACCCCGCCGCTGCCGCAGGTGACCACGACGCGGGTCGCAGGGTCGCGGACGAGCGCGGCGATGTCCAGGTCGGTCATCCGTCCACCCGGCCGAAGCATGCGGCGAGTTCCTTGAGCTCGCCGAGCTGCACCGGCGGATTGAGGTCGGGCAGCTCGATACGCGGCAGGTCGAGCTTGTCGAGTCGTGCGGCATTCTCGGCCTGGACGAGCTGCCGCTTCGCGTAGTCGGCCATCTCGGCGGCCAGGGCGGGGGCGTGGGCCGCTGCGACACCGGCCGTGCGCAGGCCCTCGGCGAGCAACGTCACCTCGACGGTGCCGTCGGCGCGGAGCTGGCCCTCGGTGATCAATGCCGGTCGCACCCGATTGACGATCACCACGCCGAGGTGGAACCCGAGGTCCTTGAGCTCGGCCGCGGCGTCGATCGTCTCCTGCACCGGCATCTCCTCGAGCAGCGTGACGAGGTGGATGACGGTCTTCGGGCCGTGCAGCAGCGCGATGACGCCCTCGCTCTGGCTGTTGATCGGCCCGAACTTGGTGAGCTTCGCGACCTCCTGCGTGGCGTCGAGGAAGCGGCTGATGCGCCCGGTGGGCGGGGCGTCGAGCACGACGGCGTCGTACACGGGTGCGCCGTGCGACTGCCGGACGACGGACTCCTTGACCTTGCCGGTGAGCAGGACGTCGCGCAGGCCCGGGGCGAGGGTGGTGACGAAGTCGACCGCGCCCATCTTCTTCAGCCCGCGGCCGGCGCGCTTGAGGTTGTAGAACATCTCGAGGTAGTCGAGCATCGCCTGCTCGGGGTCGACGGCCAGCCCGAGCAGCTCGCCGTCGTTCGCGGCGCCGGCGATGTGCCGCTCCTCGTAGGGCATGGGTGGCGTGTCGAATAGCTGCGCGATGGCCTGCCGGGACTCGACCTCGACGAGCAGCACCTTGCGCCCGGTGTCGGCGATCGCCAGGGCCAGGGCGGCGGCTGCGGTGGTCTTGCCGGTGCCGCCCTTGCCCGTGACGACGTGCAACCGGGCCCGCTGGGAGATCGCCGGTGACAGGGCGGGACTGATCGCGGGGGGGTTCCCGTCCGGGCGAGCGACCATCAGTCCAGCGTAGGACGCGATAACGTCGCGGGCATGGCCCCCTCCCCGTCCGAGCGGCTCGCGGAGCTCGGGATCACGCTGCCGCCGGTCGTCCCGCCGCTCGCGGCCTACGTGCCGGCGGTGCGCACCGGCTCGCTGGTGTTCACCTCCGGGCAGCTGCCGATGGTCGACGGATCGCTGCCCCGCACGGGCAAGGTGGGCGCCGAGGTCACCCCCGAGGACGCCGCGTCCGACGCCCGGGCCGCTGCCCTGAACGCGCTGGCCGCGGTGCACGCTCTCGTCGGCATCGACTCGGTCGTGCGGGTGGTGAAGGTGGTCGGTTACGTCGCCAGCGCACCGGGCTTCACCGGGCAGCCGGCCGTCGTCAACGGGGCCAGCGAGCTGCTGGGCGAGGTGTTCGGTGCCGAGGGCGCGCACGCGCGCTCGGCGGTCGGGGTGACCGCGCTGCCGCTCGACGTCCCGGTCGAGATCGAGCTGGTCGTGGAGGTCCGGTGACGGTGCCCGTGCGCGATGCGGCCACGGTCGTGCTGCTGCGCGACGGGGCTGACGGGCTGGAGGCCTGGCTGCTGACCCGCGTCGCGCAGATGGCCTTCGCCGCCGGAATGACCGTCTTCCCGGGCGGGCGGGTCGACGATGCGGACACTCGTCTGCCGGTGGCCGCCGCCGACGTGTCGCGGGTCGCCGGTCGTTTCGACTGCTCCGACGACATGGCCCGTGCGCTCGTCGGTGCGGCCGTCCGCGAGACGTTCGAGGAGACCGGTGTCCTGCTGACGACCCCGCGCGCCGACCTGCCCGAGCACCGGGCCGACGTCGAGAACGGGGTGCTGTCGTTCGCGGACTTGCTGGCCGCGCACGGGCTGACCGTCGACGGTGCCGCGCTGCGGCCGTGGGCGCGCTGGGTGACGCCCGAGGGCGAGACCCGCCGCTACGACACCCGCTTCTTCGTCGGCGCGCTGCCCGACGGGTCGCAGGCGCAGGACGTCACGAGCGAGTCCAGCGAGGCGGCGTGGCTGCCCATCGGCGTCGCACTCGAGCAGGCGCAGCGCGGCGAGCGCAAGATGCTGCCGCCGACGATGGTCACGTTGACCGATATCCGGGCCCACCGCACCGTGGCCGAGGTGCGCGCTGCCGCCGACGACCGGGTCATCCGGCCCGTCCGGCCGACCCTGCGGGTGGCCGACGACGGGTCGGTGACCGTCGAGCTCGACGACGGAACCGTGCACGCGATCCCGCGGACGATGCTGGCGTGAGCCCGCCGTCCTACGAGACGCTGCGGGTGGTGACTCCGCGGGCGGCAGTGGTGCTGCAGCGCAACCCGGGGCCGATGACGCTCGACGGTACGAACAGCTGGCTGGTCGGTGCACCCGACGCCGACGAACGCATCCTCATCGACCCGGGCGAGGACAGCGAGACGCATCCGGGTGCCGAACATCTGGCGGCACTGCTGACGTCCGCGAGGGTGTCGCTGGTGCTGTTGACGCACGGCCACCACGACCACAGCCAGCTCGCCGCCGCACTGCACGCGCGGACCGGCGTGCCTGTGCGGGCCGCCGATCCGGCGCACTGCCACGGTGCGTCGCCGCTGCTCGACGGTGCGCTGATCGACGCCGCCGGTGTGCGGCTGCAGGTGCTGTCGACGCCCGGGCACACGGCCGACTCGGTGTCGTTCGTGCTGGCCGGCAGCGACGAGCGCGACGGCGCGGCGGTGTTCACCGGCGACACGATCCTCGGGCGGGGTACGACCGTCGTCGCGCATCCGGACGGCGCCCTGGGGCCCTACCTGGCGTCACTGCGTCTGTTGCAGGGCCTCGGCCCGGCGCGAGTGCTGCCCGGCCACGGGCCCGAGCTCGACTCAGTGGGTGAGGCCGCCGCCGCGTACCTCGCGCACCGCCGCCGGCGCCTGGATCAGGTGCACGCCGCGCTGGGCCGGCTCGGCCCGGGCGCCACCGCGCGCGCGATCGTCGAGGACGTCTACGCCGACGTCGACCCGGCCGTCTGGTGGGCCGCCGAGCTCAGCGTCCAGGCTCAACTGGATTACCTGCGCTGACCAGCTGCGCCGACATCGTGGGTCCGGCGGCAAGGCAGGTGAGTGATTGCAGGGTGTACGACGGCTGTCATACATCTGCGACCACACACATACCTGCCCGGAGGTTGCCCGGGTCGGTCGGGACGCCGTCAGCGGGCGCGCCGGGCCAGACGTTCGCGGTCGAGGATGACGACGCTCTTGCCCTCGAGGCGCAGCCAGCCGCGCGAGGCGAAGTCCGCGAGTGCCTTGTTGACGGTCTCGCGCGATGCGCCGACGAGCTGGGCGAGCTCCTCCTGCGTGAGGTCGTGGGTGACCCGCAGCTGGCCGCCGTCGATCGAGCCGAAACGCTGGGCCAGCTGCAGCAGCTGCTTGGCCACCCGCCCGGGGACGTCGACGAAGATCAGGTCGGCCAGCATCGTGTTGGTACGGCGCAAGCGCCGGGCGACGACGCGCAGCAGCTGCATGGCGATCTGCGGGCGCTCGGTGGCCCACTTCTGCAGCGCCGACTTGGGGAGCCGGGCCAGGCGGGCGTCGGTGACGACGGTGGCCGTGGCCGTACGCGGGCCGGGGTCGAACAGCGACAGCTCGCCGAACTGGTCCGACGGACCGTAGATCGCGACGAGGTTCTCCCGACCGTCCGGCGAGCGTCGACCGAGCTTCACCTTGCCCGCCAGGACGATGTACAGGCTGTCGCCGGGCTCGCCCTCGTTGAACAGGACGCCGCCGCGGGGGGCGTCGAATATCTCGAACTCTCCCGACAGCGCTTCGACGTCCTCGGCGTCGACGCCCTGGAAGAGCCCAGCCCTGCGCAGAATCTCGTCCACTCATGCTCCTCGATCGCGCGTGTGACGCCCGTGTGCGAGTCCGGTCACAGTCGAGGAGAGTCTAGGGGGTCTGCCAGTTCGACGTCGCGGCGCACGCTGCGCCGGCTGTTGCGGCGCCCGATCCCCAGCCGGCCCCGGAACCGGCGTAACGCCGACTCGCTGCCCTCGCGGACGAAGGTGTCGAGTTCCGAGCTGTTCGCGGTGTCGAGGAACTGCTCGATCTCGCGCTCGTTCGGCAGCAGGTTCAGCGGCTCCTCGACGCGTTCCATGGCCAGGATGAAGCCGAGCACGATGAACGGGAAGAGGATGAGCACGAAGCCAATCATGATGAGGCCCATCATGCCGGATCGTAGGCTCGTGCGGTGGTCATCGCCCCGCCGTCAGCCGGAGAATCCCCGCTCGCCCTCACCCGCCGTGCGCGGCGCATCAACCGCGAGCTGGGCGACCTCTATCCCGACGCGCACTGCGAGCTGGATTTCACGACCCCGCTGGAGCTCTCGGTCGCCACGATCCTGTCCGCGCAGTGCACCGACAAGCGCGTCAACGAGGTCACCCCGGCACTGTTCCGCCGCTACCCCGATGCGGCCGCCTACGCCGGCGCCGACCGTGACGAGCTCGAGGCGTTGATCAAGCCCACCGGGTTCTTCCGCAACAAGACCACGTCGTTGATCAAGCTCGGCCAGAAACTGGTCGAGGACTTCGACGGCGAGGTGCCGAGCACCCTGGCCGAGCTCGTCACCCTGCCCGGCTTCGGCCGCAAGACCGCGAACGTCGTGCTGGGCGACGCGTTCGGCGTGCCCGGCCTCACCGTCGACACGCACTTCGGGCGGCTCGTGCGCCGCTGGGGCTGGACCGCGGAAACCGATCCGGTGAAGGTCGAGTCCGTCGTCGCCGAGCTGATACCGAAGCGGCAGTGGACGGATTTCAGCCATCGCGCGATCTTTCACGGTCGGCGGATGTGCCACTCCCGCAAACCCGCGTGCGGTGTCTGCCCCATCGCGCGGCTGTGCCCGTCCTTCGGCGCCGGTCCGACCGACCCTGAGCTCGCCGCGAAACTGGTCAAGAGCGAAGCCCAGATCGTCGAGTCATGACCGATCGTCCACCGGCGTGGCTCGCGCGGCTCGCCGAGGCCGCCGGGTCGATCTCCGGCGCGGATCTCTCGCAGTTCCTGCCCCCCACCGACGGTTCCGGCCGGCCGTCAGCCGTGCTCATCGCCTTCGCCGAAGGCCCGGACGGGCCGTCGGTGCTGCTGATCGAACGGTCCTCCGAGCTGCGCAAGCACGCCGGTCAGGTCGCGTTCCCCGGCGGCACGGTCGATGCGTCCGACGCCTCGCCCACCGCGGCTGCGTTGCGCGAGGCGACCGAGGAGGTCGGTCTCGATGCCGACGGCGTCGTGGTGCTGGCCGCCCTGCCCGCGATCTTCATCCCGGTGACGGGATTCGTCGTCACCCCGGTACTGGCGTGGTGCCCCGACGTCGGCGCTGTCCACGCCGTCGACGCCGCCGAGGTCGCGCGCGTCGAACTGGTGCCGATCGCCGAGCTCGCCGACCCGGCGAACCGGTTCCTGGTCGTCGGGCCGCGGGGGTATCTGCGGCCCGGGTTCGAGGCGCGCGGACTGTTCGTCTGGGGCTTCACCGCCGGCCTGCTCGACCGGCTGCTCGACCTCGCGGGCTGGGCCCGACCCTGGGACGACCGGGTGCGCAGGACCCTGGCAGTCGGCGCAGGCCTGCCCGCTCCCGCCGGTACCGTCGAGTGATGCGCGTGAGTCGGAAGCGGACCGTGGCCGCCGGTGTCGCGGCGGTGGTCGTGGTCGGCGCGGCGAGCGGCTGCAGCAACTCCCGCTCGGCCGTCCAGAAGGAGCCGCACAGCGGGTCGGGATCAGCCACGATGGTCGACGGTGCACAGCAGATCACCGTCCTCACCGGCGCCGACCTGCGTTTCCACCCGTCGACCCTGATCGTCCATCCGGGCAAGGTTCGGATCATCCTGAACAACCGCACGAGCAACGGCAACGGCCCGCCGCACAACCTGCAGATCACCGGCCTGCCCGGGGCGGCCGTCCCGCTGACCCCGGCCGGCGACGTCTCGTCGGTGACGTTCACCGCGGGTAAGCCGGGCCGCTACCACTTCGTCTGCACCATTCACGTCCAGCAGGGGCAGACGGGGACGCTCGTCGTCGAGTCGAGTTCGTGAACGCCCTCGACGTCGTCATCGTCGTGGTCGCTATCGCCTATGCGATCGGTGGTTTCCGCAGCGGCGCGGTGGTCGGAGTCTTCTCGCTGATTGGCTTCTTCGGTGGCGCAGCCCTCGGCGCGCAGCTCGCGCAGCCGCTCGGATCGCGGGTCGCCGACGGCCGGGCGCAGGTACCGGTGGCGATCGTCTGCGTCCTGGTGCTGGCCACCGTGGGGCAGCTCGCGGGCGTCTACCTCGCCGGGTTCGTCAAGCGACTCGTCCCCGAGTGGGGCAAGCCCGTCGACGCCGGCGTCGGCTCGGTGCTCGGCGTGCTGTCGGTGCTGCTCGTCGCCTGGATGATCGCCGTGCCGCTGGCGTCCTCGCCCTACCCGACGCTGGCCGCCCAGGCCGGCCACTCGCGTGTCGTGCGGGCCGTCAACGATGCGGTGCCCGACGACGTGCGCGGGCTGTACTCCTCGCTGCGGGGGTTCCTCGACCAGAGCGGCTTTCCGCCGGTTCTCGGTGACCTGCCCTCGACGTCGGTGGTGGCGGTACCCGCACCGCCCGCCGACCTGTCGCCGGCGGTCGCGGCGCGCGTGCAGGTCGCCCAGCGTTCGACGTTCAAGATCCTCGGTGAGGCACCGGAGTGCAATCGCGGCATCGAGGGTTCCGGCTTCGTCTACGCCAAGCACCGGATCCTCACCAACGCCCACGTCGTCGCGGGCACCAGCAGCGTGCGCGTCGTCGTCAGCGGTAGCGGTGACGCCCAGCGGACGGTGTCGGCGAAGGTCGTCTACGTCGACCCGAACCGCGACGTCGCCGTGCTCGACGCGCCCGACCTGAACGCTCCGGTGCTGAGCTTCACCGCGACGCCCGGGCGCACCGGCGACCCGGCCACTGTGCTCGGCTACCCCGAGAACGGGCCGTTCACCGTGCGCTCGGCGCGCATCCGCTCGCAGACCACCGTGCGGGGCTCGAACATCTACGGCAAGGGCACCATCACCCGCTCGATCTACTCGATCCGCTCGGTCGTGCGCAGCGGCAACTCCGGCGGCCCGCTGCTCGCCTCCGACGGCACGGTGCTAGGCATGGTGTTCGCGACCGCGCTGGACTCCTCCGACACCGGTTTCGTACTCACCGACAGCGAGATCTCTGCCGGCGCGGCCGCCGGACGGACCGCGACGACCGCCGTCGACACCGGCGCCTGCACGCCCGGCTGAGTTAGGGTCCGGTCGTGCGGATCACTGCGGTGTGCGCGGGCGTGGGCGCCCTCGTCGGCGGACTGCTGGTCGTGGTGCTGCGCTTCGTCGTCGGGCAGAGCGTGCTCGACGGCGTGGGCACCCGGGGCGGCATGCCCCGTCGCTACGCCGACTACCTGCCTACCGCCGGCGGCTCGTCGCTCGACCTGGTGCGGATGCTGCCCGTCGGGCTCGGCGCCGGTCTCGTCGCGGGGCTGTTCGTGGGCGTGACCCTGCGGTGGGTGGCGATGCGCCGGGCGGCCGGGGTCGGACGTCGGCTGGGCGCTGCCGGCCTTGCACTGTGCGGCGTCCTGGTGGGTCTCGGCGTGGCGGTCGAGCTGCACGCCTACGGCCGGAGCGCGGTCCCGGGCGGAGACTTCGGGTGGTACGCGTACTCGCCGCTGTCCGATTCGGGTGGGTCGGACGGCATCTTCTACGGCGGCGGACTGCCCGTGTCCGGGTGGCCGCTGCTGATCACCGGAGCGGCGGTGGGGCTGGTCGTCGGTTCGGCGGCCGCGCTCGTGACGGCACGACGACGCACGGGCCTCAGAGGGTCGACTTCGCCCAGCGTATGAGCTCGTCGCCGACGATGTCGGGCACCTCGCTCTGCGGGAAGTGCCCGACGCCGTCGAGCAGCCGCCACTCGTAGGGCCCGGACACGTGCCGCTCGGCGCCCTGCGCCGTCGGGGTCAGGATGCAGGTGTCGAAGTCGCCGTGCAGGTGCAGCACCGGCGCCGAGATCGGGGTGCGCATCATCGTCGCCCACGCCCGCCCGTCGGGGCGCGGCACCGAGCGGACCAGCCACCGGTAGTGCTCGGCGGCGCAGTAGGCCACCGGGTGGATGCGCATCGCCTCGGCGTAGCGCTCGACGTCGGCGCGATATCCCGGTGTGCCGCGCCAGCGCGGGCCCGTCCACCGGTGGAAGAGCTCACGGACCCAGCGCGAGTCGCGCGAGAGCAGGTTCTCGGGCCGCCGCGGGATCTGGAACGTGCGCAGCGCGTACGCCGACGCGCGCCGCTGCGCGCCCGACGCACCCGGGCGCAGCGCCGCGCGCAGGTCGAGCGGATGCGCCGTCCCGAGCACGACCGCGCTGCGCACGACCTGCGGGTGGCGGGCGGCCATCGTCCAGGCCAGGGTGCCGCCGACGCCGTGCCCGACGACCATGGCCTGCGACTCGCCGAGCGAGGTGACGAGCGCGGCCATGTCCGCGGCCAGGGTCACCGAGTCGTAGCCGCGGGGCGGTTTGTCGCTGGCGCCGTAGCCGCGCAGGTCGACGGCGACGGCGCGGTAGCCGGCGGCGGCGAGGTCGACGAGCTGGCTGCGCCAGGCCCACCAGAACTGCGGGAAGCCGTGCACCAGCAGCACGAGCGGGCCCCGGCCGAGCTCGGCGACGTGCAGCGCGATGCCGTTGGCCCGGACGACGCGATGCGTCCACGGTCCGTCGATGAGGACCGACGAACTGTCAGGTGCGCCCGGGAGCGGGCCGAATCCCACGTCGCCGCGGCCTAGGCGTGGTGGCGCAGGTAGGCGACCGTCTCCTTGCTCGTGCTGATGGTGCGCGCGGGGGCCTTCACCCGCTTGATCTTGCGGATGCCGAGCAGCACCAGCCCGCCGACGACCAGCAGCTGGAAGCCGAACACGATGAGGAAGGCCAGCCAGCGATCGAGCCCCAGCGCCACGATGCCCTCGGCGAGGGCGAGGAACCCGAAGATCAGCGAGAAGACGAGCACGACGAGGGCGCCGATGAACGCGCCCGCACCGACGCCGGCGTTCTTCACCGTCGAGCGCAGCTCCAGCTTGGCGAGTTCGATCTCGCTGCGGACGAGCGTCGACAGGTGCTGGGAGGCCTCGGAGACCAGCTCGCCCATGCTGGGCTGGACGTCGGCGGACGTCGCGGTGGCCGTACCCGGCCGGGGGCCCGGGGCGGCGTTCGGCTGTGGGGTGACCGTCACGGTCTCGGCTCCTTCGTCGACGGACGCGTGCGCGCCCGATGGGGGTCAATCATGGCAGCCTGCCTGCCGTGGCGGGCGCTGACCACGACGACCGACAGCGAGCACTACCGTGAGATCCCGTGCCCGCCGACCCGCTCGACCCGCTGCTCGAGCTTCCGGGCGTCGCCGACGGCGTGCAGCGCACCCGCGCCGCGGTCGACGCGCTGCTGGGCAACCGCACGTTGCGCCGCCGCTCGGCCGACGTCTCGGCCGAATCGGCGCTGCGCGGCGCGTGGGCCTCGGCCTGGCTGGCCGGGGAGGAGGTCGAGCTGGCCGACGTCCGCTCGGGTGCGGCGGCGCAGCGGCCGCTCGTCCAGGGCGCGCTGCGGGCGCAGTCGGCGATCGGGTCGCTGACCGACACCTGGACGCGCGCGCCGCGCCAGGCCATGGCCCGGCTGCACGCCCTGGCGGCCGCCGATCTGGTCGAGGACCCCGATCTGCTGGGCCGCCCGCGTGCCGGTGCGGCCGAGCGGATGGACACCTTGACGCTCGTGCTGGCCACCACCCGGGCGCCGGCGGTGGTGGTCGCGGCGATCGTCCACGGCGAGCTGCTGGGCCTGGACGCCTTCGCCCCGGCGTCCGGGATCGTGGCCCGGGCGGCCGTCCGGCTGACGCTCGTCGAGCGCGGCCTGGACCCGAAGGCGCTCGTCGCCCTCGAGGTCGGGCACCGCGAACTGCGGCAGGACTACGACGAGGCGCTCGAGGCGTACCGGTCCGAGACGCCGGCCGGGATCGGACGCTGGCTGGTGCACTGCGCCGATGCCCTGGTTGCCGGGGCCACCGAGACCGTGGCGATCTGCGAGGCCATCGCCCGCGGCTGAGCGGCCTTTTCGGGTGCCTGGACGTACGACGGCGGCGTCACCGTGTCCTGCGAGAGGTTGTCTCTCGACAAGCCCCCTCGCTACACGGCAACGCCGCCGGCACGGGCGGCGAGTTACCAGGCGTGCCCTGTGTGGAAGTGTCGATCGCGGTCCGTCAGCGGCGCTGCTTCGGTGCCACGTCGACTCACCTTTGACGGTGGGATCGCCGCGTGGGTGCTCGTTCGTCCGTGCTCCCTGAAATGAACCACTGTGACGCCGGTCACGCAACCCCCAGGTCGGCGTGTTGCCGGGATCAGGCGCGCATCCGCCGACGCGTCGCGTACCAGGCGATGCCCGCGGCGGCGACGCCCGCGCCCAGCACGGTCGCGGCGGTGGCCGGGTGTTCGGGCCGCAGCCCGGAGATCCGCTCGCGCAGCGCAACGGCATTGGAGAACGTCAGGATCGGCCATTCGCGCTCCTGGGCGATGCGGCGCAGCGCCCGATCGGGGTTGACGGCGTAAGGGTGGCCGACGCTCTCGAGCATCGGGACGTCGGTGGCCGAGTCGGAGTAGGCGTAGCTGGCCGACAGGTCGTAACCCCGGGCGGCGGCGAGTTCACCGACGGCCACCGCCTTCTCGGGCCCGAAGGTGTACCGGCTGATCTCGCCGGTGTAGTGCCCCTTGCGCACGACCATCCGGGTGGCCACGACGTCGTCGGCGCCGAGCATGGCCCCGATCGGGGCGACGACCTCCTCGCCGGACGTGCTGACGATGACGACGTCGCGGCCGGCCGCCTTGTGCCGGGCGATGAGGTCGACGGCCTCGTCGTAGACGATCGGGTCGATGATCTCGTGCAGCGTCTCGGAGACGATCTCGCGCACCTGCGCGACGTCCCACCCCGTGCACATGCTGGTCAGATAGGCGCGCATGCGCTCGATCTGGTCGTGGTCCGCGCCGGCGAGCGCGAACACGAACTGCGCGTACGCGCTGCGCAGGACGGCGCGGCGGTTGATGAGCCCGCTCTGGTAGAACGGCCGGCCGAACGCCAGCACGCTGGACTTGGCGATGATCGTCTTGTCCAGATCGAAGAACGCCGCTGTGCGCGCGGGACCGGCCACGACCGTGACTGTACGGTCCGTCGCTGACCGAACAGCTGCGTCCGGTGCGGGTGGGTGTGTCATGCCGCCGCGCCCGGACTGTCCACAGGTGGCGTGCTTGCGGTCCTGTCCGGGGCGCGTCGTGAGGTTGGCTCGGGTCATGACTCGAAGCGCGGACGTGAGCGACGACAACGGTCCGGTGGTGGGGGTCGTCGGTGGCAGCGGCGGGGTCGGTGCGTCGGCGTTCGCGGCGGTGCTCGCCGTCCGGGCGGGCGCCGTACTGGTCGACCTGGACGTCACCGGCGGCGGCGTCGACGTCCTGCTCGGCCTCGAGACCGAGCCGGGCGCCCGCTGGTCGGGGCTGCAACTCGCCGGCGGACACCTCGATCCCGATGCGGTGCGGGCCGGGCTGCCGCAGCTCGGACGGTGTGCGGTGCTCGCCGCGGACGTCGCCCAGCTCGATCCCGACGCGGTCGCGCAGGTGCTGGGGGCCGCGGCCGTCACCGGGCCGGTGGTCGTCGATCTGCCCCGGGCCGCATGCGTCGAGCGGGCCGCTGCGCTGCTGCGCTGCGACCTGGTGGTGGTGCTGGCGCGGGCCGACGTGCCCGGTCTGGTGGCTGCACACACGCTGATCGACGCGCTGCCCGGGCTGCCGCTCGGGGTCGTGGTGCGCCGGGCCGGCATCCACCCCGAGCGGGCGGCGCGATCCGTCGGGGCGCCGTCACTCGGGGTGTTGCCACCGCTCGGGCGCCCCGGTCGCCGCTTCGACGTCACCCGGTTGCCGCGCGCGATGACCCGGGTGGCCGACGGCGTGCTCGCCGGGCTGGTCGGCCCCGTCGTGCCGGACCGGGCCGCGGCATGACCGAGGCAGCAGTCGCGGCGCTGGCCGACCGGGTGCGGCACCGCCTGGTCGACAGCGGTCTCGAGCTCGACGCGGCGCTGCGCGCCGAGTCCGAAGGCATCGTCGACGATGCGGTGTTCGCCCGGCTGCGCCGCGACATCGCCGCCGAGCTGCGTGGCGCGGGGCCGCTGGAGCCGTTGCTCGAGCTGGCCGGGGTCACCGACGTGCTCGTCAACGCGCCCGACTCGGTCTGGCTCGACCGGGGCTCCGGCATGGAGCGCAGCGGGGTCGGCTTCGCCGACGAGGCCGCCGTGCGCGCCCTGGCCCAGCGGCTCGCGGCCGGGACGGGGCGACGCCTGGACGACGCGAGCCCGTATGTCGACGCGGTGCTCGCCGACGGCACGCGGTTGCACGCGGTGCTGCCGCCGATCGTGCCGGCCACGACGCTGTCGCTGCGGGTGCTCGCACGTCGGCCGCTCGGTGTGGAGGACCTGGTGCGCGGCGGCGCGCTGTCACCCGACATCGCCGCGCTGCTTCGGGCGGTCGTGTCGGCGCGCCTGGCCTTCGTCGTCACCGGGGGCACCGGCACCGGCAAGACCACCCTGCTCGGGGCGCTGCTCGGCGAGGTGTCCGCGCGCGACCGGCTGCTGGTCATCGAGGACGCCGCCGAGCTGGTCATCCGGCACCCGCACGTCGTGCGTCTGGTGACGCGCGCGGCCAACGTCGAGGGCGCCGGCGCGGTGACGCTGCGCGAACTGGTGCGCCAGGCGCTACGCATGCGGCCCGACCGGCTGGTGGTCGGCGAGTTCCGCGGAGCCGAGGTCGTTGAGCTGCTCGTCGCGCTGAACACCGGGCACGAGGGCAGTGCCGCGACGTTGCACGCGAACTCGGCTGCCGACGTCCCGGCCCGGTTCTCGGCCCTCGGCGCGCTGGCCGGGTTGCCCGCTGCGGCGGTCACGAGCCTGGTGGCCAGCGCTGTCGACGTCGTGGTCCACCTGCACCGCGGCCGCGACGGCCGCCGCGGAGTGGCCGAGATCGGGTTGCTCGAGCGCGGGGGCGGCGACGAGCTGTCCGTCGTCTCGGTCTGGTCGCACGCCGACGGCCGGGGCCCGGCCTGGGAGCGCGCCGGACGAATGGTCGCGCGGTGACTGCCTCGACCTGGGTGCTGCTGGCCGCGGCGCTGCTGCTGACTCTCGCGCCACGCGTCGCGCCGGTCCGGGTGACGGCCCTGGGCTCTCGCGGTCGGCTGGCCGCGGAGCGTCCCGATCGCCCGGCCCGCGGCGTCCGGTGGCGGATGAGCGGGCGTCTCGTAGCAGTCGCGGTGATCGGCGGGGTCGCCCTGGTCGTCGGCGCGACGCTGGGTGCGGTGCTGGCTCTGGCGGCGGCAGCGCTGGCTGCGTTGGCGGCGAGGTTGACGGCCGACGTCGTGCTGCACCGGCGGGCCCGGGCCGATCACGATGCGGTGCTCGCCGCGGTGCGCATCCTGACCGCCGAGCTCGTGGCCGGCAGCTTGCCGGCACGCGCACTCGCCGCGGCCGCGACGGCTGCGCCGCAGGTGCGCGCGGTCTTCGACAGCGCGGCGGACGAGGCGGCGCGGGGCGATCCGTCGACGGTGCTCGAGGCCGACCCGCGGCCGGGACTGCGCGCCGTCGGGGTCGCGTGGCGGCTCGGGCAGGACACCGGGTCGTCGCTCGGCGTCGTGCTGGAACGGGTGGCCGACGACCTGTCCGCCGCCGACGCGCAACGCCGCTCCGTGGCTGTGGCGCTGGCCGGTCCCCGAGCGTCGGCAGGGCTCGTGGCCCTGTTGCCGGTACTCGGTCTGGGTCTCGGCACGGCCATGGGCGCATCGCCGATCACTGTCCTGGGCGGCTCGTCCGGCGGTCGGTTGCTGTGTCTCGTCGGGGTCGTGCTCGACGTCGCCGGGGTGTTGTGGATCCGGGCCGTGCTGCGTCGGGCCGAGCGCGGATGACCGGCGGATGGATGTGGCCCTGGCTGTTGACGGCCGCGGCAGTGCTGCTCGTCCCGCTGCCACGGGACGGGCATGTCGATCACGTCGGTGCTGTGCGGGCGGGACGCCGGCCGCTAGACGGCACCCACGGGGCAGCGCTGGCGACGGTGCTGTCCGCGGGCGTGTGCATCGCCGTGGCGGGGTCGATCAGGGGAGTGGTCGTCGCGGCAGTGGTGGGACCGGCAATCGGATGGGCGGTGCGGGCCGCCGGCCGCCGGCCGCCGATGGCGCGGCTCGATCGCTCCGTCGCGCTGCCGCTCGACCTGGCCGCCGCGGTGCTGCGCAGCGGGCGCCCGCTCGCCGATGCGCTCGCCCTCGCCGCGCCGGCGGCGACCGCGACGTCCGCCGACCTGCTGTTGCGCGTGGCGGGCTTGCTCCGCCTCGGTGCGGGCGCCGACGACGCCTGGGGTCTGGTGCCGGCGAGCCATCCGTTGCGTCCGCTGGCGATGAGCGCGGTGCGCAGCGCGGCCAGCGGGATCCGGCTGGCCGACGCCTTCGAACGACACGCGGCCGAGATCCGGGCCGAGGCCACGGCCGGCGCAACCGCCCGAGCGCAGCGCGCAGGTATCGCGGCGATGGCCCCGCTCGCAGCCTGTTTCCTACCGTCGTTCGTCTGCCTCGGTGTGGTGCCGATCGTCATCGGGATGGCCACCGACGCGCTGGGGATCCTCGGATGACGGTCCGCGGAGATTGCTGAGTGAAATCGGTGTTAGTTAAGTGCTACGCGCGGGAATCACTCAGGTCGGCGGTCCACCCGGGCTGCATCTGATGAGGATGCCACTGCAGGGGACGAGCTACGGGTGGACCGCCGACCTCTGCACTGCGCCCGTCCTATTTGCGGGCGAGGGCGTGGGCGGTGTAGCCGGCGACAACGAGCAGCAGGGCGCGGGTGTCGGCGTCGAAGTCGCGTTCGTGATCCCACGACAGGGCGAGGGTGCCGAAGGTACAACCACGGGCTGTCAGTGGCAGGTGTGCCATGGCCGATGTCCCCGCGGTCTGCATGTGCGCAGCGATGCCGGGGAACTGCGCGTCTGCCACCGCACGACCTGTATGGAAGAAGGCTGTGTTCTCACGGGCGGACGCAGCCACGGGCGCGTCGATGTCGAGTGGGAATTCCGTCCAGTCGCCGGCGGTGTCGGCGGGCAACGGCTCGAGGCTGACGTACTGCATCCGCTCGTCCTCGACGAGCGCGATGCCGGTGAAGACCGCGCCGAGCGGCCCGCGCACCGTACGCGTGATGGCGTCGGCGATCGACGTGCGGTCGTCGGCCCCGCTGAGCGCCTCGGTGATGCGCAACAACAGCTGCGACCGGTCGACGGCGGCGTGCAGTGCAGCGATGAGTCCGGTCGACGCCTGTCCGGTGTTCCAGGCATGGGCGGCCGCGTTCGCGGCGTGCGTGTCCTCCGGTGCGGACGCATCTTCCGGGTGCACGGTGAACCAGGTCGTGGTCGTCTGCTTGCTGCGGTAGGTGCCCCACTCGCTTGCCAGCGCATCGATGATCTGCAACCCGCGCCCGTGATTCGCATCGGGCTCGGCTGAGAAGACACGCAGGGCGTGCGGGGACGCGGCGTCGGGCTGGCCCTGCTGGACAGCAACGTGCAGCACCCCGTCGGCAGAGCATTCCAGCCGGACGCCGAGCCCGGTGCTTTCGGTGTGCCGAATGACGTTGGTGCACAACTCGCTGAGCAGCAGCTCCGCCGATCCGGACATCGTCGGCGCGAGCTGCCAGTCGAGCAGTGTTGCGCGGAGGTTCGCACGGATCGTGGAGACCTGGTGCACCTCGGCAGCGAACCAGGTCATCGTCGTCCGGGAGCCGTTCGCTGCGGGAGGGGCCGAGATGTCGTGATCGATCACCATGTCCAAGCCAGACCCCTCGCCGATGCGGATGCCTCACCGGCACTGATCAAGTAAAGGTAACGTGAAGTTGGACTGTCAAGTTTTTCCGCTCTCCAACGGCGGATCCGGGACTTCGGTCCCGGTCGGGGCGAGCGCGACAGAGGGTCGCACTACCCCGTGCTGCCGGCCGACGTGATGGCCTGCTTGATGGCGGCGGCCAACGTGTCCTGGAACGACGGGTCGCCGTTGCCGTAGAGCGCGATGACGTGACGAAGGATGGGGAACGACCCGCTCCCCGTCGACTGGGTGTAGACCGGCTCGACGTAGAGGATTCGGCCGGCGACCGGAATCGCCTCCAAGGTGCCCAGCACCACCTTCGAGTTGCCGCCGCGTTGCAGCGTCAGCGCCTCGGTGATCGTGGTGTTGGACTCGATGTCGTTCTGCACCTGCGCCGGCGCTTCGCCGGCGGACGCCGAGGGCAGGTTCAACACGGTGAACTTCCCGTAGTCGGGCCCAGGTTCGGAATTGACGTAGACGAACGCGGCGAGCTGCTGGCCGTTCAGCGTCACCATCGGGCTGGACAGCGAGAAGTGCTGCGAGCCGTAGCCGGTGGCCGACATCGACATGTACATCGAGGACATCGGCGTGCTCGACGACGTCGTCGTCGAACTCGAGTTGATCGACTGCGAGGCCGCGGTCGTCGGGTCGGCCGGGACCTTCCAGAACGCGTTGCCGCTGTAGAAGCTCGACGCCTGGGTCACGTGGTACTTGGCGAGCAGCGTGCGCTGCACGTTGAACAGGTCAGCCGGGTAGCGCAGCTGCGACAGCAGCGCCGACGGGATGCTGGACTGCGGCTTGACCAGGCCGGGGAACGCCGACTCCCAGGCCTTCAGCAGCGGGTCCGGGTTGGATTTCTGGTTCCAGGAGTACAGCGTCACCTTGCCGCTGTAGGCGTCGACGACGGCCTTCACCGAGTTCTGCATGTAGTTGATCGACTGGCTCGGTTGGGCGACGGAGGCCCCGTTGGCGGTCAGGGTCGTCTTGCTCGCAGTGTGCAGGTTGACGGTCTGCGAGTCCGGATAGTTCGAGGACGTCGTGTAGCCGTCGACGACGTAGACGATCTTGCCGTTCACGAC
>CAZZVT010000024.1:0-18931 GCA_964657545.1 uncultured Jatrophihabitantaceae bacterium
CTGCCGATCAGGTTCCTGTCGATCGTGGCCTACGGCGAGCTGCCCGAGCACTGACGCGCTCGGGTGCAGCCTCTTTGTGTTTACGCGAAATTGCCTGTTCTGACCGTCTCGCATCACGTTGACCGTGAGAAGCAGTTGGAACGCCCCAAAGCTGGGACGCCTCAGTAGGTTCACCCGTCTCGAAACGCAGAAGATCGGTTGTTTGTGTGCTGAGTACGTCGGTGGCGCGTCAACGCTTGACGTGGCGGCACGCTACGGAACCGCGAAGCAGGTCGTGGCCAAGCTCCTGCGCGGGCGATTCAAACTCGCCAATCGATTCTGGTTGGGCAAGGTGAATCTGCCGGTCGCCGTAGCCCGGCGCCAGGTCAGTGTCGAGGGCCGCATCGGCGCGCTGTTCAAGCTTGTGACCCTGGCCAGGTCGCTGTTCCCTGCCTACCGCGAGTTGCTCACCCACGACGGGCGCAGGGACCTGCTGGAGGACTGACGGTGATTGGCAGCGAGGGGTTCGCACTGCGGCTGCGGTTACGGTGCTGAGTTCATCCGTGCGGCGATGCACGCCAGCACGATCGGCAGGTTGACCGTCGCCCACCGTTGCAGGTAATCGGACAGCCGATCGACCGTCGCGTCGAGAACGAAAAGCGACTGGGTCGGGCACGAGGCGCCGACCTCGAGCAGCACCGGCCGCAAATGCACGTCCACGGCCATCGCGTGCGCAGGCGCTGCCGCGAGCTGGACGGGGACGGTGGGTGTTCCGCCGAGTTCGCCCTGACCGAGCTGATCGAGCAGCAGCTTGAGCAACCCGGTGTAGGCGGCCTTGTACGTCGGGGTCGCGACGATGAGCAGATCCGCCGACGTCATGGCTCCGAGGGCGGTTCGGACCGTGGGCGCGCCCCACTCGAGCAGATCGGCGCCCAGGGTGGCGCACTCGATGGTGGTGTGGGTCGACCCGGGCAGTTGCGCACCTATGTACTGAGCCAGTGAGGTGGCGACGACCCCGGTCTTGGAGTCCGCCTTCGGATTGCCGATCACCGCGACTATGTTCGGGCCGCTCATGGTTGGAACCGCCCGTACGAGCCGCGGTAGAACAGCAGCGGCTCCGCAGCGGGCGCGGTCGCCAGGTGAGTGACCCTGCCCAGCACCACGATGTGATCACCGGCCGGATGTTCGGCCTCGAGCGTCGCGTCCACCCAGGCCAGCGCGCCGCGCAGATGCGGGGCGCCACCGTCGCCGGGTGCCCACTCGACCCCGGCCCACTTGTCGCTGCCGCTCACCGCGAACTGTCGACACAGCGCCTGCTGGTCGCTACCGAGGATGTTCACGCAGAATCCGGCAGCGGTGCGCAGCTGTGGGTACGTCGTCGACGTCATGGCGGGCAGGAAGGTGATCAACGGCGGGTCGAGCGAAACGCTGGAGAACGATTGGCACGTCATGCCCACCGGCCGCCCCTCGACCAGTGCGGTCACCACCACCACCCCGGAGCAGAAATGCCCGAGCGCAGTGCGGAAGTGGATAGCGTCGTCAGGGCTCCAACGCTGCGCCTCGGTGATCGGACGTTGCGGGGTGGTCGGCACCGAGGTGTCGGTCATGCCAGTCCTCCGACTTGGGAGTAGTCCGTATCGGAGGCCGGGATCAGGTGCCCCATCCGGTCACGTTTGGTGCGCAGGTAACCGGCGTTGTGCGCCGAGTACCCGACCACCAACGGGACTCGCTCGACGACCGTGACGCCGCCGCCGCTGAGGCCCAGCACCTTGTCGGGGTTGTTGGTGAGCAGCCGGACGCGGTTCAGCCCGAGGTCGTGCAGGACGGCCGCGGCCGCGCCGTACTCGCGAGCGTCGGCCGGTCGGTCGAGCGCGAGGTTGGCAGCGATCGTGTCCATGCCCTTGTCCTGCAATCGGTAGGCCGCCAGCTTGTCGAGGAGTCCTATCCCGCGCCCCTCATGGCCGCGCAGGTACACGAGCGCACCACCCGATCGGCCGATGAGCTGCAGGGCTTGATCGAGCTGGGGGCCGCAGTCGCAACGCAGCGAATGGAAGGTCTCACCCGTCAGGCATTCCGAGTGAACCCGCACCAGCTGCTCGCGACCCGATGACCCACTCGGGCCCGGCGCCACGACGGCCAGGTGGTCGGCGCCGGTGACGAGATCGCGATATCCGATCGCACGCATCGAACCGTAGGGCGTCGGGAGCACTGTCTCCACGCAGCGACGCACCCGCGGGCCCATCGCCCACGGTTCCGCTGCCGGGCGGGGGTCGTGCCGCCGCCGGAACTCGGCGAGCTGGGCGATCGACAGCAACGGCAGATCGTTGTCGCGCGCGAGCCGGTCCAGCTCCGGGCCGCGCATCATCGAGCCGTCGTCGCGCACGACCTCGGCGATGAGGGCCACGGGCGGCAGCCACGCCAGCAGGCAGAGGTCGACCGCTGCCTCGGTGTGCCCCGGTCGCTCGAGAACGCCGCCCGGGCGTGCCCGCAGCGGGAACACGTGTCCCGGACGGATGAGGTCGTCCTGGTGAGTCGCCGGATCGGCCAGTACCCGTGCGGTTCGGGCCCGATCGTGCGCGCTGATGCCGGTCGTGACCCCGGCTCGCGCGTCTACCGACACGGTGTAGGCGGTGCGCAGTGGATCCTCGTTGCGAGCGACCATCAGGGGGAGTCCGAGCTCGTCTGCGCGGCGGGCCGGCATCGGCGCGCAGAGCAGGCCGGACGTGTGGCGCACCGTCCAGGCCACCCAGTGCTCGCCGGCCAGGCTCGCGGGCAGGATGACGTCGCCCTCGTTCTCGCGGGTGACGTCGTCGACCACGAGCACCGGACGCCCGTCGCGCAGTGCGGCCACGGCGTCGCGGACGGGGTCCCGGTCGGCGAGGTGAGTCACGTCCATCGTCGGTTCAGAACTCCAGCAGGTTCGAGCGGAACTGCTCGTGGGTGTACGAAGTCCGCACCAACCCGCGACGCTGCAGTGCGGGGATCAGGCCGTCGGTGAACTCGGCCATCGTCTTGCGGTTGACGTCGGGCCGGGCAATCAGAAACCCGTCGCCACCGACCTCCTCCATCATCTCGTTCATCCCCGCGGCGACCGTGTCCGGCGAGCCGACGAGCGCGATGTCGGACTTCCAGGCCTGGCCACCCGCCTCGCGCAGCGTCTTGCCCTTGTTGCGGGCGATGAAGTCGTCGAGGGTGGCCTGCGTGCCATTCGTCTTCCACTCCTGGTCGCCGATCGGCTCGTCGAGCGGGAAGGCTCCGAAGTCGATGTCGGTCATCTTCGACAGGATCGCGAGCGTCTCCTCCGCCCGCTCGGCGTCCCGCCGGGCATGACGTTCAGCCTTCTCCCGCGCCTCTTCGTCGGTGTCGCCGAGGACGGGCGCGATCAGGAAGAGGATCTTGCAGTCATCGGGCTTACGGCCGATGGCCTCCATTCGGTTGCGCAGGTCGACGCGGTACTCCTTCATCCGGGTGATGCTGCCGGAATCGCCGACCACCGTATCGGCGTAGGTGGCCGCGAACTCACGCCCGCGCGGCGACGAGCCCGCCTGGGCGATCACTGCCCGGCCCTGGGGCAGCGGCCCGGAGTTCAATGCGCCGCGTGAGGCGTAGTACTCGCCCTTGAAGTCCACCCGGTGCACCTTGGTGTGGTCGGCGAAGACGCCGCCCTGCGCATCGGCGACGATCGCGTCAGGTTCCCACGAGTCCCACAGCGCGTTCGTCAGGTTCATGAACTCGGAGGCCATCTCGTAGCGCAGGTCGTGCTCGGTCATGTCGTCGTGGCCGAAGTTCTGATAAGCCCGCTGCGACGAGCCGGTCACCATGTTCCACCCGGCCCGGCCCGCCGAGACCTGGTCGAGCGTGCCGATCTGGCGGGCGAGCAGGTACGGGTGATAGGCGAAGGTGGACAGCGTGGCGACGATGCCGATCCGCTTGGTTGCCGCGGCGATGATGGGGGCGAGAACTGCCGGATCCTGACGCGGGGTGGAAAGGCAGTTGCGCAGGTAGATCTCCATCGAATCCACGTAGCGATCGGGGATGTAGACGTTGTCCTCGAGCAGGATGTAGTCGAAGCCGGCCCGTTCCAGGTCCCTGGCGATGTCGACGTAGAGCTCGGGACTCATCCAGTCGCGTGCAACGTTGCCCGACCACGCCCCGCGCCAGTCCTGGACCTTGCTGTCGGCCAGGAACCAGCCGAGGTGGAAGGGTTTAGCGGTCATCGTGTGTCCTCACTGCGCAGGCGCGACGGGATGGCAGCGCGTCGGTCGGACGGCTGCTGGTGGGTGTGTTCGGGTCAGCGGATCGGGGGGCGGTGTTTGGTCAGGTGACGCCGACCGGTTCGGCGACTGGCACTGGACTGCCGCGGTGGGCGGCGAGTAATCGACGCGTGTATTCGTGTTGCGGGCGGCGGACGACCTGCTCGGTCGAGCCTTGCTCGACGATCTTGCCCAGACGCATGACCACCAGTTCGTCGCAGAGGAAGGCGGTCGCGGGCAGTCCGTGGGAGACGAAGGCCAGCGCGGCGTCGTGCTCGATGCTGTAGCGCTTGAGCAGGTTCAGCACCGAACCCTGGACCGAGACGTCGAGTGCAGACACGACCTCGTCACACACCAGGATTCGTGGTTGCACGATCATGGCCCGGGCGAGCGCGAAGCGTTGCCGCTGGCCTCCTGACACCTCGTTCGGATGCCGATCGGCCAACGGCGCCGCTAGCGACAACCCGGCCACCGTCTGGTCGACGAGGGCGTCCGCGGCGGCGCGGTCGAGGCCGAGCAGGATCTGCGCCGGAGTGCGGACCGCGTCGCGCAGGGTCCGGCGCGGATCGAACGACGACCCGGTGTCCTGGGCGACGAACTGCACGGCCCGACGGAAGTCGAGCAGTTCCGCACGGGAGGCGGACGACGCGGTCATGGGGACGCCGTCGAAGAGAATCGTGCCTGTGGTGGGGGACTCCAGACCCACGAGCATCCGGGCCAGCGTCGACTTGCCCGAACCCGACTCGCCGATGATGCCGACGCGGCGCGAGTCACCGATGCACAGAGTCACCTCCGACACCGCCGCGTGACTCGTGCGCCGCGAGCCGAACACCTTGCTGACGTTGTCGGCGTCGACCTGTGCGAAGGTCCTCACGATGCACGCTCAGCGTCGAGGTGGGGCGCGCGGGCGTCGACGTCCTGGGCGTCGTGCACCTCGGCCGCCGCGATGGTGTCGAGCGTCGGCAGTTCGTCGAGATCGAAGCGGTCGAGGCGAGGCACGCACTGCAGCAAGCCACGCGTGTACGGGTCGACCGCGGTGGCGGGCAGGGTGTCCGACGCTCCCTGGTCGACGATCCGACCGCGGTACATGACCATCGTGCGATCGGAGTACTCGCGGCACAGGTCGATGTCGTGGCTGACGATGAGTAGGGCGGTGCCGAGGTCACGGGTCAGGGTCAGCAGCAGGTCCATCACCTCGCGCGAGAGCGACGCGTCGAGCGCGCTGGTCGGTTCGTCCGCGATGAGCAGCCGGGGGCCGCCGGACAGCGCAATGGCCATCATGACGCGCTGCCGCATGCCGCCCGAGAGTTCGTATGGACGGGCGCGCAGGATCCGCTCGCCGTCGTCCAGACCGACCTTGTGCAGCCACTCCAACGACAGGCCACGTGCCTCGGATCGCGACACCTTGTGCCGTGCGCGGATCGTTGCGGTCAACTGACTGCCGATGCGCCACACCGGGTCGAGCGACACCATCGCGTCCTGGAAGACCATCGCGATGCCGTCGGTGCGGCGCGGCAGGCGTCCGCGCGGCACCGTCCGCACAGCAACGTCGAGGAACTCGAGCTGCGTGGCCGAGATGGCAACTCCTGGGACGGTGAGCAGGCCGGCGACGGCCAGTGCCAAGGTCGTCTTGCCCGACCCGGACTCGCCGACGAGTGCCACCCGCTCGCCTGCGGCGATGGTGAACCCGACGCCGTCCACCGCCGGTGGCCCGCTGCGGTCGGACTCGTAGCGGACCACGAGGTCGGACACCGTCAGCACCGGCCGCGGCTGGCTGCTGCCGACGGCGACCATGGCCTCCTGCACGCTCAATGACATGAACCGATCCTCTTTCTACGATGTTTCCGGCGACTGCAGCGGCGGTGTCGTGACCATTGCGCCTGCGGTGCGCGTGTCCGTCCGCGTGATGCCGGGCGTCGACGTGGTACGCGCCACCGGATTGGGGTCGACCGATGCGGGTGCCGGCATGCGCGACAGCAGCAACGCTGCAGCGACGGTCGACACCAGCGCCACTGCCCCGCCGGTGTACAGCCCCCAGCGGGGATCCAGTACCTCGGCGATCCAGCCGAGCAGCGGCGCGCCGAACGGCGTCCCACCGGCCGAGATCGCGATGTAGAGCGCCATGACTCGTCCCTGCATGCTCGGTGCGACTGCAAGTTGGACGTGGGTGTTCGCGGAGGTCAGGAAGGTGTTCGACGTCATGCCGATTGGCACGAGGAGTACGCCGAACACGACGTAACTGGGCGAGGCGCCCGCGAGGACGTACAGCCCGCCGAGCGCCGCCGCACTGCCGACCACAAGAGCGGCCGCCGGCGACGACCGCCGCGCGGACAGCAGCGCGCCTGTGACGCTGCCGATCGCCATCATCGACGACAGCAGCCCGAATTGGGTGGCGCCCTGATGGAACTCCACGGTCGACATCAAGGTGATGGTCACCTGGAAGTTCAGGGCGAACGTGCTGACGAGCCCGGCCAACACGGTGATCACCAGCAGCCGCGGCCGGTCGGCGAGATAGCGCGTGGCGGCTCGCAACTCACCGCGCTCGCGGACGCCCGAGCGCGAGTTGGTGCGTACCTGGGAGAGATCGATGGCTGACAGAGTCCAGAAAACGATCAGCGTGGATGCCGCGTTCACGAGGAACACGACGCCGACGCCGTACGCACCGATCAGCAGGCCGCCGACAGCAGGGCCGATGACGCGCGCGGTGTGGAACGACGCCGCGTTGAGCCCGATCGCGTTCGCGAGGTCGTCGGCGCCCACCAGGTCGCGAACGAACACCTGCCGGGTCGGTGCATCGACCGCGGTGCCGATCCCGAGCAGCAGGGCGAGCAGGTAGACCCAGAGCACCGTGGCGTGCCCGCTGCTCGCCAGCAGGCCCATCGTCAACGCACTGAGTCCAGTGACCGAGCCAGATCCGTAGAGGATCATGCGCTTGCTGTACCGGTCGGCGAGCAGCCCGGCGTACGGGCCAATCAGCAGCATCGGCAGGAATTGCAGGGCCGTCGTGATGCCGACCGCCGAACCGCTCTGGTGGGTGATCTGCAGGATCAACCAGTCCTGAGCGATGCGCTGCAACCAGGCGCCCACGTTGGCAATCAGGGCGCCGAGGGCGAAGCGGCGGTAGTTCGAATGGGAAAGCGATCGAAACGTCCGGGCGGTGAACCGGGACCACGGCGTCGTGGTCATGCGTGACGCAAACAGGTGGACACGATGTCTCCAGGTAGAAGGGATGCCCGACTCCGGCGGTGCGCCGCACGTGGCGACGCACCGCCGTCGCCGTCAGGAGGCGGTCATCTGCGAGTAGTCCAGGCCGCCCTCGGCGCGGTAGGCCACTCCCGTCAAACCTGAGCGCATCGCCCAACCCGGCGGGATGGAGACGATGTTGATGATCGGTAGGTCCTCGCCGAGGATCTGATTGGCCTGGGTGTAGATCGCGTTGAGCTCGGCGGTGTCGGTGATCGGCAACCCGGCCGCCTTGTTCACCAGCGCGGTGAAGGTCGGGTTGGTGTAGCCAGACAGGTTGCTGCGCGGCGCGCCCACGGGGTACGGAGCCTGCAGGTTGAGCAGTTGCGAGGCCCCGTACAGGCCGCCGGACCAGACGTAACCGGCGTAGGTGTGGGCGTCGATGCCCTCATAGAACGCGGTCGTCTGCACGGTCTTGATCGTGATGTCGAACCCTGCGGCCTTCGCTGCGGACTGGATCTGGATCGCGGTCTGCTGTTGGTCCGGGGGCGCCGTCAGCTCGTTGAAAGTGACCTTGATCGGGGTCTTCACCCCGGCCTTGGCCAGCAGTGCCTTGGCCTTGGCCGGGTCGTAGGTGTAGCTCGGCAGGCCGGCCGACGAGTACCCGGGCGCGGTGGTGTCCTCATAACCGCCCTGCAGTTGTACGGCGCGGCCGTGGTAGACGTTCTGGATGATCTGCTTGTAGGGGATCGCGTAGGCCATCGCCTGGCGCACCAGCTTGTTGCTGAACGGGCCACCACCCTTGGTGTCGTTCACCGTGAACAGCGTGGTGTATGTGTTCGACTGGTCGTACTGCGGCGCGGCGAATCCCTTCTTGCCGGCCAGCGTTGCCTGGTCGGCAGGCAGCAGCTCGGTGGCCATGTCGGCGTCACCCGAGGTAAGGGTGTTCGCGCGGGTACCGGCGTCGGCCGCCACCCGGTAGGTGATCTTGGTGATCTTGGGCGCGGCGAGCGGGTAGTTCGGGTTGGCGGTGAGGACCATCTGCTGATCGGCGACGTACCCACTCATCGTGTACGCGCCGTAGCCGTAGTTCACGTTCGCTGGTTGGGCGCTCCACTGGATCGCGTAGGGATCCTTCGTAGTCGTGTGTGCCCGCAGCAACGTGCTGTCGTCGATCTCGCCCGGAATGTTGGCGAGCTCGGCCATCAACTCAGGGCCGTACCCCGGCTTCGCGACAGTGAACGACACCGTCATCGCGTTGACCTCTTTGATCTGGCTCATGCTGGTCAGCGCCGGCGCCAGCAGGGACTGGCTCAACGACAGCCCGGACAGCAGCTTGCGCTTGAAGGACCAGATCACGTCGGCGGCCGTCAACGGGTTACCTGCCGCGCTCTTGACGTTCTTGCGCAGCGCGAACGTGTAGGTCAACCCGTCCGAACTGGTGGTGTAGCCGGTCGCGAGGACGCCCTCGAACGCGTGCAGGTCCTGATGCAGTTGACCCGACTTCGTGTCCTTCACGTAGGGATGCCGCACGAGCGTGGCCTGCGTGTTGATCTCCAGGTCGTTCGCCTCGTTGTTCCCGGCACTGGCGTCCCACGCCAGGCTGTCGGGAGTTGCGGCGGTGACCACCACGATGTCGCTCTTGCTTGCCGATGTGCCGGAGCTGTGCCCGGACGCCGTCGACGTCGCGCCCGTCGTGCACGCGGACAACGCAAGACAGGTGACGAGCGGGCCGACAAGCAGGGCGACACCGGCTCGACGATTTCGGGGTAGCGGTTTCATGGGACTCCTGTGCGCGGTGGCGGGTGGGTTGTTCGGGGTCGGCCGCCACGGTGCGGCTGTCGTGAACTGTCGTGCTGGTGCTGACGAACGGAGAATGGGACGGACGAGGGCAGGGGGAGCCAGGCCCACGGGGATGCCGTGGACCCGAGCGGTGCGCCAGGATCAGCGGCGCCGCAGGCGCAGCAGGCTGCCGGACAGGATGACGAACGCTGCGACGGCCAGGGCGAGGGCGAGGGTGGGAAAGCCGGCCGACCACCATCGTCCGACCGAGGCGTCGGACGTCCCCGTCTGGATCATCGATCCCCATTCGGGCTGCGGCGGCGGCAGCCCGATACCGAGGAAGCCGAGGGAACCCACGACGATCACCGCGAACCCGAACAGGACTGTCGCGTTCTCGAGTGCCGGCAGGCAGGAGTTGGGCAGGACGTGCCGCGACACGACCTGCACCTCGCGTACGCCGGACATCCGCGCAGAGTCGAGGTAGGCCTCTGATCGGACCCGCAACACCTCGGTACGGGTGAGGCGAACCTGGATGGGCGCCAGGATCGCGCCGATGACGACGATGAGGCTGACCTCGGTGGCCCCGAACAGGGCCACCAGGGCCAGCGCGACGAGCAGGGCGGGGATCGCCTGCATCAGGTCGACGAAACGGGCCAGCATCCTGGCCAACGCGCCGACCGGTCCGAGGCGGGATTCGTTCATGCCGATGATGAGGCCCAAAGCCACCCCGGCGATCGTCGACAGCAGCGTGGCGGCCACGCCGATGCGCAGGTCGACCTGGGTGGCGGCGACGGTGCGCGCGTAGACGTCCATGCCGTTCGCGTCGGTGCCGAACCAATGAGCAGCGCTCGGGCGCTGCCCGGATCGGCCGACGACCAGAGTGGGCGAGTAGCGCTGCAGCCAGTGGCTGCACAGCGCGACGAGCAGCACCAGCGCAAACGGTATCGAGCGCAGCGCCAGCCAGCGTCGGCGATCGCGGGCCGACCGCCGAGCCAGCGGCGCCTTGAGGCTGCGTGACGGCGAGGGAGCGACCAGCGCCGCGACGGTTGGCACCGTGCTCATGCTGCTGCCTCCGCCGAGACGCCGGGTCGGCGACGCGGATCGAGCAGCATGTTCACGATGTCGACGGCGAAGAACACCAGTAGCGAGAGGAACGCCACGACGAGCAGGAAACCCTGCATGACGTCGAGGTCCTTCGCGTTCACGGCGTTCACCGCGTACGAACCCATCCCCGCGTAGTTGAAGAGCTGCTCGAGGATGACGACGCCACCGAGCAGACCGGCGAAGATCGTGCCGAACATGGTGGTCGCGGGGGGCAGTGCGCGACGGTAGATGCTCAGCAGCAGCGCTCGATCGCTGGCGCCGCAGGCGATCCGGAAGCGGGTCGGCGCCGCGTCCAACGCCTCTTCCAGCCCGATGACGAGCATCTTGATCAACACCGCCGACTGGGTGACGACCATGACCAACACCGGCAGCACGAGGTGTTCGAGCTCGGACCCGATCACTGTGGTGTTGCGCGACAGCAAGGCGTCGAGCAGCGGGATGTGGGTGACGGTGGGCGGCAGGCCGACACTGGCGTCGACCGGGCCCAGGGGCGCCGGCAGCAAGTGCAGGCTGGCGTAGAGCAGGAAGATCCCGGCAACGCCTACGCAGTAGTCGGGGATCGCACCTGCGGTGCGGGCATAGGCGGCGAGCCCGCGGGAGAGCACGTTGCGCGGCCGCATCACCACGAGGTAAGAGGCCAGCAGTGCGAATACTGCCGCGGCCACCGACCCCAGGACGGCAAGCTGCAGCGTGACCGGCAACCGGTTGATCAGCTCAGTACTCACCGGCCGGTCGGACACCGCCGAGCGTCCCAGGTCGCCATGAGCGATGCGGCTCAGGTAGGTCAGCAGTTGGTGGAACACGCTGCCGTTGAGACCGAGACTGTCCTTGACGCTGACATACGTGGCCTCGCTGACGTGCCCGCCTGTCGCGGCCAGGACCGGGTCGCCCGGGACGAGCCGGATGATGAAGAAGACCACGACGGCGAACACGGCCATCTGCACCGGGAGCGCGATCACCCGCCCGGCCCACCAGCGATGTCTGCGAGCGAGTTCGCGCAAGGCTGCCTCCTGGAACGTCTCGTGTGGGTGCGTGCTGGTCGTCATCGGGAAGTTTCGAGCTGCAATGTTTCGGCGAGTGTCGGCCGGCATCTCTTCGACATTGCGCTGACATGCAGCGGCCTCATCCCCCCTGACTTCGGGCGAAACAGCTAGTACGTGCCGGCCTGGGACGACCGACTACGCCCCCCGCGAGGGGAGGACGTGTGCACGAGCGCGGCGCGTCCGGCACGCAGGTAGGTGTAGCTGAGCTCCTGCGGAGTGCCTCGGTCGTCGACGAGCAGGATCTCCTGCAGCAGGATGGGCTCGCCCATCTTCAGCCCCAGCGCGGTCGACGTCCGCTTGTCGCACGGCAATGCCTCGACGGTGTGCTGCATCGAGCCGAGGTCGGTGCCGAACCGCACGCGAAAGGACTCGGCGCGGTCGAAGTCGTTGGCGAAGTAGGGCATCGATGCGGCAGCCCCGCAGCGTACGTAGATGGTCTTGAGCGAGGAGATCTGCTTCTCATACGTAATCAGGAATTCGGTCATGAAGACCTCGGCGTCGTCCATGGCCAGCCGATGGCGCAGCAGCGCAGTGGTGGGGACGTTCCGTTCCTCGATCAGCTTGACCGCATAACTGCCCTGCTGGCCGTCCGCGAAGCCCTCTTCGAGCTGGATGCGCTCGACCCCGCGCGCAACGACGGTGCCGCGCTTGGGGCTGCGCGCGACAAGTCCCTCCTCGGCAAGCATGCGCAGCGCCTCGCGCACGGCGTTACGACTGGTGGCGAGCGCGGAGGTCAGCTCGTCCTCGACCAGCTTCTCGCCCGGCCTGAGCAGCTCCTCGCGGATAGCGGCACGCAGCAGGTTGTAGGCGCGGCGGGGTGACTGCTGGCCGCTCTCGTGCTGTGGATGGAACTGCCGGAACTCGGCCTCGCGATCCATAGGACGACGCTACGGGCCGAAGTCGGGCTCGAGGGTGGTTCGCAAGGACGCTTCCTAGAACTCGAGGAGGTTTTCGCGGAAGGTCTCGTACCCGTACTCAGTGCGGGCCAGGCCGCGCCGCTGCAGTGCCGGCACGAGGCCGTCGGTGATATCCGCGATCGTGCGGCGGTTGACATCGTCAAGGGAGATCAGAAAGCCGTCCCCGCCCACGTACTCCATGATCTCACCCATCCGTTCGGCGACCTGGTCCGGATCGCCGGCCAACCCGTCGTGCCCGACGTAGCGCGTCGCACCGATCGCCGCTGCCTCGCGCAGCGTGCGCCCCTTGTTCATCTCCACGAACTCGGATAGGCCGATCATGCTGCCGTTCGTGCTGAGCGTCTGCGCGCTGAGCGGTTCGTCGAGCGGGAAGAGGCCGAAGTCGTTGTTGGTCAGCTTGCTCATCAGGGCCAGGTGCTCCTCGGGATGAGCCTCGACGTACGCGCGGCGCGCGGCGACCCTGTCCTCGGCCTCCCGACGGGTCGAGCCGACAACCGGATGGATGTTGAACAGGACCTTCACCGACTTGGGGTCGCGGCCGGCCTGCGCCGCCCGCTTCAACACATCGTCGCGGAAGATCTTCATGTCCTCGGGCGTGATGCCGACCCCCACCACGGTGTCGGCGTGGGTGGCCGCGAACTGGCGCCCGCGCGGCGAGCCGCCGGCCTGGGCGATTACCGGACGTCCCTGGGGCGCCGGTCCGCAGTTGATGGGCCCGCGGGTCTGGAAGTACTGGCCACGGAAGTCGGCGTGATGGACCTTCGTGTGGTCGGCGAAGACGCCGCTGATGGGGTCGGCGACTATCGCACCCGGTTCCCACGAGTCCCACAGCGAGTAGACGGCGGCCATGAACTCGTCGGCCATCTCGTAGCGCAGGTCGTGCTCGGGCAGCTCGTCGAGGCCGTAGTTCTGCGCCGCGCGCAGCGAGTTGCCGGTCACCATGTTCCATCCGCCGCGGCCGTCGGAGATCTGATCGAGGGTGGCGATCATGCGCGCGAGGGGGTACGGGTGCAGGCCGTACGTCGGCAGCGTCGTGCATACCCCGAGGCGCTTGGTCGCGTTGAGCAGCATCGTGGTGACGACCACCGGGTCCTGACGGGGGGTGGCCATCGCACGGCTCAGGTAGACCTCCATCGAGGAGTTGTAGAAGTCGCCGACGTAGGGCGCGTCCTCGAGCAGGATGTAATCCATGCTGGCGCGCTCCATCGCCTTGGCCAGGTCGACGGCCAGGTCAGGATGCATCCAGTGCCGGTGCGTGTGACCGGCGAACTGGCTGCCCCACGCCTGGGCGGCCGAACCTTGGAAGAACCAGCCGAGATGCATGGGTGTGGTCATGTCACCGCTCCTGTCGCTCATGCGTGCCGTACAGACGTCGCAGGGAAGCGTGCAGCGCCGACGTGACGTCGCGGAGACAATCGCGTGGTGACTCGATTGCGCCACCGCTGCGGGCGCGCAGACCGGGAGGGGACGGATATTGCGCGCCCCCGGCTGGGCTCGAACCAGCGACCGTCCGCTTAGAAGGCGGGTGCTCTATCCGCTGAGCTACGGGGGCGGAACTACGCAGCAGAATCTACCGGCCGGTTGCCACACCGGGGCGCCGATAGCACGCCGGCCCGACGTTTTGCGGTCCCGTCGTCCACAGGCCGCCCGGTCGTCCCCAGGCGGGTTCGGGCGGCCCCGCGACGCCGTCGGATCGGCTTGCCTTGGCTCACGCCCCGATGGGGCGCCGGATATCCCGGAGGACCGAAGGAGACACAGGATGAACGAAGCGATGATGACGGTGATCGGCAACGTGGTCGACGAGCCGCGCATGCGGGTGACCACCAACGGCCACAAGGTCACCACCTTCCGGGTGGCCTCGACGTCGCGGCGCTACGACCGCGAGCAGGAGAAGTTCGTCGACGGTGCCACGCTCTACATGAACGTCACCACCTGGCGCGGCGCGGGTGAGAACGTGTTCGCCTCGCTGCACAAGGGCCAGCCCGTCGTCGTGTACGGCCGCTGCTCGACGCGCAACTACGTCGTCAACGAGCAGCCGCGCACCAGCTACGAACTCGAGGCGGTCGCGCTCGGGCACGACCTGTTCCGCGGCGTCACCGGCTTCGAGCGGGTGTACCGCGGTGCGGACGTCACGGTGGCCACCGACCGAGAGGGTCGGCCCGCCGACGACAGCGATCACTACCTGCCGGTCGGCAGCGAACCGGCCGTCGATGTGACGACCGGCGAGGTGCTGGGCGACGACGAATTCGCCGAGGAATTCGGAGCGGGGGAGTTCGCCGGCGCCGAACCTGCGCTCGTCGGATAGCGAGGGGGCGGTCCCCGCCGGTGCCCACTCGCATCGGCGGGGCGGGCCGCCCCCGGCTCGACGAAAATACGTGATTTGCAGTCGTACCTGTGCATAAGGGACAGATCTGTGATCGGATGCTGACACCAGATTCGTTCCACTACGGAGGTTCCATGTCCGCACCCGTGCGACGTCACAGCCTGACCAGGCTCGTCGGCGTTGTCGCGCTCACCGCTACGACTGTCGTCGGCGTACCCGCCGCCGCTGTCGCCGCCGTGGTCTCGCCCATCCCGTCGATCGCCTTTCACCACGTGTACCGCACCGCCACCAACGCGGCGCCGCCGACGACCGCGGACTGTCAGACGCAGTTCGGCATCAACTGCTACTCGCCGAACCAGCTCGAGGCCGCCTACAAGACCACGAAGCTCTACAACCAGGGAATCACCGGCCGCGGCCAGACCATCGCGGTGGTCGACGCGTTCGGCTCGCCGACCATCCAGGCCGACCTGAAGACCTTCGACAAGGCGTTCGGCCTGCCCGACGCCCCGTCGCTCAAGACGATCACGCCGGCCGGCAAGCTGCCGACGTTCGACCCGAACGACAGTGTGATGTCGGGCTGGGCGTTCGAGACCACGCTCGACGTCGAGTACGCGCACGCGATGGCTCCCGAGGCGAACATCCTCGTCGTCGCCACTCCGGTCGCCGAGACCGAGGGCGTCGCCGGCTTCCCCGAGATCGTCAAGGCCGAGAACTACGTCATCAACCACGGTCTCGCCGACGTCATCAGCCAGAGCTTCGGCGCCACCGAGAACACCTTCCCGAGCAAGAAGTCGCTGACGGATCTGCGTTCGGCGTTCATCAACGCCAAGGCCCACCACGTCACGGTCCTGGGATCCTCGGGTGACGCCGGCGCCACCGACTCGGACAGCGTCGACGGCACGACGAACTACCCGTACCGGGTGAACTCCTGGCCGTCCTCCGACCCGCTGGTCACCAGTGTCGGCGGCACCCAGCTGGAACTCGACGCGTCCGGCAACCGACTCTCGCCCGACGTCGTCTGGAACGACGGCTACGGCGCGGGCGGCGGCGGCAAGAGCGAGTACTTCGCGCGCCCGGCCTTCCAGGACAGCGAGCGGGCCGTGGTCGGCTCGTCCCGTGGCACCCCGGACATCTCGCTGTCGGCGGCCGTCGACGGCGGGGCGATCGTCTACACCAGCTACGACCCGAACAACACCGGCTTCGGCATCGTCGGTGGAACCAGTGAGGCGTCGCCGCTGTTCGCGGGCATCGTGGCGTTGGCCGACCAGGTCGCCGGCAAGAAGCTCGGTGACCTGAACTCGGCGCTGTACACGGTGGCCGGCCAGACCCGCAGCGGCGTGGTCGACGTGACGTCGGGCAACAACAGCTTCGACGGCGTCACCGGGTACCCCGCCAAGAAGGGCTACGACCTCGCGTCCGGGCTCGGCACGGTGAACGCGGCCACGTTCGTGCCCGCCATCGCGGCGCAGGCCGGCGGCAGCAAGTCCAAGGCCGTCCGCGGCTGATTCAGCAGTCACAGCAGCAGGGCCGGGTCCACTGGACCCGGCCCTGCCGCCGTCTGCACCGGCGCTGACTAGGCTCGGGTTCGGATCACGGTCCAGCAATCACGGGAGAATCAGTGGCGCAGTTCATCTACACCATGCAGAAGGTCCGCAAGGCCCACGGCGACAAGGTCATCCTCGACGACGTCACCCTGGCCTTCCTGCCCGGCGCCAAGATCGGCGTCGTCGGGCCCAACGGTGCCGGCAAGTCCAGCGTCCTGAAGATCATGGCCGGTCTGGACCAGGCGTCGAACGGTGAGGCGCGTCTCGCCGACGGCGCCAGCGTCGGCCTGTTGCAGCAGGAACCGCCGCTCGACGAGACCAAGACCGTGCGCGAGAACGTCGAGGACGCCGTCGCCGACCTGCGCGCGACCCTCGCCCGGTTCGAGGCCGTCAGCGCCGCCATGGGTGAGCCCGACGCCGACTTCGACAAGCTGCTCACCGAGCAGGGCGATCTCATGGAGACCATCGAGCACGCCGAGGGCTGGGAGCTCGACAGCAAGATCGAGCAGGCCATGGACGCCCTGCGCTGCCCGCCCGGTGACTCCCCGGTCACGCATCTGTCCGGCGGTGAGCGCCGCCGCGTCGCGCTGTGCAAACTGCTGCTCGAGGCACCCGACCTGCTGCTGCTCGACGAGCCCACGAACCACCTCGACGCCGAGAGCGTGCAGTGGCTCGAGCAGCACCTCGCGACCTACGCCGGCGCCGTACTGGCCGTCACGCACGATCGGTACTTCCTCGACAACGTCGCCCAGTGGATCCTCGAGCTCGACCGTGGCCGGGCCTACCCCTACGAGGGCAACTACTCGACCTACCTCGAGAAGAAGTCCGAGCGTCTCGCCGTCGCCGGCAAGAAGGACCAGAAGCTGCAGAAGCGGCTGCGTGACGAACTCGAGTGGGTCCGGCAGAACGCCAAGGGCCGCCAGACCAAGAGCAAGTCGCGGCTCGCGCGCTACGAGGAGATGGCGACCGAGGCCGAGAAGACCCGCAAGCTCGACTTCGAGGAGATCCAGATCCCGCCGGGCCCGCGGCTCGGCAACGTCGTCATGGAGGCCCGCGGACTCACCAAGGGCTTCGACGGCGACCTGCTCTGGGACGACGTCTCCTTCACGCTGCCGCGTGGCGGCATCGTCGGCGTCATCGGCCCCAACGGGGTAGGCAAGACGACGCTGTTCAAGATGATGGTGGACCAGGAGTCGCCCGACGGCGGCGAGCTCAAGATCGGCGAGACGGTGTCGATCAGCTACGTCGACCAGAACCGCGGCGGCCTCGACCCGACCAAGAATGTCTGGGAGCTCGTCTCCGACGGCCTGGACTACATCAAGGTCGGCAACGTCGAGATGCCGTCCCGCGCCTACGTCGGCGCTTTCGGGTTCAAGGGCCCCGACCAGCAGAAACCGTCGAAGGTGCTGTCCGGCGGTGAGCGCAACCGCCTCAACCTCGCGCTGACGCTGAAAGAGGGCGGCAACGTCCTGATGCTCGACGAGCCGACCAACGACCTCGACGTCGAGACACTGGGCTCGCTCGAGAACGCGCTGCTCGAGTTCCCCGGTTGCGCCGTGATCACCTCGCACGATCGCTGGTTCCTCGACCGGATCGCCACGCACATCCTGGCGTGGGAGGGCACTGCCGAAAATCCGGCGAACTGGTTCTGGTTCGAGGGCAACTTCGACAGCTACGAGAAGAACAAGATCGAGCGCCTCGGCGCCGACGCCACCCGACCCCACGCCGTGACGCACCGCAAGCTCACCCGCGACTGATCCGGCGCTCGGAGTGCCTCGATTCGTGCACGACGTGCACATGCGGTGGTCGGACATGGACGCCTACCGGCACGTCAACAACACCGCCTACCTGACCTACCTCGAGCAGGCCAGGGTGGCGATGTTCTTCGACCGGTTCGTCAGCTTCGCCGACGGCACCGTGATCGCCAGGCACGAGATCACCTATCTGCGTCCGGTGGTCTACCACCCCGAACCGTTGCAGATCGCGGCGTGGGTGGACACCGTGCGCGGTGCGTCGTTCGTCGTGCACTACGAGGTGATCGACGAAGGCGTCGTGGCGGCGCGGGCCTCGACGCAGTGCGTCACCGTCGACTTCGCGCACGACCGGCCGCGCCGGCTCACCGACGAGGAACGTGGCGTGCTGCGGGGATTTGCCGACTCGGACGTGGCGTGAGGTTGCTCGACGCCGACCGATCCACGCTGGACGAACTGGCACCGGTGTTGCGTCGGGCCGTGTCGCTCGATGCCCGCAGCCTGGCGCGCATCCGGCTCGGCGGCGGCGCGGCCACGGCACTGGTCCGGCTGCCGTTCGGGGTGCTCGTCTCGCGCACCGTCGAGGCACCGGTGCGCGACGGCAGCAGCGACGTCACTGCCCGCGCGGCCGACCTGCTTGCCTGGCTCGACGGTGACACCGATGAGCTTCCGGCGCCGCGGGACGTCGAATGGCGTGCGGGGTTGCCACCGTCGTCGGGCTGGTCACGGCTGGAGACGGTGCCCGACGATGTCGTCCGGCCGCTCGTGCGCAGCGGTGCCCTGGCACTGCGCGACGCCGCGATCCGCGAGGGCGTGCCCGGCGCGCAGCCACGGGCCGAGGTTGCCGACGCGCTGCTCGATTCGACCGTCCTCACCGTCGAGGACGACACGGGCACGAGGGCCGAGGTGTCGCTGCGCGCGCTGTCGGCCCTGACCCGGATGGGTTTCCTCCCGCGGGGCGGTCACACCCGAGTCGACGTGCACGGGCGCTGGGTGCGGGTCGTCGCCGAGTACGGCACCGTCTACCTCGAGCGCCCCGGCGGCCTGACCCT
>CAZZVT010000024.1:19031-29176 GCA_964657545.1 uncultured Jatrophihabitantaceae bacterium
GTCGAGCGGGCCGGAGGCGAGCAGCACCGTGCCGGCCGGCAGCGGCACCGGTGTGGGGCCCGTGTTCAGCAACACGGTCACCGGGCCGCGGCGGTAGGACAGGCACGTGTCGGGTGCGTCGAGCCAGTCGATCGCCGACTCGTCGAGGTGCGCGAGCAGGCGACGGCGCACGGAGATCGCGTCGCGGAACAGCTGAAGTGTCGAGTCCGGATCGGCGCTCTCGGCCTCTGCCGTCAGCGCCGCCCAGTCGTCGGGCATCGGCAGCCACGGCGTGCCGGTGGTGAAGCCGTAGGGCGCCGCGGGACCGCTCCACGGCAGCGGCACCCGCTCGCCGTCGCGGCCGCGGTCGGTGTGCCCGCTGCGCTCCCAGGTCGGGTCCTGCAACGCGTCGTCGGGCAGGTCGACGTTCTGCAGGCCCAGCTCGTCGCCGTTGTAGAGGTAGACGGCGCCCGGCAGCGAGAGCTGTACCAGCGCGGCGGCCCGGGCCCGCGCAACCCCGATCGGCCCGCCGCCGTAGCGGGTCGCGACCCGGTCGACGTCGTGATTGGCCAGTACCCAGGTACAGGGCGCGCCGACGTCGGTGAGCGCGGCGAGCGAGTCGTCGATCGCGGATCGGAACGACGCGGCACCCCACGGGGCCACGACCAGTTCGAAGTTGAAGGTGAGGTTGAGTTCGTCGGGGCGGACGTAGAGCGCCAGGCGCTGCGCGTCGGCCACCCAGGTCTCGCCGACCGCCATCCGGTCGCCGGGGTAGGAGTCGAGCACCCGGCGGAAGAGCCGGTGGAACTCGTGCACGCCGTCCTGGTCCCAGCGGAGGTCGGCGGCGTCGGGCATGTTGCCGCTCTCGAGAGCACGCTGCAGCGCCGTCGGCGACAGGTCGGGCAACCCGGCCGGCTTGGCCATCGAGTGCGCGACGTCGATGCGGAACCCGTCGACGCCCCGGTCGAGCCAGAACCGCATCACGCGCTCGAACTCGGCCGGGACGGCCGGGTCCTGCCAGTTCAGGTCGGGCTGTTCGGGCGCGAACAGGTGCAGGTACCAGTCGCCGTCGGGCAGGCGCGTCCAGGCCGGCCCGCCGAACACCGACGGCCAGTTGTTGGGCGGTTCGGCGCCGTCAGCGCCGCGGCCGGGACGGATGACGAAGCGGTCGCGCAGCGCGGCGTCACCGGCCACGACAGCCTGGAACCACGGGTGTTCGCTGGAGAAGTGGTTGGGCACCATGTCGATCGTCATGCGCACCCCGCGCGCGTGTGCGTCCTGGAGCAGGTGATCGAAGTCGGCGAGCGTGCCGAAGATCGGGTCGACGTCGCAGGGGTCGGCGACGTCGTAGCCGCCGTCGGCCATCGGTGAGCGGTAGAACGGCGAGATCCACAGGGCATCGACACCCAGGTCGACGAGATGATCGAGCCGCTGCCGGACCCCGATCAGGTCGCCCGTGCCGTCGCCGTTGCCGTCAGCGAAGCTGCGCGGATAGACCTGGTAGAACACGGCGGACGCCCACCACGGGCGGGTGTCGGATGCGGGGAAAGTCACCCCGGCAGGTTACGCAGCGAGTCCGCGGCGGTCGTGAAGTAGCTCCAGAGGGTCGCGTCGTACTCGGCGGGCAGGGCCAGCGTGTCCAGGGCGTGGCGCATGCGGTGCAACCATGCGTCGCGGGCCGCGACGCCGACCGGGAAGGGGGCGTGCCGCATCCGCAGGCGCGGGTGCCCGCGCTGCTCGGAATAGGTGGTCGGTCCGCCCCAGTACTGCATCAGGAACAGTCGCAGCCGCTCGGCCGCGTCGGTCAGGTCGTCCTCCGGGTACAGCGGGCGCAGGATGTCGTCCTGCGCGACGCCGGCGTAGAACGCCTCGACGAGCCGCCGGAACGTCTTCTCACCGCCGACCGCGGCGTAGAAGGTGTCCGCCCGCTCCTCATCCGCTGCTACCACCCCGCCATTGTCCCCGACGCGTGGGTACGGTCCGTCCATGGACTTCGATCTGATCGTGCTGGGGCTCGGACCGGGCGGCGAGGAGCTGGCCGAGCAGACCGCGAAGGCCGGCAGGAGCGTGCTCGGCATCGACGAACGGTTGGTCGGGGGTGAATGCCCGTACTTCGGGTGCATCCCGTCGAAGATGATCCTGCGGGCGGCCGACGTCCTGGCCGAGTCGCGACGCGTCGACGACCTCGCCGGGCACGCCTCCGACGAGCCGGACTTCGGCGTCGTCGCCGAGCGCATCAGCCGCGAGGCCACCGACAACTGGGACGACCGGGTCGCGGTCGAGCGGCTCGAGGGCACGGGCGTCACGTTCCGGCGCGGCACCGGGCAGCTGGCCGGTCGCGACGACCGGGGCCGCATCGTCGTCGAGGTGAACGGCGAGACGCACAGCGCTGCGGCAGTCACCGTCGCGACCGGCACCCGGCCGAGCATCCCGCCCATCGACGGGCTCGACGGCCTCGAGATCGGCGTCGACGGGCCGGTGTGGACGAACCGCGAGATCCTGCGCACCACGGCGGCCCCCCGCTCGATGGTCGTGCTCGGCGGTGGCGTGATCAGCTGCGAGCTGGCACAGGGCTTCGCCCGCTTCGGCACCACCGTGACCCTGCTCGAGCAGGGTCCGCGGCTGCTGGCCCGCGAGGAGCCCGAGGCCGCCGAGGTGCTCGAGCAGGTGTTCGCCGACGACGGCATCACCGTGCGCTGCGGGCAGGCGGTGGTACGAGTCGCGGCGTCCGGCGAGGGTGTCGAGGTCACGCTCGCCGACGGCAGCAGCGTCACGGCCGAGAAGCTGTTGCTCGCCGCCGGGCGCACCCCGAACCTCGACCACGTCGGGCTCGAGACGATCGGCCTCGACCCGTCGGCACGCCGTCTCGACGTCGACGACCATATGCGGGTGGCCGACGCCGACGGCAGCGGGATCGACGGGCTGTTCGCGATCGGCGATGTCACCGGCAAGGGTCCGTTCACCCACGTCTCGGTGTGGCAGGCCCGAGTGCTGGGCGCCCACCTGCTGGGCAAGGACGAACAGTTCGGCGGCTACGACGCGCTGGCGTGGGCGACGTTCACCGACCCCGAGATCGGCCGGGTCGGCATGAGCGAGCAGGACGCACGCGCCGCCGGGCTCGACGTCCGCGTCGGTGTGCAGCAGATCGCGTCGAACAGCCGCGGGTGGATCTACGGCGTCGGCAACGCCGGGTTCATCAAGGTCGTGCAGGACGCGAACACCGGGCTGCTCGTCGGTGCCACGACGTGCGGCCCGCACGGCGGCGAGCTCATCGGCATGTTGACGCTGGCCGTGCACGCCAAGGTGCCGGTGTCGACGATGTTGACCATGCACTACGTCTTCCCGACGCTGCACCGCGGCGTGCTCGAGGCACTGCAGGCACTGGCCTGAGTCAGGTTGCCCGCGGCGGGGCGGCAGGATCCGGCGTCGGCGGCGCGACGGGCGCGGGGAGTCCGGAGTCCGGGTCGACGCGCGACACATGCACCTCCGAGCCGCCGTCGGGTGCCGGGTGGCCGATGTCGAGTTCGTCGAGCCGGTTGCGGATCCGGCGGCGCAACTCGCGCGCGGTGCGCCACTGCTCGAGCGGACGCACCCTGGCCACCAGCCGGATCACGGTCTCGTAGCGCGTCAACGACTCGACGCCCTGCACCTCGGGGTCGCCGAGGAAGACGTGCTCCCAGTCCTCCTCGGCGCGCATGGCCGTCGCGACGTCGTGCAGCGCCTCCGACGCCAGCCCGACATCGGCCCAGGCGTCGATCGGGATGTCGAGCACGACGGACGCGAAGCCCTGGCTCTTGTTGCCGACGCGCAGCACCTCGCCGTTGCGCACGTACCAGACCGTCCCGTTGACGTCACGCAGCCGCGTGCTGCGCAGCCCGACGGCCTCGACCGTGCCGCTCGCGAGCTGGAAATCGATGACGTCGCCGACGCCGTACTGGTCCTCCATCATCATGAACATCCCGGACAGGAAGTCCTTGACGATGTTCTGCGCGCCGAAGCCGAGGGCGACGCCGACGACCGACGTGCCGGCGATGAACGGTGCGAGGTCGAAGCCGAGCAGGCTGACGATCAGCATGAACGCGATGACGAACATCAGGAACGACACGGCCGATTTCAGTACCGAGCCGATGGTGTTCGCGCGCTGCGCGCGTCGCTCGGACAGCAGGCCGGAGGACTCGAGCAGCGCGCTGGTCTGGATGCGTTCGCGGAACGGACGCAGGATGCGGGGCACGCCGCTGTGGACCGGATGCACCGCACGATTGATCACCCGATGGACGAGCGCCCGGATGACCAACGTCACCACGATGACCGCCACGATGCGGATCGGCACCTCGAAGAACGCGTGACTGTGATCGTGCACGAACTTCGGCAGGGCGACCACGTCGACGGAGGTGCCGGAGGACGTGCTCGGGAGGTCGGGGAATCGTGAGCCGGTCATCCGCACCACCATGCCACGGCCGGTGTGGTGCGTGGACACGAACAGGGCGCCTGGGGGCATTGCCTCAAAACATGTGCGCACGGGCCGTACGTCAGGTTGACTACGAGGTACAGCTGGAGGTGACGCATGGGTGCAGCGCTGGTCTTGAACGCCACGTACGAGCCGCTCTGCGTCGTGCCGCTGCGCCGGGCGGTCGTCCTCGTGCTGGCCGAGAAGGCGCTGGTCGTCGAGACCAGCGAACGGGTCATGCACTCCGAGCGGCTCGACGTACCCATCCCCACGGTGGTGCGCCTGGCCCGCTTCGTGCGGGTGCCCTACCGCCGCGACGTCCCGCTGACCCGTCGCGCCGTGCTCGACCGCGACGCCCACGGCTGCGTCTACTGCGGCGCCCGCGCGGACACGATCGATCATGTCCGCCCGCGCTCGCGCGGCGGCCAGCACGTCTGGACGAATGTGGTCGCAGCGTGCGCCCGCTGCAACCACCGCAAGGGCGACCGCCTGCTGGCCGAGATCGGCTGGGCTCTTCCCGCACCGCCGGTTCAGCCGCCGACCACGGTGGCGCTGGTCATGGGCTGGGCGGCGCGCGAACCGTCGTGGGACCGCTACCTGGGACTCACCACGGCTGCGATCGCGTCCGCCGTCTGACGTCGCTCAGCCGGCTGTGGCTTCCTCCGCCGCAAGGACGACACAGTCGGCCACGACGGCCAGGGCCTGCTCGAGCTCGTCGGTGCCGGGGAAACTGGGCGCGATACGGATGTTGCTGTCGTCGGGGTCGATGCCCTTCGGGAACGGCGCACCGGCGGGCGTCAGCTTCACACCGGCGTCGCCGGCCAGCCCGACCACGCGACCCGCGGTGCCGGGCGGAACCTGCAGGCTGACGAAGTAGCCGCCGTTCGGCTTCGACCACGACGTGCCGGGCACGCCCGAGAGGCGTGCCGACAGCGCATCCTCGACGGCCGCGAACTTCGGCGCCAGGATCTCGCGGTGCTTGGCCATGTGGGCGCGCACGCCGTCGGTGTCGCCGAAGAACTCGGCGTGTTGCAGCTGGACGATGCGGTTCGGCCCGATCGTGCGGAACGCCGCGCTCTGCAGCCACCAGGCGATGTTCGACGGCGAGCTGCCCAGGAACGAGACACCGGCCCCGGCGAACGTGATCTTGGACGTGGAGCCGAAAACGAAGGCCCGGTCGGTGTTGCCGGCAGCGGCGCAGGCGGCCAGGAAGTCCTCGAGCGAGTCCGGGGTGTCGGTGAGGTCGTGGACGGCGTAGGCGTTGTCCCAGTAGACCCGGAAGTCGTCTGCGGCGGTGGGCATCGCCGCCAGCCGCCGCACGACCTCGGGGCTGCAGGTCCAGCCGACCGGGTTGTTGTACTTCGGCACGATCCACATGCCCTTGACCGACGGGTCCTCGGCGACGAGACGTTCGACGACGTCCATGTCCGGGCCGTCGACGGTGGTCGGGACGGCCAGCATGTTCACGCCGAGGTCGCCGCAGACCCCGAAGTGCCGGTCGTACCCGGGCACGGGGCACAGGAAGGTCGGCGTCGCTGCGTCCTTCCAGGCCGGCGCACCCGGCGTCGGCGAGTGGAAGAACGACGTCGCGACGGTGAGGTACATCAGCTCGAGGCTGGAGTTGTTGGCCGCGGCCAGCTGGTCGGCCGGCACCTGCAGCAGCGGCGCGAAGATCTCGCGCAGCGCGGGCAGGCCGAGCGCGCTGCCGCCGTAGTTGCGGGTGTCCTTGTCGACGAGCAGGGCCGAGCGGTCGGTCGGCAGCGTCAGCAGGCCCTCGGACAGCGCCAGCTGCTCGGGGGCGGGCTTGCCCCGCGTGATGTCCAGCGCGAGCCCTTTGTCGAGCCACCGGTCGTAGTCGGTTCGTGCGGCCGTGGCCATGCGCAACGCTCCTTGCGACGGGCCCGAGGCGTCGGGCCGAGGTACGTCCCAGCGTATGGGTCCCCGAGGAGCCCTGTGCGGACGGGCTAGCGTCACGCACGTGGTGGCCCTGCACGACCTGAGCGCGATCGAGGCCGCGGCCGCCGTCCGGCGGCGCGAGGTCAGTGCGACGGAGCTCGTCGAGCACGCGCTCGATCGGATCTCCCGCCTCGACGACCAGCTCGGGGCGTTCGTCACCGTCACCGCCGATCGGGCACGGGCACAGGCTGCGGCCGCCGACGACCTGGTGCGCAGCGGCGGCGAGCTGCCGCCGCTGCTCGGGGTCCCGACCGCGATCAAGGACCTCAACATGGTCGCGGGCGTCGCGACGAAGCTCGGCTCGGCCGCCTTCGCCGATCTCGTGCCCGACTACGACGACACCGTCGTGGCGCTGCTGCGGGCGGCCGGGACGATCAGCGTCGGCAAGACCTCGACGCCCGAGATCGGCCTGCCCTGCTACACCGAGACCGACATCGGCCCGCCCGCCCGCACGCCCTGGGACACCGGACGGCTGGCCGGCGGATCCTCCGGCGGTGCGGGAGCGGCCGTGGCCGGCGGGTTCGTGCCGTTCGCGCAGGGCAGCGACGGCGGCGGCTCGATCCGCATCCCGGCCAGCGTCTGCGGCCTCGTCGGGCTCAAGCCGACGCGGGGACGGGTGTCCCGCGGGCCGCTGGACGTCGACGCCACCCGGTTGTCGGTGCTGGGGCCGCTGGCCCGCACGGTCCGCGACGCCGCCGCCTTCCTGGACGCGGTCGCCGGGCCGCAGCCGGGGGATCCCGACGCGCTGCCCGCGCCGGACGGCACCTTCCTCGCCGCCTGCGGGCGCGACCCGGGTCGACTGCGGATCGGCCGGCTGATCGACTCGCCGATGGACTGCGAGGTCGAGCCCGCCGTCCGCGCCGCGTGGGAGCAGGCCTGCACGCTGCTCGCCGGGCTGGGCCACGAACTCGAGGACACCGCCACGCCGATCCCGCGAGAGGCGGTACCGCTGTTCGAGACCGCGTGGGCGGTGTCGGCCGCTTCGGCGCCCGTACCGCCTGATCGCGAGCACCTGCTGCGTCCGTTGACCAGGCACCTGCGGGCCCGCGGAGCGGCGATCAGCGGGCCGCAGTTCGCCCAGGCCATCGGGATGCTCGGGCAGCACTCACGCAGGGGGCTCGCCGCGTCGGCGCATCTCGACGTCGTGGTGCTGCCGACGCTGGCCATGACCGCCCGCCCGGTCGGCTGGTTCACCGACGGCGTCGACCCGGCCGAGGACTTCGAGCGGCAGAAGCGCTTCACGCCGTTCACCGCGATGTACAACACCACCGGGCAGCCGGCGATCTCGCTGCCGCTCTACGAATCCCCGGACGGCCTGCCGATCGGCATCATGGTGGTCGGCAAGCTGGGCGCCGAGCAATTGCTGCTGTCGCTGGCCGCCCAGCTCGAGACGGCGCTGCCGTGGGCGGCGCGCCGGCCGCCGATCTGGTCGGCCTGACGCACTGCCGGGTGTCAGCTCCGGTTCGCTACATTGATGCGGTGACTGTCGTCCAGACGCTGCTGGTGTTCGTGGGTATCCCCGCCGCCATCATCCTGTTCCTCTTCCTGGCCGTGTACGGCAAGTCGCTGGCCCGCCAGCCCAACCGGTACCGGCCGGGCAAGGCGTGGGACTACGAACCGGCCTGGTACGTCCCGCACCCGGACGTCCCGTCGGGTTCGGCGCCGGTCACCTCGACGACCGCGACCGGGGGTGCCAGCGGTGAGTGGTGAGGTCGTCAGGGTCAAGCACCAGGAGCTGCAGCACGGCCCGCGGGGCAACATCGCCGGCGACGGCGCCTTCACCAGCCGTCAGCTCGCCCGCCTCGACGAGGCGATCACGCTGTCGAGTCGGGAGACGGGCCTGACGTTCTCGGTCTACGTCGGCGAGCTCAAGGCCCCGACCCGCGCGCACGCCGAGGCCCTGTTCGAGCGGCTCACCGACGACTCGGTGCTCGTGGCCGTCTCGCCGGGGCAGCGCACGCTGCACATCGTGACCGGCCCCGATTCCGCCAAGCGCCTGCCGAACCGTGCCTGCGCGCTGTCGGCGCTCGCGATGCGGGGGGCGTTCGGCAACGGCGACCTCACCAACGGCATCGTCACCGGCCTGCGGATGCTGGCCGACGCCGCGGGCTCGCGCTAGCCGGTCCTCAGCTCAGCCGGCCGCGAGGTCGGCTTCCCGCGCGTGCAGGGCGCGCTGGATGTCCGCGCGCCCCTCTCGCACCAGGCGCTGCAGCGCGGTCGGTACGTCCGGACGGGCGAGAAAGGCATCGGCCGCGTCGACGGTCGACTGCGTGATCGTCGACGTCCAGGTCGGGAACAGCCCGACCACCAATCCCTGGGCGATCTCGCTGGTGCGCCGCTGCCACACATCGGCGATCACCGCGAAGTACCGCTCGACGTACGGGGTCAGCAGCGCGCCCTGCGTCGGGTGCGAGAAGCCGCCGACCATCGCCTCCAGCATGGAATTGGGCAGCGTGTCGTCGTCGACGGCCCGGTGCCAGGCCTCGGCCTTGGCCTCGGCCGTGGGCTGCAGCGCGTGCGCCGTCGCCGCATGCCGCTGTCCGGCGGCCGACGGGTCGCGTACGAGCTCGGCCTCGATCTCCGCAGGGGTCACCGAGCCGAGCGCCGACAGCGTCATGATCATCGACCAGCGCAGCTCGTGGTCGACGGCCAGGCCCTCGAGCACCGTGCTGCCGTCGAACAGCTCGCGGACGTACGCGATCTGCTCGGGAGTGCGGGCCGAGCCGAGCAGGGTGTGCGTCCAGGCCAGCTGTTGGTCCGAGCCGGGCGCCGCGGCCGCAAGCGCCGAGCGGGCAGCCTCGCCGAGCGTGGCGTAGCCCTGCGGCGCCCACTGCGGGTCGGCGTAGATCTCGAGGGCCCGCAACGCCTGGCGGGTGAGTGACTGCATCACGCCGATGTCCGTCTCGTGCTGCGCGCCGGCCACCACGAGGGCGACGTAGTCGCGGGTGGCCAGCTCGCCGTCGCGGGTCATGTCCCACGCCGCCGACCAGCACAGCGCGCGGGCCAGCGAGGAGTCGAGCTTCGCGATCCCGCCCGAGCGCAGCGTGCGCAGGCTGTCGTCGTCGAGGCGTTGCTTGCAGTAGGTGAGGTCGTCGTCGTTGACGAGCACCAGCGCCGGACGCGCGACGCCGACGAGCTCGGTCACCGGGGTGCGGGCGTCGGTGACGTCGAGTTCGATGCGACGGGTGCGCACCAGCCGGGCGTCCTGCTCCTCGTACAGCCCGACAGCTAGCCGGTGCGGACGCAGGGTGTTGCTCGAGGCCACCTCGGTGGGCGCCGACTGCACGATCTCGAACGCGGTGAACGCACCGTCGGCGTCGAGGCTGAACTCGGCGCGGACGGTGTTGATGCCGGCGGTCTCGAGCCAGAGCTTCGACCACTCACCGAGGTCGCGGCCGGACGACTTCTCGAGCGCGTGCAGCAGGTCGGCCAGCGTGGTGTTGCCGTAGGCGTGTTCCTGGAAGTAGTCGCGCAGCCCGGCCAGGAACGCCTCGACGCCGACGTACGCGCCGAGCTGCTTCAGCACGCTGGCGCCCTTGGCGTAGGTGATGCCGTCGAAGTTCACCTCGGCCGTCTGCACGTCCGGGGCGTCGGTGGCGATCGGGTGCGTCGAGGGCAGCTGGTCCTGGCGGTAGGCCCACGACTTCTCGGCGTTGGCGAAGGTCGTCCAGGCGTCGGTCCACCGGGTGGCGCGCGACTGGCACAACGTCGCGGCGTACGTGGCGAAGGACTCGTTGAGCCACAGGTCGTCCCACCAGCGCAT